>QJXZ01000043.1 GCA_003248125.1 Gammaproteobacteria bacterium | reverse complement strand
CCGACGGCGCCTTCGACTTGCACGAGGTACGTTTTCTCGAGCTTGTGGCGCGGATGGCTGATCCGATTCTGCAGCGCGCCGTCGTCTGTAAGTAACACGAGGCCTTCGGAATCGAAGTCGAGTCGCCCCGCAACGTACACCTCGCGTAACGGCACGAAGTCGGCGAGCGTCGGGCGCTTCGCGCGGTCGGTGAATTGCGACAACACACCGTATGGCTTGTTGAATCGAACCAGTTTGGCCACGACTAGGCGACCGAAAACCCGGTGCTATAATGCCGCGCCTCGCCGGTCCCCCTTATTTCGACGGAGTAGTCAATGGGATACCAACACATCGTGGTGCCGAAGGATGGCGCCAAGATCACCGTGAACAAAGATGCATCGCTGAACGTCCCGGACAATCCGATCATACCGTTCATCGAGGGGGACGGGATCGGTGTCGACATCACGCCAGTAATGATTCGCGTGGTCGACGAGGCCGTCGCCAAGGCGTACCTCGGCAAGCGCAAGATTCACTGGATGGAGATCTACTCCGGCGAGAAGTCGCTCGAGGTGTACGGCGAGGATCAGTGGCTGCCCGAAGAGACTCTGGCGGCGATGCGCGAATTCATCGTCGGTATCAAGGGGCCGATGACCACGCCGGTCGGTGGCGGCATTCGCTCTCTGAACGTCGCGCTGCGCCAGGAGCTCGATCTGTACGTGTGTATGCGTCCCGTGCGCTGGTTTCAGGGTGTACCGAGCCCCGTCGTCCACCCTGGCAAGACGGACATGGTCATCTTCCGTGAGAACACGGAAGACATCTATGCCGGTGTCGAGTGGGAGGCCGACAGCCCAGGCGCGAAAAAACTCCTGAAGTTCTTGCGTGAGGAAATGGGCGTTTCGAAGATTCGATTCACCGAGCATTGTGGCGTCGGCATCAAACCGATTTCGGAAGCGGGCACCAAGCGACTCGTGCGGCGCGCGATCCAGTACGCGATCGCCGAAGACCGCCCTTCCGTGACCTTCGTCCACAAGGGCAACATCATGAAGTTCACGGAAGGCGCATTCAAAGATTGGGGTTACGAGTTGGCGCGCGAGGAGTTCGGTGCGACGCCGCTCGACGGCGGACCGTGGCACGAACTGAAAAACCCGAACTCCGGCCGTCAAATCGTCTTCAAGGACGTCATCGCGGACGCCATGCTGCAGCAGATCCTGACTCGGCCGGACGAGTACAGTGTCATCGCGACGATGAACTTGAACGGCGACTATTTGTCCGATGCGCTCGCCGCTCAGGTCGGCGGCATCGGAATCGCCCCTGGTGCCAACATCGGCGATCCGGTGGCGATGTTCGAGGCAACGCATGGCACGGCGCCGAAATATGCTGGCCAGGACAAGGTCAACCCCGGGTCCCTCATCTTGTCTGCCGAAATGATGCTGCGTCACATGGGCTGGCGGGAAGCGGCGGACCTCATTGTCAAAGGTATGGAAGGCGCGATTTCGCAGAAGACCGTGACGTATGACTTCGAACGTCTCATGTCGGGCGCGAAGCTACTGAAGTGCTCCGAGTTCGGCGCCGCGATGATCGCGAAGATGTAGTCGCAGCGCTGTCACTACGTGACACCCGCGCGGATTCGCGGCCAAGGCCGCTCCACCCGGAGGAAACTCTTGCGACTTAGTTGGAGTCGACGAATTCGCTGTGCGATGCGTGGCTTACACGCTCCGCGGTAGGTTGGTCGTCTTCGGATGCGCCGTCAGCCGCGTCGTCCATTGCTTCCGCAACGCGAATGTTCACGGCGTGCATGCCCTTCGGGCCCTGCTGAATGTCGAATTCCACGCTCTGGCCGGCCTTCAACGTTTTGTAGCCGTCCATCTGGATCGAGGAGTAGTGAACGAAGAGGTCATCACCGCCAGTGTGCGCGAGGACGAACCCGTAGCCTTTGGCGTTGTTGAACCACTTCACTTTGCCGGTCGCCATGGCGACGAAACCTCCCCCCGAAGCTTGCCAACTGCGCGGCCCGCACTTGACAACCAAGCAAACTTCGCATCCGCGGCCACTTTCCTCCTTCTCCCAGGGAGAGTCAAGGGCGCCGGGCACGCGCAAAGACAGCGTGCCGCACTTCACGCTATGATCGCGACGAATGAGTCATCTTTGCGTATCTCGAGAGACTGGTGACCGACTTCGATATTCAATGCAGGTTATCGAAGGGATCGGGCGGTTCGGAGCCCGACCGCGAGGGCGGGCAGGCAGTCGCAACGGCCAAGCCGAAGCTGAAGCGTCCGCCGATGTACAAGGTGATTCTGCTGAACGACGACTACACGCCGATGGAGTTCGTAGTGCACGTACTCGAGCGATTCTTCGGCATGAATCGAGAGAAGGCGACCCAGATCATGCTCGCGGTCCATACGACCGGTAGCGCGGTGGTGGGCATCTTCCCGAGAGACGTGGCGGAAACCAAATCGGAGCAGGTGAATCAATATGCACAGGACAATCATCACCCGCTGATGTCCAAGATCGAAATGACGGACTAACGAAGACATGCTGAGCAAGGACCTGGAAGTCACTCTGAATCTTGCGTTCAAGGACGCGCGCTCGAAGCGCCACGAGTTCATGACCGTCGAGCACCTGCTGCTCGCGTTGCTCGACAACTCGGCCGCCATCGAAGTGCTGAAAGCTGTTGGCGCCGACATCGACCGGTTGCGCAAGGAGCTCTCCGAATTCATCGAATCGACCACGCCACTCATCCCGGCAGGGGATGCGCAGCGGGAAACGCAGCCCACGCTCGGTTTCCAACGAGTGTTGCAACGCGCGGTGTTTCACGTGCAATCCTCGGGTCGCAAGGAAGTGACCGGCGCAAGTGTGCTGGTGGCGATCTTCAGCGAGCAGGAAAGCCAAGCCGTCTACTTCTTGAAGCAGCAGAACGTCGCCCGCATCGATGTCGTCAATTACATCGCGCACGGCATTTCGAAAGTTGCCGGTCAAGACGAGTCGGAGAACGCCGAACAGGCCGACGAGGAGGGTGGGGCTGGCGGTGAGCCTGGGCAACAGAGTGCGCTCGAGACGTTTGCGACCAACTTGAACGAGCAAGCGCGTAACGGTCGGATCGACCCCTTGGTGGGGCGCGAAGCCGAGCTCGAACGTGTCATTCAAGTGCTGTGTCGACGACGCAAGAACAATCCGCTCTTGGTTGGCGAGTCGGGTGTCGGTAAGACAGCGATCGCTGAAGGGCTCGCCAAGCGCATCGTCGACAAGCAGGTGCCCGATGTCGTCGCCAAGAGCACGGTCTACACGTTGGACCTTGGCGCTTTGCTCGCCGGCACCAAGTATCGCGGCGACTTCGAAAAACGCTTCAAGATGTTGCTCGGTGAGCTCAAGAAGAAGCCGAACGCAATTCTATTCATCGACGAAATCCACACCATCATCGGCGCCGGTGCGGCATCTGGCGGTGTCATGGATGCGTCCAACCTGCTGAAGCCGCTCTTGACCTCCGGCGATCTACGCTGCATGGGGTCGACGACCTATCAGGAGTTTCGCGGCATATTCGAGAAAGATCGTGCGTTGTCGCGGCGGTTCCAGAAGATCGACATCACCGAGCCGGACGTGAATGATACGTACCAGATCCTCAAGGGCCTGAAGTCACGTTTCGAGGATCACTATCAGATTCGATATACCGACAAAGCATTGCGTGCGGCTGCAGAGCTGTCGGAGCGCTACATCACAGATCGATTCTTGCCCGACAAGGCGATCGATGTCATCGACGAAGCCGGCGCGGCGCAGAAGTTGCTACCGCCGAGCCGACGCAAAAAGACCATCGGTGCGACCGACGTCGAGCAGGTGGTCGCGAAAATTGCGCGTATTCCGTCGACGCAAGTCACCAGCTCCGACAAAGAAGCGCTGCGTGATCTCGATAAGAAACTGAAGATGGTGGTGTTCGGTCAGGATTCCGCCATCGATATGCTCGCCTCGGCGATCAAGCTGTCGCGCGCCGGGCTGAAGGCCGGTGAGAAACCGATCGGCTCGTTCCTGTTCGCAGGCCCGACGGGAGTCGGCAAGACCGAGGTGTCGCGTCAACTCGCGAATATCATGGGTGTCGAGCTGTTGCGCTTCGACATGTCGGAGTACATGGAGCGTCATACGGTGTCGCGCTTGATCGGAGCGCCGCCCGGATATGTTGGCTTCGACCAAGGGGGCTTGCTCACCGAAGCGATCACCAAGCACCCACACAGTGTGCTGTTGCTCGACGAGGTAGAGAAGGCGCATCCGGAAGTGTTCAATCTGCTACTGCAGGTGATGGACCACGGCACGCTCACGGACAACAACGGTCGAAAGGCGGATTTCCGCAATGTGGTGTTGATCATGACCACCAATGCCGGCGCTCAGGAAGCGAGCAGGGCATCGATCGGCTTCACCGAGCAGAATCACTCGACCGACGCGCTCGAAGTGATCAAGAAGATGTTCACACCCGAGTTCCGCAATCGCTTGGATGCCATCATCCAGTTCAACGCGCTCGACACCGAGGTCATCAAGACCGTGGTCGACAAATTCTTGACTGAACTGCAGGCGCAGCTCGACGAGAAGCGTGTGCAGCTCGAGGTCGACGATGCCGCTCGAGAGTGGCTAGCGCGAGAAGGCTACGACGAGAAGATGGGCGCGCGGCCGATGCAGCGTCTCATCCAAGAACGCATCAAGCGCAATCTTGCCGAGGACATCCTGTTCGGCGAGCTATCGCAGGGTGGTGGCACGGTGAAGGTGACAGTGCGCGACGGCGATCTCGCACTCGAGATCGAGTCGGCGAAGGCTACCGCGCGCGAAACGTGATCCGACCTTTGGTCAGGTCGTATGGTGTCAGTTCAACTTTGACACGGTCGCCGGTGATGAGCCGGATGTAGTTCTTTCGCATCTTGCCCGAGATGTGGGCCGTTACCACATGACCGTTGTCGAGTTCGACTCTAAACGTCGTATTGGGAAGGGTATCGACGATGGTCCCCTCCATTTCGATCTGTTCTTCCTTTGCCATGAGGCAGGGAGCTGCTCCAGAAAAATCGTGGCGCATTCTGACGCAAGGTGCGCGCCTTGGCAAAGCCGTAGCTGCCCGGAACGGCTCGGGTCAGGTCATTCGCACCCAACGGTTGTTGACTAGCAGCTCTACCGGTCGATAGTCGGTCTTGTAACGCATCTTCGCGGCATCGCGAATCCAGTACCCGAGATAGAGATAGGGCAGGTCGAGCGCTTCGCATTGCCGAATCTGGCTCAGCACGGCATAGACGCCAAGGCTCCGCGCACTGAGCTTGGGATCGAAGAAGGTGTATATCGCGGATAGACCGTCTTCCATGGTGTCGGTGACCGCAACGCCCACCAGGTCGGAACCGGCATGCAGCGTGAGGAAGGACGTTTCACTCCAGCTCGACAGCAGGAAGGAACGGAATTGATCCTCGCTCGGCGGGTACATGTCGCCGTTCCAATGGCGGCCTTCGATGTAGCGAGCGTACAGATCGAATACGGTTGCCGAACAGACCGGCGGTTGGAATTCGACACGCAAGTCGGCGTTCGCGCGTGCGACGCGACGAAAGCGCCGAGACCAGTGGAAGTCACGCACTGGGACCCGCACGGGCACGCACGCGTGACAGCTTTCGCAGTGCGGGCGATACAAATGTCCGCCACTGCGTCGAAAGCCGACCGATGACAGGCCGCTATAGAGCTTCTGGCTGACCGCTTCGCGTGGGTCGAGAAACAGCGTGCGTGCACTGCGATCGGGCAGATAGCTACACGGGTGCGAGGGGGTCAGGTAGAACTGCTTGTCCGTAAGCTCTTCGTTCTTCATTACGTGTGCTGAATTACGTGTGCCGACCGAGAGCAGCGGCATCACGCCACGACCCTCGATGATCCGGGTAGCGGAGATTATGGGCCAAGATTGCCAAGAACGTGGAACGCGAAATCGTGACCGCGCCCAAAGATTCGAGGTGTGGGTTCATCATCTGACAATCAATGAGAGGAAAGTCCCACGACGTGAGCAGACGCGCGAGATGGACCAGCGCAATCTTCGAGGCATCGGTTGCCCGCGTGAACATCGATTCGCCAAAGAACAAACGACCGAGCGAGACACCATACAAGCCGCCGATCAGTGAATTTTCGCGCCAAACCTCGACGGAATGGGCATAGCCCAAGCGATGCAACTCGGTATAGGCGGCGGCCATGGCCTTGGTGATCCAAGTTCCGCGGTTGGCCCCCGCGTCGCCGCGACGTGGCGCGGCGCATTCTGTGACCACGTCGAGGAAGGCACAGTCGAACGTAACGCGGAAATCATTGCGTCGCAGTCGCTTGCCGAGGCTGCGGGAGATGCGCAGGTCCTTGGGCAGCAATACAGCACGCGGGTCTGGCGACCACCACAACGGTGGTCCGCCATCCGAGTCGAACCAGGGAAAGATGCCGGCACGATAAGCCGCGAGCAAACGGCCTGGCGCGAGGTCACCGCCGATCGCGAGCAGCCCGTTCGGCTCGGTCAGCGCTAGACGAGGATCCGGAAATTCGTAGCGATCGGAGTCGAGCCACTGCGGCCGCGCCACGGCCACTCCTTCACGGCGCGGCTTGCGCGTCGAGATACCGTTCGGCGTCGAGTGCCGCCATGCATCCGAATCCCGCCGACGTGACGGCCTGCCGATACACATGGTCTGCGACGTCGCCCGCCGCGAACACCCCGGCAATGCTCGTTGCGGTGGCATTGCCGTCACCGCCGCCGTTGATCTCTATATAGCCGCCCTGCATGGCCAATTGGCCTTCGAAGAGGGCGGTGTTGGGCGTATGGCCGATGGCAATGAAGACGCCGGCGAGCGCGATGGTGCGGTCGGCTTCGGCGATCGTCGATCGCAGTTTGACCCCGGTGACACCGGATTCGTCGCCGAGCACTTCGTCCAATACGTGATGCCAGATCGGTTCGACCTTGCCCGCCTGGATGCGATCGAACAACCGGTCCTGCATGATCTTTTCCGCGCGCAGCGCGTCGCGTCGGTGCACCAAGTACACCTTCGATGCGATATTCGATAGGTACAGTGCCTCTTCGACAGCCGTGTTGCCGCCACCGACTACGGCGACTTCCTGGCCGCGAAAGAAAAAGCCATCACACGTGGCGCATGCGGAGACGCCCTTACCCTTGAATGCTTCTTCGGATGGCAGGCCGAGATACTTCGCCGATGCGCCCGTAGCGATGATCAAGGCATCGCAGGTGTACACACCCTGATCTCCCAACAGACGGAACGGCCGCGAAGCGAGCGTGGCGGTATGGATCTGGTCGTGTGCGAACGCGACGCCGAACCGCTCGACATGACGTTGCATGCGCTGCATGAGTTCGGGTCCCTGCACGCCGTCGGCATCGCCGGGCCAGTTGTCGACGTCCGTGGTGGTAGTCAATTGGCCGCCGACTTCGACGCCGGTGATGAGCAGCGGCCGAAGATTCGCCCGCGCCGCATAAAGGGCCGCGGTATAGCCGGCTGGCCCAGAGCCGAGCACGATCAGCCGATGATGGCCCGTGAGCGTCGTCATGTGCCGCTCCGATGGGCATCGACGGCAGCGATGAATGGACCGGCGTGCCGATGTGTAGCGACGTGGGCACAGAATGTCTGACCCTGTTCGTTCTCAGCGTCGAGGTCATGGCCGGCGGCGACGAAATAGCCGACGAATCGTGCGAAATCCTCCGCCCGCATGCTGCGATACGCGCGCAGTAGGCGCTGGAAGTCGGGATGGTCGCCGGTGGCGGCCGGCGTCAAGTCGAGGAACCCTTTGACCCGTTCGTCGGACCAATGTTCGTCGATGACCTTCTTCTTGTCGGGGCGCATGGTGGCTCGGGCGGTAAGCAAAAGCGCGACATGATACTCGAATGTCCGAAGGCCCGAGTCGACTTCTCAAACAGATCGAGAAATGAAGAGTAACGTCATGAATAAAATGAGGAATTTGTAGCCGGATGGCAGTCGAGATACACTCCGCGCGGCAGCCCATTTTCGAGGTGATGACGTGAGAGCCCGCGCCAACAGTGCAGCGACCGCCGCGCCGCTCAAGGAAGTCGCGTTGATCGGCCTGGTTGCCTTGGCGGCCTACGCTTTTCTGGCGGTGGCGTCTTACTCGCCGATGGACCCCGCGTGGTCGTTTCGGGGTACCGCCCTCGAAGTGCGCAACTGGGTCGGCACGTCCGGTGCGTGGGCGGCGGACATCTTGTTCTCGTTGTTCGGCCGCATGGCGTTTCTCATCCCAATCGTGTTGCTGATCGCGGGCGTACGGACGCTAAGGGTGCGCCGTTGGGAAGCGAGTCGCCTGGCGTTGCGTGTCGCGGGCTGGCTCATGGTGCTCGTATTCGGCGCGATCCTCGTTCGCCTGCACGCTGCGCCCGAAGGCGACCTCCCTGCTGGCCCCGGCGGCATGATTGCCGATTGGCTCGTCGGCGCCGGATTGCCACTGTTCAACTGGGTAGGACTCACGTTGATCGCCGTGGTGGCGGTCAGTGTTGGTCTGCAAGCTGCCCTTGGGTTCTCATGGCTGGTGTTCGCGGAACGAACGGGCGCTTCGTTGCATGCCGGGAGCACGCGCGTGATTGCGCTACTCGACGTCCTGCGAGACCGAATGCAGGCGCGTCGTGAGCATCGCGAGGCGCGAGATGCGCGACGCCGAGAGCGACAAACTGCGGTTGCGACCCAGATATTGCCTGCGAATCGCAAAGCACCGGAGATCAAGCCGGCCGTCACGCTACCGCCGCCCAAGCCCCAGCAACGACCGTTGTTCGAGTCGACCGACCCTCGTTCGCTGCCCGACAGTGAATTGCTCGACGAGTACGAGGACAAGGGCGGGGGCTATTCCGAGGAGTCGCTGGCCGCCATCTCGCGGCTGTTGGAGCTCAAGCTCAAGGATTTCGGTGTCGACGCCGAAGTCGTGTCGGTCTTGCCTGGACCCGTAGTGACACGGTTCGAGATCCAGCCTGCGCCTGGCGTGAAGGTGAGTCGAATAAGCGGGTTGGTGAAGGACCTGGCTCGTTCGCTCGCCGTGATTAGCGTGCGAATCGTGGAGGTGATTCCCGGCAAGTCTGTGGTTGGCATCGAGATCCCCAACGAGCACCGCAGCATCGTGCGCCTCAAGGAGCTGATCACCTCGGACGTTTACCAGCATGCGCGCTCGCCGCTGACGCTCGCGCTCGGCAAGGACATTGCCGGCGAAGCGATCGTCACCGACATCACCAAGATGCCCCATCTCCTGATTGCGGGCACCACCGGTTCGGGTAAGTCGGTCGGTGTCAACGCCATGTTGCTCAGCATTCTGTATAAGGCCACACCAGAACAGGTGCGCCTCATCCTCGTCGATCCGAAGATGCTCGAGCTTTCGGTCTACGAAGGCATTCCGCATCTGCTGACGCCGGTAGTGACCGACATGAAGGAAGCCGCTCACGCGCTACAGTGGTGCGTGGTGGAGATGGAGCGCCGCTATCGGCTGATGGCGGCACTCGGCGTGCGGAATCTCGCCGGATTCAATCGCAAGGTCGCGGCCAGCGAGATTGCCGACCCGCTATGGCCCGAGGACTCGCTGGAACCGGCTCAGCCCCTGCATCCGTTACCGTTCATCGTCGTCGTAATCGACGAATTCGCCGACATGATGATGTTGGTCGGCAAGAAGGTAGAGCAGCTCATCGCCCGCATCGCACAAAAGGCGCGTGCGGCCGGCATTCATCTCGTACTGGCCACGCAGCGACCGTCGGTCGACGTGATCACCGGCCTCATCAAGGCGAACATCCCAACGCGTTTGAGCTTCCAGGTGTCGTCTAAAGTGGATTCGCGCACGATTCTCGATCAGGGCGGTGCCGAGCAACTGTTGGGCCATGGCGACATGTTGTACTTGCCGCCAGGTACTGCGATTCCAACGCGCGTGCACGGCGCCTTCGTTTCCGACGAAGAAGTGCATCGCGTGGTGAAGGACTGGCAGAAGCGCGGCGGTCCGGATTACCTCGAGGGCGTATTGTCGAGCGACAACGTCCCGCTCGATGCGGCCGGCTTCACCGAGTTTGGCGAAGGCGAATCGACAGAGCAGGACGATCCGTTGTACGACGAAGCCGTTTCGTTCGTGCTGGAGTCACGTCGGGCGTCGATCTCGGCCGTGCAGCGCAAGTTGCGTATCGGCTACAACCGGGCGGCGCGCCTCATCGAGGCGATGGAAGCGGCCGGTGTAGTGAGTGCCATGAACACGAATGGCTCACGCGAAGTACTGGTGCCCGAACGTGACTGAGCGCTTGCTCGCGGCCTTCATGGTCTGTCTTGCGGCTGGCTCGGCAAGTGGTGAGCAGGGCGCGGCGGAGCGTATCGCTGGGTTGTTGATGCCGGTCGAACGCTTCGAAGCGGAGTTCACGCAGACCGTGCTGGGTGAGCGAGGTGAGTTGCGCGAGAACTCTGCAGGCTACGTGCGAATCGCGCGGCCGCGACAGTTCAAATGGGTCGTGGAGGATCCTTACCCGCAACTCATCGTCACCGACGGCGATACCCTTTACGTCTACGAACCCGATCTC
>QJXZ01000140.1 GCA_003248125.1 Gammaproteobacteria bacterium | reverse complement strand
CCGCCGCAACTCTCTTCACCATCGGTGATCAGGGTCACTGCCCCGCCGCCGACGGCCTTGAGGTCGTCCACGGCCTGCAGTATCGAATGAACCAGCGGCGTCTCGCCGCGTGGTCGCAGCGCCGATGCGGCTTTGCCGATTCGCGCGCGGTCGAGCTTCGCGATAGGTACCAAGAGCTCCGTATCCGTGCACGTTGCGGCCGCCTTGGATGAGAAGCGATGGCCATACACGCGTAGTCCAACGTTCAGATCTTCCGGCAATGCGGTAAGCACCTCGTCGAGCGTCGCGAGCGCCGTGGTCCATCGCGATTGCTCGCCGAGCTTGGCGGTCATCGAACCTGACACGTCGAGCACGATCGCCAGGTTGCGCGCCGGCGGCCTGTCGCCCTGTTGCTTGACGATCTGTAGCGCACCAGTGGGCGCCTGGCCATACGCACCGGCGAGTCCGATGACCGCCCACATCGTGTGCGCGTATCCCGAAGGTTTTTCGCTCGCGGTGTTCATTGCAGCCCAGGAACCGTTGTCGAGCGACTCGGGATCGTTGATCTGATGCCTGAGGAGGAAGTCCACACCGCGCCTGAACAATTCGCCGTGGATGCTGACCCCGGCCTGCTTGAAGGCATACAGCACCTGGCCGGTTGCGATCGCGTTAGAACCTGCTGAGGCAATCGTCTCTTTCCAACCGCCATCCGGTTGTTGCTCGGATGCAAGCGTCTCCACGGCCGACCAGGCAGTGCGCTTCTGATCGGCCGTACCGTAATGCATGAGCGCGATGACCTTGAAGGCCTTGTCCTGCGTCGTCTCTGGTTCGTTCGATACGATCCAAGCCAATGCGCGCTCGGCAGCGGCATCGTATTTCAGGTCCTCCGAGTGAGCCGCTGTCCACTCGATTGCGACGAGGGCGTTGCCGGTGGTCATGAACTTGCCCTGCACGATCGGCGGTGCCACCTCATCGACCGGGAACGAGCCGTCCGGCAACTGATTTTCGAGTAGCCGATTCGATGCCTCGGCCTGAAGACCACGATCGACGTATGGGTACTTCCTATCGTCGTCGGTGCCGAGCACTTCCATCGCATATGTCGTGCCCATCGCGCCAAACGCATTGGCGGAGTGCGATGGATTCCACCAGCTACCCCAAGAGCTCTGCTCCCTTGTGTGATCGTAGAGCGCCTGCACAGATCGTCGGTTGACGCGATACGCGTGCTCGTGTGCAACAGCCTGCCCCATCAACACCTGTGCCTGGACGTGGCAGCCGAAGCAGCCGTTGCGCTTGATCCATACCGGCCCCGCCTGCTGCAGCCAGTCGAGGCCCCGTTGCGCCGCTTCGCGCGGACTGCCCTTCCAGTACTGCACCAGCGGCGCACGCTCGAAGAGCGGCGTGTAGCTGGCAGATTCCGCCTCGATGACGCGCACTTCGGCGATCTCGAGTCCCTCGGGCGCGCTGCCGGAGAGAACGCGCAACTTCACGTAGCGCGCCTCGATCGGATCGAATGAGACCCGTTGTGTGCCCGGCTTGGCGTCTAGTGACTGGGATTCGATCTTGATGAAGTTGCCGGTTGGCGCATCCTGCGCAACCCAGACTTCGATGTCTTTCGGCGCGAGCGTTGCAGGGTCGGGGAGCACGATTTCGAGCGCGCCGATTCGCGCAGGCTCGCGTTCGAAGAACGAGAACACGACTTCCTGTGGGTAGGGCATCTCACCCATTTCGCCGGCGGAGAAAGGTGCATCGAGCTTCCAAGTTGGCTGTAGAGAGCCGTCAATCAGTCGCCGCCCGGTGAAACCGGGACCGTAGTTGTCGGTGAGCTCCTCGATTGCGCCGCCCATGTCGGCAGCAATCAGATCGACGGCAGGCGGTGGCGGTGCGGGCGCTTCGGTTCTGGTCGCGGTTTGCGCGGGTTCTTCCGAACAAGCGGCCACGGTCATGGTCGCGATCGCAACAAGGGCGACTCTGCATCTGCGCAAGCGTTCGCTCATGGGTTGCGCCGCGACGCTCAGCTCATTCGTCGTAGTCGTCCTCGGTCATCCCGTCGTCACAGTCACCTTCGTCAGGCCGCGGTAGGTTGGCGATCTCGGTCGCGTGGCGGTTGTAGAAATCGACGTTGGCTTGCGAGGTACCGGGCGGCAACTTGGCCCCGGGCTGGCTAGCGGCCCACGCGGCCATCGCATTGTGCAGCAATGACAGATTGAACACGGCATATTCACGCGTGGTCATGCCGGCAGCCTGAATGGCGCCCTTCACACCGGGCATAGCGTCGAGTTGTGCGGCCATGTCCGACAGCGACGCCGAATCGTCGAGCCCCTCGCAGTTGTCTGCCGAAGTAGGCAACGCCGTCAGGTTCCTCATCGCCTGTTTGAATTTGGCGAGTCCGGCTTCGGTCAGCGTGTAGCGCTCGACTTCCTGCGTGTCCGCGTCCTGGGCGACAGTGAGCCCTGGCCACAGGAGCACTAGAGCAATGATCCCCCAGCACGACTTGCCCAAGCCGAGAACCTTGAACATGACGACCTCACCACACAAGCAAGACCGGCACGTCGCGGCCGGGGTGCGCTAGACACTACTCCCGCACCCGCCACCTGCTCAAGTATGGGGGCGGCGAGCCTGCCAATGGAGCCCTGCCGCGCTACACTGCGGCCCCTTCTTGGAGTCGGACGCATGGCGCTACTGCGCACCAAGCTCGATCCGCGTGATGAGACGTTTGTTCGCAACGCCGACCACCATCGCAAGCTGATCGCGCTGGGCGGCGACGAGCGGTCGCGTAAACGGCACACCGAACGGGGCAAGCTGCTGGCACGCGAGCGAGTCGACCGCCTGCTCGATCCAGGCAGCGCGTTTCTCGAGTTCGGGCAGCTCGCCGGGCACGAGCTTTATGACGACGTAGTGCCATGCGGCGGTATCGTCACCGGCGTCGGCCGCATCTCTTCTCGCGAATGCGTGGTGGTCTGCAACGACGCGACGGTCAAGGGTGGCACCTACTATCCCATCACCGTCAAGAAACACCTGCGCGCGCAGGAAATCGCACTCGAGAATCATTTACCGTGTGTCTACTTGGTCGATTCGGGTGGTGCATTCTTACCGCTCCAGGAAGAAGTGTTTCCCGACCGCCACCACTTCGGCCGCATCTTCTACAACCAAGCCAACCTGTCGGCGCGCGGCATTCCGCAGATCGCGATCGTCATGGGTTCGTGCACGGCGGGTGGTGCGTACGTGCCAGCGATGTGTGACGAGACGATCATCGTCCGTAATCAGGGCACGATCTTTCTCGGCGGTCCGCCGCTCGTGAAGGCTGCTACCGGCGAAGAAGTAGACGCCGAGAGCTTGGGTGGCGGCGACGTGCACACCCGCCTGTCTGGTGTTGCGGATCACTTGGCCGCCAACGACGAGCATGCGCTCGCCATCGCGCGCGAGATCGTGGCCGCGAGCAATGTCGCCTATCGATCTACGGTAGAGACGCGTGCACCTAATCCGCCGCGCTACGACACGGAGGAGTTGTACGGCGTACTGCCGCGTGATACGCGTACACCGTTCGATGTGCGTGAAGTGATTGCCCGATTGGTCGATGGTTCGGAGTTTCACGAGTTCAAGCCTCGCTACGGCGAAACGCTGGTCACGGGCTTTGGGCACATCGAGGGCACGCCGGTTGCGATCGTTGCCAACAACGGCATCCTGTTTTCCGAGTCCGCACTCAAAGGTGCTCACTTCATCCAGCTTGCCGATCGGCGCGGCGTACCGCTTCTGTTCCTGCAGAACATCACCGGCTTCATGGTCGGCAAGAAGTATGAGAACCAAGGTATCGCCAAGGACGGCGCCAAGATGGTCACTGCGGTTGCGTGCGCTCGCGTCCCGAAATTCACGGTGGTGATCGGTGGCTCGTTCGGGGCCGGCAACTACGCGATGTGTGGGCGCGCCTATGGTGGTCGCATGTTGTGGACGTGGCCTAATGCACGAATCTCGGTCATGGGTGGTGAGCAGGCGGCGCACGTGCTGGCAACGGTGCGTCGCGATGGGATGACCGCTCGCGGCGAATCGTGGCCGGACGCCGAGCAGGAAGAGTTCATGAACGAAATTCGCGGTCAGTACGACGCACAGGGACATCCCTATTACGCCAGTGCACGCTTGTGGGACGACGGCGTGATCGATCCGATCGACACGCGACGTGTGCTTGCGCTGGCGCTCAATGTCGCTTGTCGCGAGCCGGCCGACGTATCTGATGCGCGCTTCGGCATCTTTCGGATGTGACCATGTTCGAGCGCTTGCTGATCGCCAATCGAGGAGAGATCGCATGTCGCGTGATTCGCACGGCACGCAGGTTGGGCATCGAAACGGTCGCCGTGTATTCCGACGCCGACCGCGATGCACTGCATGTGCGTTCGGCCGATCGCGCCGTTCGCATCGGTCCTGCCGCGGCGCGCGATAGCTACCTGCACATCGACGCAATTCTCGAAGCCGTGACCGCGACCCGGTCCCAAGCGGTGCATCCTGGCTACGGATTCCTGTCGGAGAACGCGGCGTTCGCCGATGCCTGCGCGACGGCGAATTGCAGCTTCGTTGGACCGTCCGCGGCAGCGATTCGGGCGATGGGCTCGAAAATCGAAGCGAAGCGTATCGTGTCTGGCGCCGGTGCGCCGGTGGTACCGGGCTACCACGGTGATCAAGATCCCGACCATCTTGCGGCGGCGGCGACTCGGATCGGCTATCCGGTGATGATCAAGGCGTCGGCCGGTGGCGGCGGTAAGGGAATGCGTGCGGTCACGCGCGCAGAGGATTTCGCCGCGGCGCTTGCGGGCGCACGACGCGAGGCGAAGGCAGCGTTCGGCGACGACGACGTGTTGCTCGAACGCTATTTGCACGCACCGAAGCACATCGAGATACAAATCCTCGCCGACGCACACGGCAAGACGCTGCACCTCTTCGAGCGCGATTGCTCCGTGCAACGTCGTCATCAGAAGGTAATCGAAGAAGCGCCAGGACCGACAGTGACCGCTGCGATGCGCACTGCCATGGGTGTGGCCGCGGTGAAGGCTGCTGCGGCCATCGGTTACACCGGCGCTGGCACGATCGAGTTCATCGTCGATGGTGACGAGTTCTTCTTCATGGAGATGAATACCCGCCTGCAGGTCGAGCATCCCGTCACCGAAGCGATCGTTGGTCTCGATCTCGTCGAGTGGCAGTTGCGTATTGCAGCTGGTGAGCCCCTACCTTTCGAGCAGGCCGACCTACGCATCGATGGGCACGCCATCGAGGCGCGTGTGTATGCGGAGAACCCGCGCAAGAAATTTCTGCCGTCGATAGGTCGTTTGGTGCACGTGAAGTTTGGCGCCGACACCCGTGTCGACACCGGTATAGAAACCGGCGCCGAAGTGTCGATGCATTACGATCCGATGCTGGCGAAAGTCATCGCCCATGGTGCAACGCGCGCGGAAGCTTTGAACAGGCTCGATCGAGCCTTGGCGACCACCGAAGTCGCAGGCGTCGAGCACAATCTCGAGTTCCTTCGCATGGTGCTTGCGGACGATGCGTTTGCTAGCGGCGCATACGACACCGGCTACGTCGATCGGCGCGGTGCAGCGCTGATTCCTGGCGAAGACGAACGATTCGACAGCGTAGCGGCCGGATTGATCGCACAGCGTCGCGCAACGAATTCGCCGTGGCAGCGCGGCGATGCGTTCCGCGTCAACCTGCCGCGCCGGCAAGTGGTGCGCCTGGAGCGCAACGGTCGCCCGAAACAAGTGGAAATCGACGGCCGCGACGTCGGTATTGGCGAGGTAAGTGATGCGTCGAGCATCGCCGCCCTGGTGAACGGTGAGCTCGTGTCGTGCGGTGTGTGCTTCGACGGCGACTTGCTCTATCTCATGAGCGGCGGTGCCACCATCAAGTATGCGGCGGTGGCGACCGATGTCGAGCATGTCGCGGCCGACATCGCAGGCGACGGCGACGTCAAAGCGCCGATGCCGGGCCAGATCATTGCGGTACACGTCGTGCAGGGCGCGA
>QJXZ01000243.1 GCA_003248125.1 Gammaproteobacteria bacterium | reverse complement strand
AGCGGCAACACGATCGCGAGGAAGTCGAGGAGCGAGCCGAGGATGAAGGCGTCAGCGCCAGTGTTGCGGAGGCAGAGATCATCGCTGAGCACACGCCATCGCCTGTGCTCGTCGCCATTCGTCAGTATCCGCGGCAGATTGTGCTCGCGGCTGGTGCCTTTCTGTCCGTACAGGTGACGTTCTACATTCTCATCGCGTTCATCATTGCCTACGGCAGCAGCGCCGAGACGCTTGGACTCGCGCGCGACACCATGTTGGCCGCTGTGTTGATCGGTTCGGTAGCGCAGATTCCCGCATTGTTCGCCTCGGCTGCCTGGTCGGACCGCTACGGGCGGCGCGGCGTCTACATGACAGGTGCGGTCTTGAGCGGATTGTGGGCCTTCGTGCTGTTTCCGCTGGTCGATACCGGTTCGCTGCTGTGGATCGCGGTGGGCATCAGCGGCGGGCAGATCTTCCTATCGATGATGTACGGGCCGCAGGCGGCATTTCTCGCCGAGCTGTTCTCCACGCATGTGCGCTACTCCGGTGCATCACTCGGCTATCAGTTGGGCGCGATTCTCGGTGGTGCACTTGCGCCGGTGGTTGCAACCGCGCTGCTGGCGGAGTTCGGTGGCACCGTATACATCTCGGCGTACATGGCGTTGGCTGCACTGCTAACTCTGATCTCCGTGCTGTTCCTGACGGAAACCTACCAGAACGACCTTCATGCGCCGCACTGACTCGACGCTCAAGTGAGTGCGGCCCTTACGCGCGCCGCATGTGCGGCGAGCAATGCCGCGTCCGCGGGCTCACGCGCGTGCAGCTTGAATTCAATGCCATGGTTGCGGGGCAGAATGTGGAAGTGCAGGTGGAATACAGTCTGGCCGGCAGCAGCGCCACTCAGCTGCGCGATCATCACACCATGTGCATCGAACGCTTTCTTCACGCCGCGGGCAACGTATTGAGTTGCACGAATCAGATGCGCGAGCGAATCCGGTTGAATGTCGAACAGATCCTCGGCGGCAGCGCGCGGTACCACGAGTGTGTGTCCCTCCACTTGGGGCATGATGTCCATGAAAGCCACGCTGTGATCGTCTTCGTAAACGACGTGTGCAGTGGCATCGCCGCGGAGGATTTTCGCGAACACGTTTCGAGTGTCGTAAGCCATCTTTGTGAGCCCGCTGTGCGGTTGCGTTGGCACATGTTGGCGTGAGACGTCGTTCGATGCGACTCCCTATTTTGGCTGTCCTATGTTCGGGACCCGCCGGATAAAACGTCTACGAGACGGCGCGGTCCAGCCAGCCACTCGGAGAAACGCTCGGCGTAGGCGCTTGGACGGATCCACGCCTCATGCCGATCTCAGGCTGCGATGCGCTCGCCGGCACGTGGAGCAGCTATGGCAACCTCGTACGGTGACGTGCGATCGGCGGTGCTAACGGCTGCGCTCGGGCTCGCCGAGGAAGCGCCTGACTCGGTCTTCGCCGATGCTGTGTCGCTGGCAGTCGACGGGAACCGCGTTTCGATTGCCGTTGAGGAGGGCGATCGTCGGTTGGTTGCGCGGGACGTGTCTTCGGCCGAAGTGAGCTGCAACGAAGCATTCATCGCTATCTACCCGATGCGTCGTCACCGCGGTGCTGCACTGGTTGCCATTCCGGTGCCGATCGAGGAAGAAGCGTAGGCACGCTTCGAGCCGGCCGGTGACAGTGGTCGCTGCACCACAAACCCTTGATCAAACTCCGTTAGCGAGCGTACGCAGCCGCCCTGATACGCCCGTGGTAAGACCTGGCGAGCTTGATGGCGAGCGCGAGCAGCGCAGCGACGCTGTTGATCGGCGCGAGCAGCCAGGCAACCCCGCCTTCGCCGACATCGACCAACGATGTGGTGAGCACGCGCGCAACGAGACTAGCAAACTCGATTGGCACGGCTAGCCACCATGCCGCCGCGATTACCGCTAGTCCGGCCACAGCGAGGGGCAGCCATTGCCAGTACCGAGCAAACCGAATTCGCTGCATGACGCGCTCGGTGAATGGATCGGTCTGCAATCGATGCGCCGATTCGGCAAACCAGGCGGCGATCACCGGGTCGTGGTCAGTGGTCATTTCGTTGTTCCGTTTCGGCAGTCGCGCGGTAGGCGGACAAGATTTCGCGCAAGCGTTTCCCGCCGCGCTGAATATGCGACTTCACGGTGCCGAGCGGCAGCGCGGTCGCTGCTGCGATCTCGCCATGCGACATACCTTGTTGATAGGAAAGCACCACACACAGGCGCTGCGCGTCGTCCAGTTCGGCGAGCGCGTTGTCCAAGTCGATGGCAAGCCCAGCGGGCGCACGCATCGAAGGTTCGTGGTGCTGCAGTGCAGCCGCATGCGCGAGCGCATCGTTCTTGCGCCTGTGCAGCAGCCAGGTGTTGATTGCAAGCCGATGGAGCCATGGGCCAAACGAATCTGCCTTCTTCAGCGTGCGGATCTTCAGCCACAGCGTCACGAATACCTGCTGAGCCAAGTCGTCCGCCAACGTCGGATCGCGGCAGCACCGGCGCATGAAGCTGCGGATGTCTTGCTGGTGACGTCGTATCAGATCGGCGAACGCAGCCCGATCGCCCGACTGTGCGAGCGTCACTATCATCGCTTCGGGACACTGAGGGTAGTGCTCTTGCGTGCCGGGCAAGGCTACGGCCTCGAGTCACCGTCCCCCGCGTACCAGCGAGCAACGACTTTGGCAGCGATCAGATAACCAATGCCGAGGCATGCGAGTAAGCCGGATGCCCCTAGTAACGGCAGCATGGCGTCGGGTACCGCAATGCCGAGGATGAGGGCCAGCACGGCCACGCCGGCCGCGACCGGCAGTACCCACATCGCGGTGATCCCGAATTCGCGGTCGGGCCGGCGCTCCTCGTCATTGCCGACCAGTGCCAGTTTGGCGAGCAATGCATCGTCGATTTGCTGGCCGCTCTCGATTGCCCGCCTCAGCGTCTCGTGCTGAGTTTCACGCTTGCGGATCCCGTTCCACACGGTGGTGACCACCGCAACGGCCACGAAACCCCAGAATGCCAAGGCGGCGAGGCCGGCGCCCAATCCCAGATCATCCATGTCGAAGCGTCTCCATTCGAGGTGTCTACACCCGTACAGATACATCGGTGGTGCATTTGGATGCAGGCAGGCCGGCTAATTTCCGTAGATGGATTCGCGCATGTCCTCGAGCAGATATCGGTGCGTGAGCATCATGCGGGGCACCGGCGCTGTGTTGGGCGCCAGCGTGTGCAGCATTCGCATGTCGACGAAATAGACATCGCCCGGCTCGCCGCAGAGCTCGACCACCTGCACCTCCACATCGCCCACTCGCCCTGGCTCCTGCACGAATCTCAGCCGGTCTCCGGTGTCACGCGACATCAGCGCCTTGAAATAGGGCTCCCGCTTCAGCCGTTTCTTCACGTCGCGCGACGCGATCCGTTCTCCGGTATTGAGCAATCGGTGTGAACCGGCAACCACCAAGGTGCCGCCGCCACCCGGTGCCACGGTGTTCAGAAAGGTAAAGATCTGTACGCCAGGCGCGCCGCCCTGCGGCAGACGCGGTACGTCCAAGTGCCAGACCGCGTGCGGTACTGTCCACGTAGCTGCGTTCGGAAGCGTGAACAGTATCTGAGGTATGTCCATGGCCGCTGCGAACTTGCGGTCGTCCAAGAGCGCCGTCACCACATCCAGTAGTTCCCTTGTGATCACTTCTGCCAAGGCGTTGGACTTCTTGGCGGGTTTGACTAGGTCCGCGCCGGCGTTGATGAGCGTGGTTTGCGCTAGGTGATCGAGACGCCACTCGCCGTCGCACCAGAGTCCATGTCGTTCGAGCGCGCGTTGCAACACTTGCTGCGCGGGGCGTACCCGCTCGGGTGGTAGCAGTCCCCGCACGCAAGAAAGCCCCCGCGTCGCGAATTCTTGCCTGATAGTTTGAATTGGAATCGCCATCCGCCGTCATCGCCAATCGCGTTGGATTGCGCGCGCGACGGTGCAATTTCACCACCAGTCGCCACGACCCGACATCATTATAGTCGCGGGTACTCGATTGCGAACGTCGCACACATGTCTGCAGTCTCTGCCACGGTTGCTGCCGAATCGACTCGGCATTCGCGAACCCAAGCGATTCTGAATGACGCACCGTTGCCTCTGTTGTTGCGTCTGGCGAGCCCGAGTGCGCTCGCGTTTCTGGTGCAGAGCGCCGTCAGCGTTGCCGAGCTCACGTTCGTCGGCCAGCTCGGCACCGTGTCGCTGGCGGCACTCGCGCTCGTGTTTCCGCTGTTGATGCTGGTGCAGATGCTGGCCAACGGTGCATTCGGTGGCGCCGTCGGTAGCGCGATCGCGCGCGCGCTCGGCGCGGGAGATGTCGGCCGCGCCGAGGCGCTCGTTTGGCATGCGCTCGCCATTGGGCTGACTGTGTCGTTGTTGCTCTTCGGCGCGTTCGTCGTTGTCGGCGAGATGCTCATTGCCGAATCGGGTGCGCTGCCCGCCGTGGCAGGAGATGCGCTGAGCTACGGAATGATCGTGTTCGCAGGCGGCCCGATTCTGTGGTCCACCGCGTTCGCGAGCGCGGTGTTCCGCGGCTCCGGCGACATGGCGTTTCCGGCGCTGCTCATGGTGATTGGTGCGCTGATACAGATTCCCGTTGCGGGCGCGTTGGTGCTCGGCTGGTTTGGCCTACCGTCGTTTGGCATCGATGGTGCGGCATACGCCTTGCTGCTCACCTCGCTCGTCAACTTCACAGTGCTCGCTGGTCGGCTGACCTTCGGTAGCGTTGCCGTGCGTCTGCGATGGCGCCGGTACGCGTTTCGCCGTGAGTTGTTTCGCGACATCATGCGTGTCGGTCTATTGGCCTCGATATCGCCGTTGGTCGTCGTGATGACAACGGTGATCGTCAATCAATTGGTCACCGAGTTCGGTGTCGATGCGCTTGCAGGATACGGCATCGTCACACGTCTCGAATTCCTCTTGATTCCGATGGTGTTCGGGCTCGGTACCTCGATGACCACTGTTGTGGGCGTGAATATCGGCGCGGGGCGACTCGCGCGCGCCGAACACATAGGCTGGGTGGGTGGTACCGCGGCCGCCGCAATTACTGGAGTGGTGGGCGTGTTGCTCGCTGTCGCGCCTGAACTCTGGATCGGTCGTTTCACTACCGATGCTGCGACGTTTGCTGCCGGCGCTTCATACCTCGGTATCGTCGGGCCGATGTTCGCGTTTCAGGGTCTTGGGCTGTCGCTTTACTTCGCGTCGCAGGGAGCCGGTAACGTGGTTTGGCCCGTGATTGCAACGCTTCTGCGGTTTGTGGTCGGCGTCGGTGGTGCGGTTATCACGGTCACGTGGTTCGACGTCGGACTCGAGGGCGTGTTCGTTTTCCTAGCAGTCGGCATGTTCGTCTACGGCACTGTCACGGCTCTGTCTGTTCGGCTCGGCGCATGGCGAAAGCGATAACCGCTTCACGATGCGACGTAGTTCTCGATTCCGGCCAACGCTTGTTCTGACTAGGTAAGCTCGCATTTGCATTTGGCCGATCGGCGCGGGCTGCGCGATGGTCATGTAACTGCGCGCTTGCATTCGAAGAACCGCGAAAGGCGTCGCTTAGCGTCAACATTGTTCGCGCGGAATGGGTAGTAGTTCCAGTCTCGGGTTTGCACTCGGGGCACGATTGCCCGAATTCATGTTCGTGCGAGTAGGTTGTACGCGTGCCGAAGTTACAAGGCGTCTTGATCAATTTGCGAGTGTCGGAAGCATCCGACGAGACCGAGGAGCAGCTCTCGTCGGTCCTCGATCTGACACGAGTCACTGGTCTCGATGCAGCGCGCGCCGCGCTCGAACGCCGATCATTCGATGTCGCGTTTCTCGACTTCGATCATCCGCAACGATTCATGCTGACCGGAGTCGGCGACCTGAAGCGCGACCATCCCTCGGTGCCAATGGTCATGCTCACCGTCGAGCATTCCGAAGATTTGGTGCTGTGGGCATTTCGGACACGGTTGTGGGAGTTCCTGTGTAAACCGGTGTCTAGAGCTGAACTGCGTAGCTGCGTCGACGCGCTGGAAGAAGTGGCGGCGAAGCGACGCGCGCAGCAGTCGCGCTCTGTGCTCTCCAGACAGCGGGAGTCGAATGCGTTGGATCCCGCTTCTGGCGAGTTGCGGTTGCTGAAGGCCATCTACTACGTAGAACAGCATTACCGCGAGGACATCAAGAGCCGCGACATGGCGGAACTATGCAACGTTAGTCCGTTTCATTTCAGTCGGTTGTTCAAGGACAGGTTCGGCATTGGGTTTCGGGAGTACGTTCTCGGTCGGCGATTGGCGGAGGCTCGGAAGTTGCTCGCGCGAGAGGGGTGTAGTGTTTCTACGGTCGCATACGCGACGGGCTTCAATGATCCAGCATACTTCTCGCGCGCGTTCAAACGTCAGTTCGGCCATAGCCCGTCCGACGTAGTCGGCGTACCAGCGCCAACGAACTTACACGACTCCTCCAATTCGTCGCTTGCGGTCATCCGCCGCCGTTCCATGTAAGCGAGTTGCGAAACGGCAATGCAGTGCATGCCGTCCGCAATCCTCTCCTAATGGTCGTGGCATCAATTGGTTCCTAATACTCCCGTCGATACGTCCATGTGGATGCATCGACGAACTGTTCATCAATTTCGAGGTATCCGAAATGAAAGGTGCGATTCTCAAGTTTCTTCGTGAGGAAGAGGGGCTGACCACGGTCGAGTATGCGGTTGCCGGTGGGTTGATCGCGCTTGCGGTGGTCACGGCTTTTCAAGCCCTTGGTGTCACCGTCGGCGGTGTCATCACCAGCATCGAAGCAATTCTGCCGTAGCAGCCAACTCGTATGCGGATGAGTCGAACCGTGAGGTCCGCTCATCCGCTACGAGAAGGCCCGGAATGGTCCTGATGATCACCGAACTACCAAGTATTTCGTTGCTCCTCCTCGGCGGCCTGCTGAGCGGAGCGACCATCATCGATCTCTTCACTCGCAGGATTCCGAACGAGCTGGTGCTCGGCTTGTTGGCGGTGGCGCTCATGGTTCAGGTGACCGATGCCGGTGTGCACGGCGCGGCTTCGGCAATGGGCGGTCTACTCGTGGGTTTGGCTCTGCTGCTGCCGTTCTACGTATTCGGCGGAATGGCGGCGGGGGACGTGAAGCTCACGGGTGCGACAGCGGCCTTTTTTGGTCCGATCGGCGCGATCAGCGTCGTGCTGTTGACTCTCTTGTGGGGTGCAATCTTTGCAAGTGGCGTGCTCGCTTACCGGACGTGGTCGCCGCAATCGACCGAGCATTCCGAGACAGCGCAAGAGACCGATTGGCAGTTCCCTTATGCAGGTGCCATCTGCGCAGGCGCACTTTCCGCGGCGCTCCTGCAAGCGCAGGGGCTCTCCTTAATCACGTGGAATTGAACACAACCATGAATTCCAATCTTGATTTCGCGCAACAGAGAGACGACTACCTTGCTCACGCGTTTGCCAAGTTGGCGCCGCGGCCAAAACGCATAGCCGATACCGGTCTGTCCCGTGCGGCAATAACGGATTTGGCGGTCAAGCACCTGTTCGACGCAGGTGTGCTGACCGTGAGCGAGCTCAGTAGAAAATTGGCATTGAGCGGTGGCATCGTCGAAGACGTGCTGCTCTTCATGCGCCAAGAGGCCTTGGTGGAAGTGCTGGCGGCCAACTCGCACGACGCGGGACTGCGCCACAAGCTCACGGATCGCGGCCGGGTGCAGGCACACGACGCATTTTCGCGTAGTGGCTACTTGGGTCCGGCACCTATACCTCTGAGCGCGTATTCGGCGCTCGTGGCGGCGCAGAGTGTGCACGATCACAAGGTGACGCGCGACGCCATGAGAGCGGCCCTCGCCGACGTTGTGATTGCGGAAGACGTGGTCGACCAGCTTGGTCCGGCGCTCAACTCGGGGCGCGCGATCTTCGTCTACGGTCCGGCGGGCGCGGGTAAGACATACATCACACAGCGTTTTACCCGTCTGTTTCAGAGCGAAGTGCTGTTGCCGCATGCGGTAATGGTCGGCGATCACCCGGTTCCCGTCTTCGATCCGGCAATTCATCGTGTCTGCGACGATGCCAATGCCAGGGGGATTCTGCTCGATCAAGGACACGATCCCCGCTACCTGCGGGTCGAGCGTCCCGTGGTCATCACCGGCGGCGAATTGACCATCGATATGCTGCAGATGCAGTTCGATCCCCATACGCGAACGTACAAGCCGCCGCTGCAAATGCTTGCCAACAACGGGATCTTCATCATTGACGACATGGGCCGGCAGCAGGCAAGCCCGTACGAAATCTTCAACCGTTGGATCATTCCGATGGAGGACCGCAAGGACTATTTGAGTCTCGGCGGTGGTCGGCACTTCTCCGTGCCGTTCGATGTGGTTCTGGTGTTCACGACCAACATGAATCCACTAGAGCTCGCCGACGAAGCGTTTTTACGGCGCATCGGCTACAAGATCGAGTTTCCGGCGTTGAATCGAGATCAGTACTTGAGCGTCTGGCGCAAAGAGTGCGAGCGACGCGGCGTGCCGTTCGACGACGTCTCGTTTGCGTTCCTGGTGGACGAGCTGCACGCATCCAACAACGTGCCGTTCCTACCGTGTCATCCGCGCGACCTGCTCGGGATCGCGGTGGATCGCGCCAAATATTTGCAAGAACCGAAGCGCCTCAGTGCGGAATCCCTGCGCTGGGCCTGGAAGAACTATTTCGTCGCGTTGGACCAAGATGAAGTCGATGCGGCCGCGAAGCAGAGAGGTCAACGATGATGAGACGTAGAGGAACCATATTGGTCGTATTGAGTTTGGTGCTCGCGGCATTTGCGGCTTGGGCGGCAAACGCCTGGGTTACGCAGCGGCTGAACACATCTCCCGATGAAGCCGGCGATGTCGCAGTTGTTGCCGCACTCGAGATTCCGTATGGCACCAAGATCGAGGGACGTCATCTGAAGACGATCACGATGCCGCTCGGCAGTCGCCCCGACAACGCGTTCGCCGAAACCGCCGCGGTGGAGGGCAAGGTGTCGACTGCACTGATCGCGCGCAACGAACTGATCGTCGCGAGCCGATTGGCGGAGCACGAGTCGGGCAGCACGCTGGCGGCGTTGGTGCAATCGAACATGCGCGCGATCACCGTGCGGGTCGACGACGTTGTCGGCGTCGCTGGGTTCTTGTTACCCGGTAATCGTGTCGACGTGCTGGCAACGCGGATGGACCGCAGCAGCCGCCGCGCGACGTCGGAGACCATCTTGCGCAACATCAAAGTGCTCGCAGTCGATCAGACTGCGGCGACGGATCAGAACGAGCCGGTCATCGTCCGGGCGGTGACGCTGGAGATGTTGCCGCCGCAAGCAGAAACGCTGGTGAAGGCGCGAGAGGAAGGCTCTATCCAGCTCGCATTGCGGAATCCGTTCGAGACCGAGGTCGTCGCCGAGAAACCCAAGGTCGAGAAGGTAGCGAAGCCAAAGGTCGTAGTTGCCGCGAAACCCCGCTGGGTGCCGTCGAAGGTGACGGTGATTCGTGGCACCAATGTCGACAACGTCAAGCCGAAGATTTAGCGGAGACCATCGATGAGAAGTTCATTCGCAATACTGACCTGCATGGTGCTTGCCACGCTCGGCAACGTTGCACTTGCCGCCGAGACGCCCACCTTCGACGTGCTGACGCCGGGCGGCCAAACCAGCCTCAAGGTACCGGTATACAAGTCGCGCGTATTGCGCACCGCGATCCCCGCAACACGGGTTTCGGTGGGCAATCCAGACATCGCCGACTTGCTGATTCTCGGTGAGGGCGAGCTCTACGTGCTCGGCAAGGACCTTGGTAGCACGAACGTGTTGCTCTGGGATCGTCGCAATCAACCGATCGGCACTGTCGAGGTGGAAGTTACGCACGACCTCGAGGGTCTGAAGCTGAAGCTTCATCAGCTGTTTCCCGATGATCCCATCGAGGCGTTTTCCGTGCAGCGCTCCATTGCGCTGCGCGGGCGAGTGTCGAGCCTCTCGAACATGGAGGCTGCGTTGCGCATTGCGGAAGGGTATTTGGCGCAGATTCAGACGGATCAGGACGCCGCGCAGTTCAAGCAGGAAGAGAGCTCGCGTCGAGAAGACAAAACAGTGGGTCGCGTCATCAACCTCATGCACGTCGCCGGCGCGCAGCAGGTCATGTTGGAAGTGAAGGTGGCGGAGATCGCGCGCACGGAACTCAAGCGTCTCGATGCGCAGTTCAACTCCATCTACAAGGGCGACAACAATTGGAACTTCGGTGGTGTAAACGGCGGGGCGACGTTCCCCGACGTGGTGTTCGAGCCGATTCAAGTTCCGGACGGTGCGGGCGGTACGTTCGAGATTCCGGGTGGGCGGCGACCTACCTACGACGGCGTAGCGCCTTGGGGTCCGGCCATCGACGAATTCGCACCCAACGACATGGCGATACAAGATCAGGGCCTGTTCGCGAGCTACATCTCCGAGACGTTCCTGTTCAACCTGGCGTTGGACGCGGCCAAGGAGAAGGGCCTCGCCAAGATCTTGGCCGAGCCCACGCTCACGACACTCACGGGTCAAGAGGCGCGCTTCTTATCGGGTGGCGAGTTCCCGATCCCGGTACCGCGCGGTGACGACGGCGTGACGGT
>QJXZ01000198.1 GCA_003248125.1 Gammaproteobacteria bacterium | reverse complement strand
GGACCAGGCACGCCATACCAACGCGTCGCGGCGAAACTTGCACAGGTGCCGATCTGGATCGTGCACGGTGAAGCGGATGCCGCGGTGCCGGTGGACGAATCGAGACGCATGGCCGAGGCGTTGCGCTCGATTGGTGCCGACGTGCACTACACCGAGCTACCTGGCGTCAATCACGACGCGTGGACCGCGACATACGGCTCGGCGTCGATCATGCGGTGGTTGTTCGAACAACGACGTCGATAGGCGTTAGCGCAACAGCGCGGCGATTGCGCCTAAGTCGATACCCGCGATCAACGCATCGAGTCGAGCGGGATCCGCGATCGCGTGAATCGCGACGGAAGACGCCACCGCCGGCGATTCATCGCCGCTGAAGCCGGTCTCGAAGCCCCCAACATCGCCCAGCCGCCATCGACCGATCAACAGCAGCGCATGCGCGCGCGTGATACCGCTATCGGTGACCTGCCACCGGAAGGCACGACTGACGTGTTCGGGCGTGGCTGCTGGTTGCATCTCAGGGTAGTAAATCGAGCCTGCGTTCACGTCGACGCTGATCGACATCTCGATGTCCTGCATCGTCGCAGCATTGAAGGCGTCCGCTTGGGCCTCCGGGTCGCCTTCGTTGAAGATGCTGTCCATCTGTTTCGACAGCTCGTCGATTTCGATCCGGAGCGCTTCGGCACGATCGTAGTCGCCTTGCTCAGCGGCTTTACCAAGCTCGGCGCTGCGCTCCTGAACTTGTGCCATCAATGCATCGATTCGTGGCTGCTTTGCCTCTTGAGCGGCACCCATCTCCGCCGCCATTGCGCGCGCGGTCGCTTCGCGCTCCTCGACGTTGTCGGCGCGGTTGAAGGTGCGGCCAATGCCGTACGACCACGGTGTGATCTCGTTGTCCATGCAAGTGGACGTCCGCACGCTGATTTCTTCGTAGCCGCCGATCACCCAACCCTCGGGCGCATCAGGCAGGGCAGCCTTGGCAGTCTCGAGCACGTGCGTCATCGTCGACCGTTCGGCGTCGGTGGTGTCGCGAAAACCTTTCACGCATTCCCAATCCGCATGGGCTTGAGATGTGACGAGCAGGGTGGGGAGAAGCCAGAACGCCGTGACATGCTTGTTTGCCATCGCCGCCTCGCATTGCCCCCTTTGGGTGATGGTTGGGGGCGAGCGACAAGCCTACTCCTAGACGATGTCGGTCACCAAGCGTCGAGCTGCGGCCTCGGCGCATTCCGAACTGTTAGACTCGGGCCGTCCCAACGAGGAGGTGCCCATGGGAATCGAAGTCGGCGGTCTACTGGGGCTGATCATCCTGGTGCTGGACGTATGGGCGATCGTCAAGACCGTTCAGAGCAACGCGGGCACCGGCAGCAAGGTGTTGTGGATCGTGCTCATTCTGGTGTTTCCGATTCTGGGCGTGGTGCTCTGGTGGTTGTTCGGACCGAAGGGCTGACGGACGTCGGCTAGGCTCAATCCTCCACCGCAGCCGTCACCGCGTTCATGAACAGATCTCCGGGCCACTCGTCCTCGATGAGTCGTAGCGCCGTCGAGAAGTACACGCCGACGAGTTCGTAGGCGGGATCCACCCACACGATGGGTCCGGCGGCGTTGCCTTGATAGAAAGCTTGCGGTGATTGCAGCGATCCCTCACCGAGCGCCCGCTTCTCACCGTGCACGTTCCAGCCGATACCCCAAGTCGCTTCGGGAATGTGCTCGTTGCGATACTGTGCCGACAAACCTGGAACCTGATTGCGCGTCATCTCGCTCACTGCGGCGCGGCTCAACACGCGCGCATCGCCATAACGCCCTTTGTTCAAAAACATCTGGCCGAAGATCGCCATGTCGCGTGCCGACGTGTACACACTGAAACAAGCGAAAGGCACCGTATTGGCTTCTTGCGATCGCATCAGTTCGGCATGCGGTGCATCGGGCGGCCGTCGGATCAAGCGGTGCCATTCCGACTCTGGCAGTGTGTAGGTGGTGTCCTGCATGCCGAGCGGCTCGAAAAGTCGTTGCTGCGCAAACTCAGGTAGCGGCTTGCCCGTGACGCGGCGAACGATCTCGCCCACCAGTTCCATCGTGTAGTGGCCGTAAGACATCTCCGTACCCGGTGGCCGGTTGAGCGGCGCATCGAAGGTGGCGTGCAGATATTCGTGGATGACGGGATGCTGGTTGTCATCGTGCGGCGGAATGTCGACAGGATTGCCGGCAGCGCGCCGTGTTGCCGCAGTAACCTGGCCGGGAAATCCCACTTCCTCGTCGCGAAAGCCCGATGTGTGGGTGAGCAAGTGATGCACCATCACCTTCTCCTTGCCAGGACCGCGAAACTCCGGCAGGTAGTACGACACCGGCCGATTGAGGCCGAGCACGCCGTCGTCCACCAACGCCATGGCGGCCGTGATGGTGATCAACGTGCTCGCCGAGCCCCAGGGAAACAGTGTGTCCAATGCAGGTGGCTCGTCGACATCCGGGGCACGGCGGCCGAACGAGCCTTGCAGCACGATCTTGCTCCGTCGCGCCACCAGCATGACGATGCCACCGGCATCGCCATCGTCCACCCAGCGCTGCGCGAGCGCCTCGACGTGCCGTAGTTGCCGTGCCGACATGCCGACACTTTCCGGTGATGCTGGTTCCAGCTTCATCGAGTGTTGCAACCTCAAACGACCGCGGCCGTCACCATATCCTGAAATCGCGCCGGCGAAAGCAACGGCGGATTCAAGAACGGCATGCGTTCGACACCGCGCGGCCAGTCCCAGACACTCAACACGACGCCGACCAACTCATTGACCGGATCGATCCAGAACGATGAGCCACCCATGCCCATGTGTGCGTACGCGCCCGACGGCACCAACGCGCCGTTCACTGGCCAACGTTCATCACCAAGCACGAACCATCCGAAACCGTACGATGCCTGCGAGCTCGCACCCCACGGGCCTTCCTCGCCGACGCCATCGGCAATCTGGTTGCGCGTCATCTGCGCGATGGTCGCGCGCGAAATTAGACGCCTGTCACCCCAACGGCCGCCGTTCAAGAACAACTGGCCGAAGCGCGCAACGTCGAGCGCCGTAGATTTGAGCCCGCCGCCGCCCGACGGCAGGCTCAAGTAGCGCTCGTCGTTGAGGTCGACACCGAACATGTTGTTGAAGGGCTGACGCCGAACCAGCCGGCCGCGGTGTCGATCTTCCAGCAGATAGGAGCTGTCACTCATGCCGAGCGGCTCGAAAAGGCGTTCCCGCGCGAAGCTCGCAAACGGTCGACCCGAGAGGCGACGAACGATCTCGGCAATGAGCTCATAGCCGTGCGTGCAGTACATCATCACTTCGCCGGGCGCATGCTGCGGCCGGTATTGGCGTCGCGCCTCGAGAATCAGGTGAACGGTCTCGTCTCGGGTTTGGGGGCACGGCGGCAGATCGATTCGCTGCTTGAGACGCGTAACCTGCTCGGCCATGACATCGGCGTCGGAGATGCCGGACGTGTGCGTGAGTAGATGACGAACGGTCATCGATTCGCTGTCGTGGAAGTAATCCGGTAGATAGTGAGCCACCGGTAGATCGATGCTTAAGCGGCCATCCTCAACCAACATCATGAGCAAGGTTGCGGTCATTGGCTTGCACAGCGACGACACGGGATATACGGCGTCCACCGACAGTGCAGGTGCATCCGGTTCCGGACCGCTGCGGCCGAACGCCTCGTGCAGCGCAACCACGCCACGCCGTGCGGCCAACACGACGAGTGACGGCGTGAGTCCTTCATCTACCCAGGATTGCGCGCGCTCGCGAATCTTCGCGATCGCTTCAGGGTCGAAGCCGGCTGCGTCCGGCGTGCCTTCGGCGAGTATCGTCATGTTGGGTTCTCCGGTCCGGCGCCGACCGCGTTGTCGACCACCGCAGCGGCGGTCATATCCTGTAGCAAGTCGCTGTTCACGTACGGCTCTTTGCGCGCGTAGTCGTACTCCAGACAGATCGAGCAATACATGCCGAGCAGATCGTGATGCGGGTCTGCCCACCAAAACGTGCCGCCCGAACCACCATGCATGTACAGACCGGGTTGCGTCAGCGAGCCATCGAAGCGCGTCCAACGCTCGTTGCTCAGGACCCGAACGCCGAGGCCATGGGACCCCTCGGGACACCATTGGCCGGTCCAGTTCGTACCGATCCCCGGAATCTGATTACGCGTGATCTCGGCCACGCTGCGAACGTGTAGCAGACGCTTGCCGCCGTAGCTGCCGCCGTTCATCAGCATCTGCACGAACTTCGCATAGTCGAGCGGCGGGGACTTCAGTCCCCAGGCGCCGTTGTAGCTGTCATCGACGTATCGCAACCACGCGCCGTCGATCACTTGCCCTTCGTTGGGTGGATGCGCAGGGTCGAGACGCACCATCCGGTGCTCGTTGGCCGGTCTTGCACGAAAGTATGTGTCGTGCATATCGAGCGGCTCGAATATGCGCTTGCCCAGGAATTCGGCAAACGGCATGCCGCTCACGCGGCTTACGATCTCTCCGAGCAGCGTGTAGTTGTAGTTGCAGTAATCCATCTCCGTGCCAGGTACCTTGGACAGCGGCATGTCAAAGCCCGCGCTCAGGAAGCGTTCGTCGAAATGACCGCGTGGTTGATTGGCAAGGTTTGCTTGGATGTGGGCGTTGGATTGCTCGTCATTCCACGTCGACGTATAGGTGAGCAAGTGCCGCAACGTGAGGTGCTCGGTGCCGGCGCCGCTGAGTTCGGGTATGTAGTCCACCACGCGGCGATTGATGGTGAGCAGCCCATCCTCTGCCAGCATCATGATGGCTGCGGCGGTCATTGGCTTCGTGTTGGACGCCATCCAGAAGATCGAGTCTGGCCGAACCGGCGGTGAATCCGCCTCGGGTCGCAGCTTTCCCCATGCTTCGTGCAGGCAGATGACACCGCGCCGCGCGAGCAGAAGAACGATGCACTGGTGCTTACCGCTCGCAACCCACTCGGCCGCGCGCTGACGGATCAGATCCAATCTCCTCGCGTCTAGCCCGGCCTCCGCCGCGGTGCCGGGTCGCAGTGCGTACATCTCAGGTCTCCTCGAGATCGTAGGAGACGGCTGCAGTCACCATGTTCTGGAACTTGTCGAACTCGAAGTTCGGTACGTGGGTAACAGGGTCCATGTAGGCGACAGTGAGATACACACCAACCACTCCATGCAAGGCGTCTACCCACATGCCGGTACCGGAACCGCCCTGATGAAAGTACGTGCCGCGCGGTGGCAACACGCCCTGACTGTAGGGCCAGCGTGCGTCGCCCTGCACCATCCAGCCAAAGCCCCAGTTAGCCTCCGCTACCCAGCGCCCATAGAAATTGATGCAACCAGTGCCGGGGATCTGATTGCGGACCATCTCGCGGGCCGTCCAACCGTTCAAAATGCGCGTGCCATTGTAGGCGCCGCCGTTCAGGAACATCTGACAGAAGATGGCAAGGTCGTGGGCTGTGGAATATAGACCAGCGGCGCCGTTATCGCCGATCTTCGTTGGGTCGACTGGAAATGGCAGAGCCTTGGGCGTGACCCGCCGCGGCTCGAATCGAGCATCGTATCCGACACTGGAAGACGACATACCGAGCGGCTCGAAAATGCGGCGCGTGACGAAATCGCCGAACCGTTCGCCTGCGATACGGCGCACGAGATCGCCGAGAATGATGTAGTTGCCGTTGCAGTACGCGTTCTGCTCACCCGGCTTCTTGAAGCAGTTCTGTTGTGCATGATGGGACACGATTGCATGTGTTGTGAGACTCTGGTTTGGCGCTGGTGGCTCGCTCGTGGGCGGTGGATTCGCGAACATTGGCCAGCCTTCGTGCAGCTCGTCGAGGAATCCGCTGGTATGCGTCAGCAGATGGTGTACCTGAATGCGCTCGGCGTACTCGCCGCGGAACTCGGGCATGTACTCGATGAGCGGCCGATTCAGGCTCAGCAAACCTTCTTCCACGAGAATCATGATCGCGGTCGCGGTGATTGGTTTCATGAGCGATGCGCAGTGAAACACCGCATCGCGCGCGATCGGCGCATCCGCATCATGTTTTGCCAAACCGTCCGCCTGATGCAGTGCCACCACGCCATGGCGGGCGGCTAGCACCACCGACGACGGCGTGCGTTCACCACGCGTCCACTCCCGCGCACGCTGGCCCGCGAGTGCGATGCGCGCGGGGTCGAAGCCGGCGGCTTCTGGACTTCCCTCGACGAGTGCGTTCATGCGCCAACTACTCCGCTATTTTCTGACTGACCCGGCGTCGACGGTATCGTCGAGTAGCGCGGCCGTGGCCATGTCTTGCAGTAAATCGAAGTTCATGCGCGGCTCGCCGCGCGCGTAGTCGATATCGCAGCACACCGAGCAATAGATGCCGAGTAGGTCATGGTGCGGATCTGCCCACCATTCGGTGCCGCCGGCGCCGCCATGCATGTACACGCCCGGCTTCGTGAGAGAGCCGTCGAACATCGGCCAGCGCTCGTTGCTCATCACACGGATGCCAAGTCCCCACGATGCCTCAGGGCGCCACTGCCCGAACCAATCCGTGCCGATCCCGGGAATTTGATTGCGCGTCATCTCGGCCACGCTGCGCGCGTGCAGCACGCGTCGACCTTCGTAGACACCGCCGTTCAAGAGCATCTGCACGAACCGTGCATAGTCGATTGCTGTCGCCTTGAGGCCCCACGCGCCGTTGTCGTTGTCATCGACGTACGCGGTCCAGGCTGCGTCGATTGCCAGTTCCTCGTTGAGCGGATGCGCCGGATCGAGGCGTGCCATCCTAGGTGCGCTGGCGGGACGCGCGTGCAGGAAAGCATCGCGCATGCCGAGCGGCTCGAAGATGCGTTCTGATAAGAACGCTGCGAACGACGTGCCGCTTGCTCGCCGTATGATCTCGGTTAGCAGCTCGTAGTTGTAATTCGTGTAGGCCATCTCGGTGCCGGGCACTTTCGGCAGCGCCATGTCGAGACCGGCTCTAACGCGTCGGTCATCGAGGTGTCCCTCGAAATCATGTTGCCGGGCGTCGATGTGCGCGGCAGTCGTGTCTTCGTCCCAAGTCGAAGTGTGTGTAAGGAGGTGGCGCAGCGTGAGGTGCTCGGTGCCCGCACCACAAAGCTCGGGAACGTAGTCGACGACGCGCCGGTTGATGGTCAGCAGACCATCCTCCGCGAGCACCATGATCGCGGCGGCGGTGAACGGCTTGGTATTCGATGCCATCCAGAAAATCGAATCGGTCTGAACAGGCGGTGAGTCCGGCTCGGGGCGAAGCTTGCCCCACGCTTCGTGTAGGCAGATGACACCGCGCCGGGCGAGCAGAATCACGATGCACTGGTGCTTGCCGCTCGCAACCCATTCGGCCGCGCGCTGACGGATCAGGTCGAGGCGCACACCGTCGAGCCCGGCTTGTTCCGCGCTCCCGGGGCGTAACGCGTACATATCGTCCCCCTACGACAGCGCCGCCGCGCTTGGCTGCGTCACGAACGACCGCCGCAAATCGGCGTCCGGAATGCGATTCGCGAGTTCGTCCAAGAGAGACTTCGCGGCGGCGCGATCTTGTTCGGCTTCCGTATTCGCACCGAGGCCGCGGTACGCTTGGCTGCGCAGTGCGAGCAGGCGCCATTTGAGGCTCCGGTAGCCGGACGTGTCGCAGAACTCCAGGTGTCGACTCGCTTCGTCGCGCGCGGCGTCGAAGCGCGATTGTCCGAGCAGGCACGTGATGATGAGTTCGCCGGCGTCTGCAGCCAGCAGGGCTTGGTTATCCTTCAGGAAGTGGTCCCGCAACTGCTCGGCCCTGGTGAGCGCCGTGTCGACATCACCGTCTACGTAGGCGACGTACGCGCGTGCCAACCGTTGTGGCTTCATCTCTGGCGCCAAGCGCTCCAGCATGGCTGCCGTCTCCGCATGCCGATTGGCGCGTGCCCCCGCGATCGACAGCATGTCTATCAACGCCTGCTGCATCCACACGCGGTTCAGCGCTCGGGATTCGGCGAACAGCTCGGGTAACTCGTCGAGCACGGTATCGATCGCGCCAAACAAGGCATGCATATTCACGTACGCAAACCGTTGCAGCGCTGCGCCGAATCGATAGCTGCCATGCGTCACTTCCTGCGCGATGGATGCGAATGCATCGTCGTAGCGTCCCAGTGCAGCGAGACCGATAGCCTTGAAAGTGGGGTATTGCACCGGCGGCACGCCGATTTGGTCGGCGAGTGCAATGGCGCGCTCGCAAACCTCCACGCTTCGCTCTAGGTGCCCAGCGTTGCGCGTGGGCACAATCATCCAAAACAGATGTTCTTTCAGACGGATTGGATCGCGAAATGCTTCGAGGCGCTCCAAAATCTCTTCTGCGCGCAGCTCGTATTCGATTGGCGAGAAGAGGGCGAGCCGCAAGCTCATGGTGGCGCAGTCGAGTTTGATCTCCTCGTCGTCGAGCCGCTCAGCAATCTGCCGCGCTTCGGCCAAATTTCGCACGCATTGCGGGCGATAGTCTGCCCAGTAATCCGTGAAGTGGCCGCTGACGATGAGCGCCAGTGCCAGCGTGCGGTCGTCGTTGGCTGCGCGCGCAAGCTCGATGGTTCGTTCGCAAGCTTCTTTGGCAGGTAGCGCATGCTCGGGACGATCGAGCGACAGGCGATAGTGGGCATCGGCAATCAGGCGCTGAGCGGAGAGTTCGAGGGGTGCATCGCCGCGTTCGCGGGCCAGCGCTTGCAGACGTTCGAGATCCGGGAGGGCATCGTCGCCGCGATAGAGATGCACGTTGAGCTGGCCGCGCTGCATTAGCAGCTCGGCCAAGACTGCTTTATCGGTCGCCACGTCGAGCCCGGCCGCAAGCGCTTCCAGCGCCGCCTCGATGCGTGGGATGCCGCACAAGGCGCGGGCGCGAAGTCCATGCAATCGCGCGAGGTCGTCACCGTCTGTTTCCATCACTTCGAGTGCCATATCGAGCAGCTTGAGTGCATCCTCGAACGCGACCGCGCCGATGGCGCGCTCACCCGCCGCCACCAAGTAGCGCGCGGTGCGCGCACTGTCGGCGGCGGCGCCCGCTTGATAGAGGTGATAGCCGATGTCAGCCGCGAGCCGTTCGGCTTGCGCGCCCGCGCCAGCTTCGAGCGCATCGGCCACCGACAAGTGCAATCGTTGGCGCCTGGGGAGTGACAGGGTCGAGAGGAGGGTTTGCCGAATCTGTTCGTGCACGAACTGATAGCGCACATCACGACCGACGGACACGTCCTCGAGCAGAGAACTGCCCTCGGCCTCTTCAATGGCATCGAACAGTGCGTTGCCGTCGAGATTGCTCAAGCGGGTGAGCAAGGCGTAGTCGACCACTCGTCCGGCCACAGCGGCCGGCATCAATAGTTGCCGACAAGCTGGGCTCACTTGCTCGAGGCGGCGTTCGATGATGAGCCGCACGCCGCGCGGTACTTCGGTTTCCGAGACGTTGATGTCCGTGCGGAAGCGTCCGTCGGCGGTGAACAGCTTATGTGACTCGTCTAAGTGTCGGTACAGCTCTTCGATGAAGAACGGATTGCCCTCGGTCTCGGCGAATATGAGCTCGATCAGCGATGTGGGAGGCGTCTGTCCCGCGCGTCCTTCGATCATCGTGGCGACGTCTTTCGCGTCGAGGCGCGACAGACGAATCTCGTCGGCGAGCCGTTCACGCAATAGATCCTGCAGTGCCTTGGCGAATGGCTGGCGCGATTCGAGCTCGTCGTCGCGATAGGTGCCGAGAATCAACACCGGCGAATCGCGCAGCCTATCGCCTAGATGCCGCAGCAGCTGACAAGTCGACTCGCCGGCCCAGTGCAGGTCCTCGAAGACCAGCAGCATGGGCTGCGCGCGCGCGGCGCGGTCGATGAACGCCGCGCAGCCGTGTAGCAAGTAATGCCGTTCCTGATCCGGCGGCAGCGACACCGGGCTCGGAATGTCGGGAAACCGTTGCCGCAGTTCCGGCACTAATTTGGCGAGTTCCGATGCGTTTTCACCAAGGGCGGCGCGCACCGCCTCGGCTGGCGCCGTGCGCAGCGCTTGCTCGATTTGCTCGACCAGGGGTTGATACGGCGGTGCGGCGTCGGTATCGAGGCAACGGCCAGTCAACGTTAGCAGGCCTTCCTGGCGTGCGACGCGTTCGGCTTCCTGAACGAGCCGCGATTTGCCGACTCCCGCTTCTCCCGATATCAGCACCATGCCGCCGCGACCCTGCGCCGCACGGCGCACGGCATCGGTGATGCGACCGAGTTCGCTACGCCGGCCGACGAAGGGCGATGCCGTTCGACTCTCGCGCGTGCCGATCGGGCACAGTCGGCGAATGGCATCCAGCATGGGCTCGAGCGGCGCATTCGGCCCTGTGAGGTCGATAGTCTGCACGCGCCGGAACGCAAGCGGCGGGCGGACCGCATCGATGGTGACGGGAACCAGCGCGCCGCGATCGAGGCCTTCGGTCGCCTCATTGCGCACCCAATCCGATTCGATCGACTGTTTGCTCCACACCACCACGACGCACTTCGCATCGTCGATGGCACGCTCGATCTCGCGGTCGAACGAGGTGCCGGCGTCGATGTTGCGATCCCACCAGGCCGACCAGCCGCGGCGCTGAATCGCTTCGACCAACGGCACCACGCGGTCGCGGTCTTCGGAGGAGTAGGAGACGAAGACGTCGGCCATGG
>QJXZ01000039.1 GCA_003248125.1 Gammaproteobacteria bacterium | reverse complement strand
CCTCGATGTCGGCTCATCACATCCTGGGGCTGAAGCCGGTCCCAAGGGTATGGCTGTTCGCCATTTAAAGTGGTACGCGAGCTGGGTTTAGAACGTCGTGAGACAGTTCGGTCCCTATCTGCCGTGGGCGTTTGAGATTTGAGAGGAGCTGCTCCTAGTACGAGAGGACCGGAGTGGACGGACCTCTGGTGTTCCGGTTGTCACGCCAGTGGCATTGCCGGGTAGCTATGTTCGGACGGGATAACCGCTGAAAGCATCTAAGCGGGAAGCCCCCCTCAAGATGAGATCTCACCGATCTTCGGATCCTAAAGGGCCCTCGTAGACTACGAGGTTGATAGGCAGGATGTGTAAGCGCTGTGAGGCGTTGAGCTTACCTGTACTAATTGCCCGTGAGGCTTGACCATATAACCAAACGCATCTTTTGACGCATCGACGGCTACATTGATTCCTCATTGTTCACGGCATTCGCGACGATTTGACGGTTTGCCTGACGACGATAGCGAGTTGGAACCACCTGATCCCATCCCGAACTCAGCAGTGAAACGGCTCAGCGCCGATGGTAGTGTGGGGTTTCCCCATGTGAGAGTAGGACATCGTCAGGCTTCTATTCCGCAAGAGCCCGGCTTCTTATCCAGATAAGAGCCGGGCTTTTGTTTTTTGGGGTGACGGTTAGGATTGGAGCGATGAAACCGCTCGTCGGTGTGATCATGGGCTCGGTCTCCGACTGGGAGACGTTGCGTCACTGTGTCGAGACGCTCGAGCAGCTCGCCATTCCCCACGAAGTGGAGGTCATCTCCGCGCACCGCACGCCCGACCGGATGTTCGACTACGCGGAAGTGGCCGAGAGCAGGGGACTCGAGGTCATTATCGCGGGTGCCGGTGGATCGGCGCACTTACCGGGTATGACAGCGGCAAAGACCGTGCTGCCGGTGCTCGGAGTACCGGTCGAATCGAAGGCGCTCAACGGGGTCGACTCGCTGCTTTCCATCGTGCAGATGCCGGGTGGCATCCCGGTGGGAACGCTGGCCATCGGCAAAGCGGGTGCGGTCAACGCCGCCTTGCTTGCGGCGGCGATCCTCGGCAACAAACACGCGAAGATCCGCAGGTCGCTCGACGCATTCCGTCGCGCGCAGACCGAAGCGGTACAAGCGCGCCCCGATCCGCGTGCGGACGGGAGTTCGTCGGGGCGATGAAGGTCGGCATCTTGGGCGGCGGCCAACTCGCTCGGATGTTGGCCCTTGCCGGCCACCCGCTCGACATTGCCTGTCTCGTCGTCGACCCATCGCCGGATGCCTGTGCCGGGTCCGTGAGCGAGCATATCGTCACCGGCTATGACGATGTCGATGCGCTCGCACGTCTCGTGGACGAGACCAGTGTCATTACTTATGAATTCGAAAACGTTGCACTCTCGAGCGTCGAGCGTTTGGCCGCGCGCGTGCCCGTACATCCAGGCTGGAGGGCGCTTGCAACCGCTCGTGACCGAGTACTCGAAAAGGGCATGTTCGATGCACTCGGCATTCCGACGGCGACGTATTTGCCGGTGAGCTCGCGCGCGGATCTGTCTGCAGCGATCGAGAAGTGTGGTTTGCCGTCGATATTGAAGACGCGTACCGAGGGCTATGACGGCAAAGGCCAAGCCTCGGTGAATTCCGTGGATGACGCGTTGCCGGCGTGGCGCTCGTTGGGCGAGCGTCCGGCGATTTTGGAGTCTCGGGTTTCGTTCGAACGTGAACTGTCGGTGATCGCGGTGCGTGGACGAGACGGTAACGTACGTGTGTATCCGCTGGCCGAGAATACTCACATGGATGGCATATTGCGGTTGTCCGTGGCGCGACCCGAGGATCCAATGCACGGGGCAGCGCGCGGCTATGTCGAGCGCTTGATGCACGCGCTCGATTACGTCGGCGTAGTCGCACTCGAACTCTTCGTGGACGGCGACCAGTTGCTCGCCAACGAATTCGCGCCGCGCGTGCACAACTCCGGTCATTGGACAATCGAAGGCGCCGTGACTAGTCAGTTCGAAAACCATCTGCGAGCGGTCACCGGTTTGCCGCTCGGCTCGACCGAGGCGTTGGGCCCTGCTGCCATGTTGAATCTGATCGGCGCCGTCCCGGAACGGCGCGACGTGCTGCGCGTGCCGTCCGCCCACCTCCATCTCTATGGCAAGACACCACGTCCTGGCAGGAAGGTCGGTCACATCACGGTCCGTGCGGACGACCAAGGCACGCTGCGTGCACGAGTCGATGCACTGTCCGGGTTGGCCGGCGTGTGGCCGGGGATAGGCCTGTGAATCGTGTCGATTGGGTGCACCGGGCCATCAACCTGATCGAATCCGACTTCAATCGCTCGGCCGATACTCACCTGATCAAGGTCACGGTACCGAGCTGCCCCGAGATCGACCTGTACCTCAAGGACGAATCGACGCATCCCACTGGAAGTCTCAAGCACCGGCTCGCGCGTTCGCTGTTTCTTTACCATCTCTGCAACGGAGCAATCGGCCCCAACACGACGGTCATCGAAGCATCGAGCGGCTCGACTGCCGTTTCCGAAGCCTACTTTGCGCGCATGCTCGGCGTGCCGTTCGTGGCCGTCATTCCGAACGACACCTCGAAGGAGAAGATTGCGCAGATCGAATTTCAAGGCGGGCGCTGCCATCTCGTCGGCGATCCTGCGCGCATCTACGCCGAGGCGGCCTCGCTTGCACGTGATACGGGCGGTTGCTATCTCGATCAATTCACGATGGCCGAGCGCGCTACCGATTGGCGCGGTAACAACAACATCGCGGAATCGATATTCCAGCAGATGACCCGTGAGCGACATCCGCAACCGAGTTGGATTGTGGTCGGCGCGGGCACGGGGGGCACATCGGCGACCATCGGGCGGTATCTGCACTATCGCGCCTCACCAGGCAAGCTGTGCGTCGTGGATCCGGAACGATCCGTGTTCTTCGACTACTACCGTGGTGGGGATGCCGGCGTTACGCGCCCAGACGCGTCGGGCATCGAGGGTATCGGCCGGCCGCGCGTCGAACCGAGCTTCATCGCCAGCGTAATCGATCGGATGATTCGTGTGCCGAATCAGGATTCCTTTGCGGCCATGCGGTTCTTGAGCGGGGTGCTGGGTCGGCGCGTCGGCGGCTCGACAGGTACGAATTTTATCGGTGTCGTCGAGTTGATGGCAGAGATGCGCGCCGCCGGCAAACGCGGATCGATCGTCACGCTGCTGTGTGACGGTGGCGAACGGTATCGCGATAGCTACTTCGATGATGCGTGGCTGAG
>QJXZ01000294.1 GCA_003248125.1 Gammaproteobacteria bacterium | reverse complement strand
CCCAAACGAGATCGAACGACTCCTCGATGCGGCAGATGTAGCGCACGGCTTGCTTCGGCGACCAGTACTCGTTCGAGTCGATCATCAAGAGCGGTTTCTCGGATGCGACGCTCAACGCGTCGCGGACGATGGCGAGTCGTCGCATGTCGGCTTCGACGTCGAGTCCTACCTTGAGCTTGCCACCGTCGATGCCTTGCTCGGCCATACGTCGGTAGAAGGCAAACAACTCGTCGTCCGACAGGCAATAGTCGAGCCCGCTCGCGTACGCTTTGACGCGGCCTTCGCGCGCGCCGAGTGTGCGCCAGAGCGGCTCGCCCGCGATCTTCGCCTTCAGGTCCCAAAGCGCCATGTCGATGGCGCTCAAGGCCGCACTCGCCGCACCTTCGTTGCCGGCCTTGTGCAGAAAGTCGTTCATCTTGATCCAGAGACCGACCACTTCCCGCGGATCCGCACCATCGATCACGCCGAACAGGCTGTCGATGAAGGCGCCGCCGTAGCCGAGCGAGATGCCGGTCAAGCCGGCATCGGTATCGAGATGGAGAATGGATCCCGGCAACAGGTCGAGCCCGCTCGGCAGATTGGCATCGGCGATCGGCCGGTCGATGCGCATGAGGTAGCTCGCCACCCGATAGCCCGTGATCTTCACGATGCCTGCGCTCCGATCGCGCGTTGATTAGGCGCCGGTACGCCAAGTCCGGGCGCGTCGCCGACGATCGCCCAGCCGTCTTCGATGCGCACGTCACTTTGCACGGCGGCGGTTGCATCCAACGCGTCGCTGGCCAACTCGATGTTCATCACGTACGGCAGCACGCCGCCCAGATGCGCGGCGACGTGGCCGGTCGACGCGGCGAGCGACACTGGCAGCTCGAAGGCGAAAGCCGCATCGGCCAGTTGCAATGCGCCGCTGATGCCGTGCAGTTCCACGTCGATCGCGATCACGTCGAGGGCGCGGTGATGAAAGTGCGGTAGATATTCGGCAAGCCAGGTCAATGTGCGACCACCGCAGACCGCCGCCCGCACGGTGCGCGAAATTCGCGCCAGCCCCAAGAAGTCCGATTCCGCGGCGCCCCCCTCGACCCATGTCAGGTCGAATTCGCGCTCGAGTGTACGCATGCGGCGAATCGTCTCCTTCGGTGTCCATCGCGATTCGGCATCGATCATGAGTTCCGGCGCGGATGCCCCGCCCGACAGGCCGTCTCGAACCATCGCCAGACGGTCGCGCTCGATCGTCATGTCGTCACGCAATGCGAGCTTCGCGTTGTGCACACCGTAGCGTTTCACCATCGATCGGACGCGGCGGTCGAGGGCATCGTCGGCGAGTGCCGGGTCGGTGATGCTGAGGTAGGCATTGAGACGCGGGCGCGAGCCGCCGAGTGTGCGCCACACGGGCTCTTCTTGCGCCTTAGCTTTCAGATCCCAGAGCGCGAGGTCGAGCACGGCGATTGCCGCCGCGGGCGCGCTGCCGTCGCCGCGCTTCGCTGCACACGCACTCGACATGCGTTGCCAGAGCGAAGCGACCGCACTGGGAGCCTCGCCGATCAACAGCTCATTCGCGATCGGGCCGACCACACGACCCACGTCACGGGAGGTGAAAGCTGTGCCAACGCACTCCGTATCCGTGATCAGCTCTACGAAGCATCCGCGCGCGTGCGCCTCATGGTAACTATGAAACTTGATGGCGGTGACTTTCATCGGCTATCGATGCAGTGCTGCGCGGCGCCGGCTATCCGACGCGATCCAACTGCGTTTGCCGTTCGACGCGCGCGAATTCGCTCTCGATGGTGCGTGCCACCATGCTGATGTGCAGGCGCATCGCGGCGGCTGCCAGTTCTGAATCGCCGCTGCGGATGGCATCGACGATGCGGCGGTGCTCGGTGAGTGTATCTTCGGCGCGGCCGACGCCGTGCAGCGCGTGGAAGCGGGGACGATCGAGCACGGCGCGCGTAACGTCCAGGAGTCGCATCGCGCGTGGTGAACTGACGGCGGCCATGATGATGATGTGAAACGCCTCGTCTAGATCGTCGAGTGCCTCCATGTCGTGGGCGCGCATGGCCGCGGCCTGCTCGTCGAGATTGCGATCGAGCGCCTCGAGCAACTGTTCGTCGCCGAGTTGTGCTACTCGCCGTGCAGTCTCCACTTCGAGCCCGGCGCGGATCAGAAAACACTCGCGAATGTCCTCGAGACGAATCGGGGCCACGAAGCTGCCCCGTTGCGGAAACACGTCGACGAGTCCCTCGTCCGCCAGCCGCGCGATCGCTTCGCTGACCGGTGCCCTGGACACGCGATACTGCTGCGCGATCTCGTTCTTCGGTAGCCGCGATCCGGGCTGCAATTCCATCTGCCGAATTCGACGCCGGAGGTCACGGTAGACCCGCTCGGTCTTCGACTCATCGCTCGCCGGTGTTGCAGCTTCGGTGGCGGGAGTGCTGGTGCTCATGGTCGGGTTGCCGGGCGTAATGTCTCGTAGTCTAGCCCCGCGGGACCGGGGTCCGGGGACGATTTCTAACATGTCAGTAGGCGCTGGAACGTTACTCGTGCGTGGTAAGAGCCGTCAATCCGCAGACGCTCGGCCTTGCCTGGTACGACGCCTGACCGCTGTTCGTCGGTGTTCGCGAGTGACCTTGGCTAGGCATTCGATCTTCCTGAAGGCCAGAGAATTCGCGGACGTTGCCAGGCTTAGCCAGGTCCGACCAAGGACCGCAGGCGCAATGGCTCCGGTTGCGGCCGCGCCACCGAGTGGATGGCGCGTCGATGAGGCGGTGCCCTTGTCCATTGGCCAACTGACATATTAGTATCGGGCCGGCCCGCAAATGGGGCGGGTATGCGACGAGGGGAGAGCGAGATGAAAGCCGGACATTGGACCCAGGGTGCGCTGTGCTGGGCGTTCATTGCCACACCGACCGCTGGCTTGGCATCCGAACCGGGTGCTGCGCCGGTCATGGAAGAGTTGGTGGTCACCGCCGAACGGCGCGAGTCGGACGTGCAGGAGACCGCGATATCGGCGAGCGTCATGAGTGGCGAGCAACTCGAAGAAAAGGGTGTCGTCGACCTCTACACGATTCAGTACGCAGCGCCTTCGATGACCATCGCGCATTTCGGCTCGGCGAACGAATTCAACATTCGCGGCATCGGCCGTACCCAGGTCGACATCGACGTGCCGTCGGGGGTGGTGATCTATCGTGACGGTGCACCGACTATCGCTGGGTATTTTCAGACCGAGCCGTACTACGATTTGAAATCGGTGGAAGTGCTGCGTGGACCGCAAGGCACGTTCGTGGGTAA
>QJXZ01000114.1 GCA_003248125.1 Gammaproteobacteria bacterium | reverse complement strand
CCTGGTTCCCGGCGCGCCAGATTGCTCGCGTCGACCCACTCTCTGCATTCAAGTCTTAGGGAATTCGTCATGCACACAGCCGATGTCTTGACCGCAGATCACGTTGTGAAGGTGTTCGGTAGCGGGCATACGGAAGTGCGGGCGGTGGACGGCGTCTCGGTGGCGATGAAGCGCGGCGAACTGGTGCTCATCATGGGTCCGTCGGGATCCGGCAAGACGACGTTGATTTCCATGCTAGGCGGTTTGTTGCGGCCAACGGCAGGCACAATCGTAGTCGACGGCGAGGACATCACGGCGCTCGGGGAACGTGACTTGCCGCGGGTACGCGCCCGCAAGATCGGTTTCGTATTCCAAGCGTTCAATCTCCTAGACGCACTCACGGTGGAAGAAAACATTCTGTTTCCGGCCCGACTCGTGCGCGACGGTGTGTCCCGGGCACAGGCGCGGGCCGACCAGCTCATCGATCGCTTGGCGCTCTCGAAGCGGCGACGCGCACTACCGCAAACTCTCTCGGGCGGTGAGAAGCAGCGCGTTGCCATTGCGCGAGCGCTCATCAATGCGCCGCCGATCATCTTGGCCGACGAGCCAACCGGCAATCTCGACTCTGCCAACGGTCAGGAAGTGCTCATGATCCTGCACGACGTCGCGCGCGACGAAGGCTGTGCGGTGATTCTGGTAACCCATGACCCGCGGGTGGAGGACATCGCCGATCGCATCCTGTGGCTCGAGGATGGTGAATTCCGCGACCGCAAACGCGAACATCACGCGTGGGCGCGCGATCCTGTGTGCGGCATGCGCGTCGATGAATGGACCGCCGCGATCACTACGGAGCACGCAGGGCAACGCAAGGTGTTCTGCTCGAAACGCTGCCTCGAACGGTTCGAGGCGGATCCGGCGCGTTATTTGGCCGCGCAGTCGACGTCATGAGCCGGTTCGCGCTCAGCGTATGTGTCGTTGCGCTTCTAGGGGCCGTCGCATCGGGTGCGCCTGAGACTAACAGTCCGTCGGCGGCCGCAAAGGGCAGAGCCATCGCCGTCGAGGCGGACGCGCGCGATCGAGGGTTCGGCGACTCGGTCGTCGAGCTGACGATGACATTGCGCAGTGCTGACGGTCGCGAGCGTGTGCGACGACTTACTTGGCAGACCCTCGAGGTGGGCGAGGCAGGTGCTGGCGACAAATCGCTCACCATTTTCCATGAGCCGCGCGACATCGCAGGCACCGCATTTCTGAGTCACACCTACGTCGCACGCGATGACGATCAATGGCTGTACCTGCCGGCGCTGAAGCGGGTCAAACGCATCGCTTCGGCGAACAAATCGAGCGCGTTCGTCGGCAGCGAGTTCGCATACGAGGACTTGCTGTCGGACGAGGTCGACAAGTTCGACTATGAGTGGCTGCGCGACGAGGCGTGCGGCGATCTCACCTGCTTCGTTCTCGAACGCCATCCTCGCTACAGCGATTCCGGCTACTCACGGGAGCTGGTGTGGATCGACCAACAGGCGTATCGAGCGATGCGCATCGAGTACTACGATCACAAGGGTCAACACGAGAAAACGCTGACGTTTGCCGATTATCGCCAGCATCTTGCGCAATATTGGCGTGCGCACAGCTTGCGCATGGAGAATCTTCAGACCGGTAAGTCGACCGTGCTGTCGATGGCCGACTACCGTTTTCGGACGGGACTCGGTGAGCGTGATTTCGACCCGAGCGCGCTGCGTCGCGATCGATGAAGGCCGTCGGTCGACCCATCCTTGCACTGATGTTCATCCTGGGTGCTGGGTCTGGCGACGCCCAGTCGGCCGAGTGGTCGGGATTCGCGAGCCTGGAGCCACGCTGGTTCATCGATCGACCCCTGCTTCCGGAACAACCGGAACGAGGCGTGTCGCCATCGGCGGTGCTCGCCCCGGAACTGCGCTTGTCGTGGAACGACGGCGATGACCGGATCACGCTGGTACCTTATCTGCGCTTCGATGCCGACGACGATCGCCGTAATCATGGCGACGTACGGGAAGCCGTCTGGTTGCATGTGGGCGGACCGTGGGTGTGGCGGGCGGGACTCGGGAAGGTGTTTTGGGGCGTCGCCGAGTCTCGCCACCTGGTCGACATCGTCAACCAGACCGATCTGGTCGAAGACATCGACGAAGAAGACAAGCTTGGCCAACCCATGTTGTCGGCGGAGCGTTGGACCGACCGTGTCGGTACGTTCACTGCATACCTCTTGCCCGGTTTTCGCGAGCGCACGTTCCCGGCACCCGATTCGCGCATGCGTGGCCGTTTCCCGATTGACGCGGACGCTGCCACCTACGCGTCGAACGACAAAGATCGGCACATCGACGCGGCACTGCGTTGGTCGCACGTGATTGGTGCTTGGGATCTCGGCGTATCGGGGTTCCACGGCACGTCGCGAGAACCGCGGTTGCTGCCGGTGGAAGATGCGGCGGGATCTGTAGTGCTCGTGCCGCGCTACGATCTGATCGACCAGCTCGGCGTCGACATGCAATACACGCGCGGCGCTTGGCTTTGGAAGCTGGAAAGCATCCTCCGCGCCGGCCACGGCGAGCGGTTCGGTGCGCTCGTTACCGGCTTCGAATACACGCGCTTTGGTGTTGGCGGCAGCAGCGCGGACCTCGGACTGTTGCTCGAGTATCTTTACGACGGACGCAGCGTGAGTGCGCCACCCACCGCCTACGACGACGACCTGTTCGTCGGCATACGAGTGTCACTCAACGACATCGACGACACCACGTTGCTCGCAGGTGCCGTGCTCGATTCATCTGGGACCGTCGCTTTCGTCGAGGCGCAGCGTCGCTTCGGTTCACGGTGGAAGCTCGAGATCGAGGGACGCTTCTTCGCCGGCATCGAAGAATCGGATCGGCTGCTCGGCGGATTGCGCAAGGATGGCTTCATCAACCTTCGGCTCGCGCGCTATTTCTGAGCGTCCCCGGATGGATCGACGACCTGCCTCCAGCCCAGCCTGGACACACACCACATACGTAGAAACACGGCTTTACGCTGCATGAAAGTGCGGCTCAGGCTAATCGTGCAGTGCACGAGAGTCGCCAGCAGACATGAGTCACACGCAATCGAGTTCCTTCCGCCGCGCGACAGGTCCTGTGCTACTCGCGTTGTTGGTGGTGCTGGGATTGCCGTGCGCGACTGTGTCGGCTACTGGTGCCGCGGCGCGCGGTGCGCCAGTCCAGTGTGACGGGTTGGTGTCGAACGACGCTGCGCGAGATTGCTGTTGCCAACCGGCGCCACTGCTGGTTGATGATGATTCGAAGTCGTCGCCCACGTATCTGGTGGGCGTTGACGTTTCGGCCACGGCCAGATGGGGCGATAGCGCGACCATTGCCAGCCCGATCCCGCCGACGCCGATCGCGTCGACTCGCTTTCCGCCGATATTCCTTATGACTGAGCGCTTCTTGATCTAGATCGGTCATCACGGTGCTTGGGAGTCGGCCACGTCCGGCGCCAATTCGTGAAGGAGGTTGATCATGTTGGACTGCTCAAGAAATCAGATTATCGGTGGATCGCTGCACGTCGCCGAAGTCGCGAAGCGCGCCGGCGTCACACCCGCCACCGTGCGCTACTACGCGCGGATCGGCTTGTTGCACCCGGACCGCGAACCGGACAATCAGTATCGCCGCTTCGACTACGATGACCTGCACCGCGTCATGTTCACGCGTCGAGCGCAAGCGTTCGGCCTCACCATTGGCGATATCAAGGATGTCTTGAAGACCGTCGAGAACGGCGAGTCGCCGTGCGCCCAAGTTCGGGCGTTGGTGCGCAAGCGGTTGAAGTTGATTCGCAGAGAGATCGCTACACTGCACGCAACCGAGGCGCGCATTCAAGACGCGATGGATGCCTGGCCGGCAATCTCCGGCCAGGCTGCCAACGACGGCGAATTCTGTCCGTTGATCGAGCGTGTGGACGTGTCCCCGCGCGAGACCGCGTGTGAAGGCGCCTAGCGCAGTTGATCGATAGCGTCAGTCGGCTGGGCGTAGCGATGCATCGCGGCGGCGAATGAACTCGCGAATCAGCGCGAGTGCCACGTTTGCGTCCTCGATGCCATCGAGTGCTTGTGCAAGCTCTGCGGCCACGGCTTCGGCATCTTCCCGCGTCGCGAACGGACCGACATCCATCCGTTCGCGCGTGACCACGTACCAGCGGCCACGCGCCAGTACGACACGGTCGCTGTGAAAGTACCGCCCGGGTGGGTCGTCGCGGCGCGATTTCATCGGGACCTCCGTGACGCGTACCTTACTGCATTGCGCGCGTGACTGATCGTGACGGAGATCAAACGAATCTCGATCTACATTGCTCGACGGTCGAGGCCGGAGGTTTTGCTTCCGGGTCTTGCGCCTCGAACGTTGGTCGGCGCTACAGAGGTTTGGTCGGAGTGAGAGGATTTGAACCTCCGGCCCCCACGTCCCGAACGTGGTGCTCTACCAAGCTGAGCTACACTCCGAATGATTGTGGCCAGCGGAAGGCGGCGTATTCTACTGGCGCCGTCTGGCCAATCCAACCGCACCCAGTTTCGCCTCAGGCGATGCGGTCGAGGCAGATGGTGCAGAGGTCATGTAGCGCGTCGCGGTGCCGTGACGGGGGCAAAGCACCGAGTGCTACGATGGCGCGCGCCGCCTGCTCGGCCGCCTTCGCCTTCGTGTAGTCGAGTGCGCCGGAGCACTTCACGAGTTCGGTGACGTCGGTGAGACCAGCGCTCGAGCGGGCGCCAATGGCGTCGCGCAATCGCGCCGCATCGGCGCTACCCACGTGCTTCAACGCGTGGATGAGCGGCAACGTCAGCTTGCCTTCGGCGAGGTCGTCGCCGGTGTTCTTGCCCATGTCCTTCGGGTCGCCCGCGTAGTCGAGCCAATCGTCTACCAATTGATAGGCGAGCCCGAACGCTTCGCCATAGTCGCGTAGCGCCGCGATGGTGTCGGAATCCGTGCTGCCGAGTACTGCTGCCGTATGCGTGGCGGCCCGGAACAACATGGCAGTCTTGGCCCGGATGACCCGGAAGTAGCGGGTCTCGGACAAGTCTATGTCGCCAATGCTGGCCAGCTGTTCGACTTCACCCTCGGCAATCACGTTGGTCGCGTCCGACAGGATCTTGACGATGGCGGGCGAGTCGAGCTCCGTCATTAGCTGAAACGCGCGCGAATAGAGGAAGTCGCCGACCAACACGCTCGGCGCGTTGCCCCACAGGGCATTCGCAGTCCGCCGTCCGCGCCGCAGATCGGAGCGGTCGACGACGTCGTCATGCAGCAACGTGGCGGTGTGCAGGAACTCGATGATCGCGGCGAGCTTGAGGTGATTGATGCCGTTGAAACCGAGTGCCCGCGCCGCAAGCAGCACCAGCAACGGCCGCAGCCGCTTGCCGCCGCTTTCGACGATGTAGTTGCCGATTTCGGCGACCAAAGTGACGTCGGACGTGAGGCGGCGGGGGATCAAGGCATTGACGGCTGCAAAGTCGTCGGCCACGAGGTCGTAGACGTCCTTCAAGGCAGGGGCCCCGAGGCTTGGCTCTCGAGCGTTGGGCGCGGCTCTACCGGATTGCATCGGACTCCTCGTCACCCGCGAGATACTCGCCTAAGTCGTTGTAATGGGTATTCTTTGCCCGTAGAATTGCGCGCCTTTCGCGGGCGCCTTGCGCTCGCCATTCTAACGAAATACACCTCGCCACGTCCGGCCCCTCGTGCTCGACGGCGGGTTGCCTGGAGCTCGCGCAATGTTTGCGGTATTCGAAAGCGGTGGCAAGCAGCACCGCGTCCGTCAAGGGGAAGTAGTGCGCCTCGAGAAGCTGGACGCCGAGCCAGGCGCGTCGGTTGCATTCGACAAGGTCATGCTGGTCGGCGAGGGCACCTCGCTCAACGTTGGCAAACCTTACGTCGATGGCGGCCGCGTGACCGCCGAAGTGGTGGGTCACGATCGCACCGACAAGGTTCGCATCGTCAAGTTCCGCCGCCGCAAGCACTACATGCGCCGCGGCAACCACCGGCAGCCGTTCACCACGGTTCGCATTACGGGCATCGAGGGTTAGGAGCGGCAAATGGCACACAAGAAGGCGGGTGGCAGTACACGCAACGGCCGCGACTCGCAATCGAAGCGTCTCGGCCTGAAGAAATTCGGCGGTGAGCAGGTGAAGGCCGGCAATATCCTCGTCCGCCAGCGCGGCACGCAGTTTCACCCGGGTGCCAACGTCGGCATCGGCCGTGACCACACCTTGTTCGCCAAGGCCGATGGCCGCGTGCAGTTCGAAGCCCGGGGCCAAGGCGCGCGCCGCTACGTCAGCGTGGTCAGCGCCGAGAGCTGATCGACCCGTTCAACGCCCCGGCGCGGTCGAGACCTCGCCATGCAATTCGTCGACGAAGCTACCATCCAAGTCGAAGCCGGTAACGGCGGCAACGGCTGTCTTTCGTTTCGCCGGGAAAAATTCGTGCCTCGCGGGGGGCCGGACGGCGGCGACGGTGGTGATGGCGGCGACGTCGTGCTAGTCGCCGACGGCGCCCTGAACACGTTGGTCGACTTCCGCTTTCAGCCGCTATGCCGCGCCGAGCATGGTGCCCGCGGCGCGGGCGCCAACATGACCGGCAAGCGCGGTGCCGATTGCGTCATTCGCGTACCCGTAGGCACCACGGTCATCGATGAGGAAACCCTCGACACGCTCGGCGACCTATCCGCCGTCGGCGCGCGCTTGGTGGTCGCCAAAGGCGGCCACCATGGGCTCGGCAACACGCGCTTCAAGTCGTCGACCAATCGCGCCCCGCGCAAGACGACACCGGGCGGTGCCGGCGAGGTGCGCCGGCTCAGGCTGCAGCTCAAGATCTTGGCCGACGTCGGCCTGCTGGGGCTGCCGAATGCGGGCAAGTCGACGCTCATCGCCCGGGTCTCGGCGTCACGGCCGAAGATCGCCGACTATCCATTTACGACGCTGACGCCCAACCTCGGTGTCGTGCGCCTGGCAACCGAGCGCAGCTTCGTGATGGCGGACATACCCGGACTCATCGAAGGTGCTGCCGGCGGCGCTGGCCTCGGCACGCAGTTCCTGCGGCATCTTGCGCGTTGCCGGATCCTGCTGCACTTGGTCGAGTGTGCACCGCTCGATGGCAGCGACCCGGCGGAGAATCTCGGCATCGTCGAAGCCGAACTCGCGGCATATAGCGAGGCACTGACCGAGCGGCCGCGCTGGGTAGCCGTCACCAAGCTCGATTTGCTGCCCGCCGCGGAACGCGCGGCGTGGCTCGAACGCTTCACGCGGGCCATCGGTGGCGGGCGCCGGGTGTTTGGCATTTCCGCCGCCGATGCTTTCGGGATCGACGAACTCGTGCAGGCGCTGATGGTATTCATCGAAGGCGAACGCACGCGGCTCGCGGCCGATGAGGAAGCGGCGGCGGCGGATCGTTCGCTCACCGCAGCCATTGGCGCCGACGTGCTGGCGCATTCGCTCGCGCGCCGGCCGGTGCGCGGCAATGCCGCGGCACCGGACGAATCCGACGAAGGCGTCGAAGTGATTTACCGGGCCGACCCATGAGCGGCGAAGTCGATGCGCGGCGCGAGCTCGCCAAGCAACGCCGGTGGGTGGTCAAGCTCGGTAGCGCGCTGCTCACTGGCGATGGACGTGGCCTCGATCGAAGTGGCATTGCCGATTGGGTCCGGCAGGTGGCAGCGCTGACTGCCGCAGGTTGCGAAGTGGTGCTCGTCACCTCGGGCGCGGTCGCCGAAGGCGTTGCTCGTCTCAAGCTCAAGCGTCGCCCCGATACCATTCACGAGTTGCAGGCGGCCGCCGCAGTTGGCCAGATGGGATTGATCGAGGCGTACGAAGCCGCATTCCAAAAGTTCGGGCTGAGGACTGCGCTTGCGCTGCTTACTCACGACGATCTGTCGAATCGGCGCCGCTACCTCAACGCACGTTCGACGTTGCGCACGTTACTCGACTACGGCGTGGTACCGGTGATCAACGAGAACGACACCGTGGCGACGGACGAGATTCGCTTCGGTGACAACGACACGTTGGCGGCAATGGTGACCAATCTGATCGAGGCCCACGTGCTCGTGCTGTTGACCGATCAAGATGGCTTGTTCGACGCGGATCCGCGTCACCATGCCACGGCGCAGCTGGTCTCGTTCGGTCGCGCGAACGACGATGCGTTGTCCGCCATGGCGGGTGCCGGTATCGGCGTTCTCGGTCGCGGTGGTATGGCGACCAAGGTCGCTGCGGCGCGCGTGGCGGCACGGTCCGGCGCACGCACGGTGATTGCCAATGGCCGCAGTGAAGACGTGCTCGAGAAGATCCGCGCTGGCGACTCCGTCGGCACGTTACTCGTACCCGACGTGGGTCCGATGGTTGCCCGCAAGCGATGGATTGCCGGTCAGCTGAAGACCAAGGGTGAAGTGGAACTCGATGCCGGTGCGGTACGAGTCGTGCGCGAGTCGGGGCGCAGCCTGTTGCCAGTCGGTGTAACCGCTACGCGCGGCGAATATGCGCGCGGCGATGTGGTGCTGTGCGTCGATGCCAAAGGGACGCCGGTGGCAAAGGGGCTCATCAACTACTCGAGCGACGAGACACGCCAAATCCTCGGTTGCGCGACGCGCGATATCGCCGCAAAACTCGGCTACATGGACGAACCGGAGCTCGTGCATCGGGACAATTTGGTGGTGTTGTGACACCGCGCCAGCGGTGGCACATGCCGCCATCGCGACACCGTCAGCCGGGAAGTGCCTTGATCTGCGCGTTGAGACGCGACTTGTGACGTGCTGCCTTGTTCTTGGCGATGATGCCCTTGGTGACCATCGCATCGATGCGCGGCACCGCCGCCTGATAGGCAGCGGCGGCGTCCTGCTTGTTGCCGGCTGCGATCGCGGCTTGCACTTTCTTGATGTAGGTCCGCACCATGGAGCGCTGGCTCGCATTGTGGCCGCGGCGTTTCTCGGCTTGCCGCGCACGCTTGCGGGCTGATGCGATATTGGCCAAGCGGGGATCTCCTTGACTTCGGGCGAAAAAATGAAGCGCGGTAATATGCCGACGGGGTATCAGCATGTCAACTTCGGCTGATCCCGACGCGCCGCGCGAGACGAGCCTGAGCCGGCACGGCCTGACCGTGGCCGCCATGACCGGTATGTCGCGGGTGTCGGGTTTCATCCGCGACATGGTGCTTTCCTACTTCTTCGGCGCGTCGGCCTTTGCAGATGCGTTCTTCGTTGCGTTCCGCATCCCCAATTTCTTTCGCCGCCTGTTCGCGGAAGGGGCGTTCTCGCAAGCCTTCGTACCGGTGCTCGCCGCCTACCGCGCCGGGCGCGACCGCAAAGCCTTGATGGAATTCGTCGCAGTCATGACGGGCAATTTCGGCATGCTGATGCTGCTCGTCTCGGCAATTGGCGTGCTCGCAGCGCCGGCGCTCGTTGCGTTGTTCGCGCCCGGCTTTTGGCAGCACCCGGACAAGCTTGCGCTCACCACGGAGATGTTGCGCATCACCTTTCCTTATCTCGGCTTCATCTCGCTCACGGCGTTCGCCGGCGCGCTGCTGAACGCGCACGACCGTTTCGCAGTACCGGCGTTCACACCGGTGCTGCTGAATCTTTCGTTGATTGCTGCAGCCATCATCGGCGCGCACGCATTCGACCAACCTGTCATTGCACTGGCGTGGGGGGTGTTCGCCGCCGGATTGGTGCAGTTGCTTTTCCAGTTGCCGTCGCTTGCCCGCCTCCATGTGCTGGTGCGACCGCGCCTGGATCGCAACCACGCCGGCGTGCGGCGCGTTGGCAGGCTCGTGGTGCCGGCGGTGTTTGCGGCGTCGGTGAGTCAGATCAATGCGCTGATCGATACGTTGCTCGCGTCGTTGTTGATGACGGGGAGCATTTCCTGGTTGTACTACGCGGATCGCCTGCTCGAGTTACCCATCGGCCTGGTAGCGGTGACCATTGGCACCGTCATGTTGCCCAATCTGTCACGGCTGCATGCATCGCGATCGACTGCCGGTTTCGCGCGCACCATCGATTGGGGACTGCGCACGAGTTTGTTGTTCGCCGTGCCGGCAGCCGCGGCGCTCTACATCTTGGCTGTGCCCGTGATCGCAACCATCTTCTACCGCGGTGCCTTGACGGTCTTCGACGTGCGCATGACTGCCCTGGCGCTCCAAGCATTTGCCGTCGGGCTGGTTGCTTTCACGCTGGTCAAGGTGTTGGCGCCTGCATATTTCGCGCGCGAAGACACGCGCACGCCACTCCGGTTCGCGGTGGTGGCTGTGGCGGTGAATGTGACGCTCAACCTCGCGCTGTTTCGGGTGATGGGGCACGCTGGTCTGGCGCTGGCGACCAGCGTGGCTGCCATCGTTCAATCGTGGCTGTTGATGCGCGGCGTGTTGCGCGGTGGTCACTACCGGCCCGACGCCGGCTTCTATCGCTATCTGCTCAAGATCGCCGTGGCGGCACTGGTGATGGCATTGCCACTTATATATATGGCGCCGGAGGCGGGCGCGTGGCTGCACGCGACGACACCGACCCGGGCAATGTGGTTGAGCGCATTGTGCATCGGGGGTGGGGTGATCTATTTCGTTGCCGTGTGGTCGCTCGGTGTTCGCCCGGCCCAGCTCAGGTACCGAGGCGACCGAGCGTGAGGGCGTAGTGCCGTGCGTATAATGCCCGCACGTCAGTGGTGATGCCCCGAGATGGAGATCATTCGCG
>QJXZ01000032.1 GCA_003248125.1 Gammaproteobacteria bacterium | reverse complement strand
ATGGACAAGGGGCTGCTGGCTCAACTCGCGCGCCCAGGTGGCAGGCATTGGTGGAAGACGAGCCGGGTTAAAGAAGAATACGAAAGTGACTTCGTTGCGTACATTGACCAGTTGATTCAATCAAGCCGGCCCTAGAGCGGCTTTGAAAATCCGCTTCTGAGTCGATGATGGCAGAGTGGCAATGTTGCCTCACCGGATTGCTGCGGTTGCCCAATCCGACTGCTTGCCAGAGGGGTGCAGTATTCCGTTCATCATCGCATTGAACGAGTAACTCTCCATTCCAGGCATGTTCCATTGGGTCTCCCACGCGACCTTGATCTCAGGGTAACCATTCATAGTGAAAGAAATCTCCTGCTGAAGGCTCTCAAACGTGCGGGTCGCAAATCCTTGCTCGATGTATCGATACTCCGCCCCCGTGCGTCAGCGACCATGAGTCGTCCTCAAATGGTGCAACTGCTGGACGCAACTATCCGCCGGAAATCTAGCAAGACCCCAACTGGACTTCGCGCGCGAACATTACTTGGGATAGACGCACGCCACACGCCGCCATTCGCGGACGCCTCCTTGATCGATGACTACATTGCAAGCTTGAGGTCGCCAGACAAGGTGTTCGGGTTCGCGTCGGTGTGGATCATCGGTGCAACCTCGAAACTCTGCGCCCGAATCGGTGACGGCTACCCATAACCAGGTTTGCAGGTTCCTAGATGCTTGATTGTGGGCCTATTTGTGGGTAGATGAAGAGCTTTTAGAAATAGGTCTTTATTATCAGCCAGTTATGTAATCTGATGGCGGAGAGGTAGGGATTCGAACCCTAGATACCTTGCGGTATACCTGATTTCGAGTCAGGCGCCTTCGACCACTCGGCCACCTCTCCGGGGGCGCGTATTGTGCGGGAGACCGCGCGCCAATCCAACCGGGGACCGACGCTAGCCACACGCATCGCTAGTCTCGTCCTCGCGTGCCGAGCGCAACACCCCCGAACGCGAAGAACGGACTGCCGATCGGCGCCGTCAATGGGAAATCCCCCTATTGGGTACTGTGCGATGTGTCGCTACCTGAGTAGTCATGACAACGATTCTTCGTCTTGTCGGCTCGGTAGTCGGTTCCGTTCTCTTGGCGGCATGCGGCGGTGGCGCAGGTGACGATCCCGGTACCGTTGCGCCTGGGTTCGTTGGTACCAGCTTCTATCAACTCGACGTCGGCGATCTGAACGGCGATGGTCTGAACGACATCGCCGCTATCGGTCTCACCCAAGGTGGCAACCAGAGCACCTCGGATCTGCATGTCATCCTCCAGGATCCGGCGAGTCCCGGACGATTCACGATCCACCAGCGCTTGCCGCTGACGTCGGTATTCGGTGCCGTCGTCATTGCCAATCTCAACGATGACATGCATGAGGACATCGCCGTCACCGAGCCGGGTCGCGATCAGGTGCGTGTGCTGCTTCAAGACGCCCTAACGCCCGGCCGTTTTACGCTAAGCGGCACATTCACCGTCGCGCCAGGGGTCGCCAGCGTCGAAGCGGCCGACGTGGATCTCGATGAACTGGCCGATCTGATCGTGACAACCAGCCGCGGGGTCGTCGCCTTGCGTCAGGATGCCGCTGCTCCCGGATCGTTCCCCGCCGACCTTGCAATCGTCGTCGACGATACGCTCGTCGCCGGCGAGGCGTTGCCAGTCGACCATGATGGTCTTGCGGCCCAAGACTTGGACGGGGATGCATTGCTCGACATCGCAACCGTGCGTTGGGACGTGGATGTCGCCCGCATCTACCACAACGACGCGGCAGTGCCTGGAACGTTTTCTCCTGCTACCGCAATCAAGTTGGGGTTCGACGCAACAGACGCGCTTGCAATTGCGGATTTGGACCAAGACGGCTTCATGGACATCCTGGCGGTCGGCGACTTCGGCGGTTGGGTCGACGCGCAATTGCGGCTCTTTTTGCAGGATCCACGCACGCCGGGCACGTTCACGCGCTTTGCTGCGCACAACCTCGACGAAAGCGGCTTGCCCATTCGGTTGGCAGTCGCTGACGTGACAGACGATGGTCGTCCGGATGTGCTGGTCGCCAAGCGATGGATCCCCACCCATGGCTTCGTGGAGGTGTTCGAGCAAGTGGACGCGCCGAACTACGTGCGATGGCTCGGCCACTTCCCGGTGCTGACGCTGGCCGGCGTGTCGCCCTACCTGCGGGGATTCGCGGTGGCGGACTTGAACGACGATGGACTGCCGGACGCCGTCACTGCAGATGGCGAACTGTCGCTACTGCTCAACGATGCTGGCGCGCCGGGGCATCTGCTCGCCGCGCGTCCTGTGCTCAACTAGGCCGATCAGGGGCGCCGTGCTTGGCGAGATTGTCGCGACACGCCTTGGAGAACACGTCTCCTCGCATTGCCATCCACTCGGCACCTCCCGGCGAGGTGACGAACGTCGAAAAAAACCGCGCACCACCGCGATACAGGTCCGCGTCGTAGGCGCCATTGACGTACTGGTAAGTGGTGGTATCGAACGAGGCAATCAGCCGTGTCATCAGCATGTCGAACACCACCTTCTCGTGTTCCGACAGTGTGGAGAACGACGCCTGGCCCTTGGTGAATATCTTCGAGTTCTCGGGAATGTAGATGGGATCGAACGCGCTATCGTTCGAGGCGTTTATGGCTTGCAGCGACGACAGGTGAGTCTGGTGCGTGTTCTGACGGATCTGGCGCGCCAAGTAGAACAGGGTCGCGACCACCACGATGCCGCTCACCAACTCACCGACTGCGCCGATTGCCTCCCAGTTCACGGTCAGACTCTCCCTCCGCGAGCGCGGCAGTCTTTCGCCAATGGGACCGCGAGTCAAACTCAGCATCGAGGCGCCTTCCTCAACCTCGGGCGGCGCCGCTCGTCCTCACTTTTTTCAGCCGTGCATGCTCCACCAAGTGCATGCCAACGTCCGCTGCGGTCTTCAGCAACCCGGACACGACCGAGCGCCAGGGTCGACGGCACCATGTGCAAACCGAAATGCGGAACGCGTTCGCGATGCCGATCGCGACGCTTTGTGCCCAAAACACCATCATCAGCTCGACCGACGACCCGCCGAGCGGCCTGCCACCAACGGGCACGCTAGCCCGCTGAGGCACTGTGGTCTTTGCGGCACTTCGCGCATCTATGCGCTGACACGAACCCAGCCCAGTATGCGATGCTCGCGATTGCCAGAATCGCACGCCAGGAACCCTGCATGAGGCCCATCCGCCCGGAAATCGAAGCATTGGAGCAGAACGGCATTACCGGTGTGGCGATGCCGCGGTGGCCGGATCCGAA
>QJXZ01000099.1 GCA_003248125.1 Gammaproteobacteria bacterium | reverse complement strand
GAGTTCGTGATCGCATTCTACGAGTTTTTAGAGGTCGAGAGCCGATATGCGGCGGAGAACATTGCGACCTATATGCTGAAACCGAACGATGTACAGATCATTCGAGACCCGTTTGGCGCGAAAGCCGTGATGAACAACGACGAAGACGACGAAGCTCCAGTTCGCACGCTGCTTCGTGAGACCCTGAACGGCTACTACTACGGCAATCTGCCGATGCTGACCATGCGTGCGGGCGAGAAAGTTCGCTGGTACATCATGGGCACCAGCAACTTCGAGGTGCACGCTCCTCATTGGCACGGCAACACATTCAAATGGCGAAACATGAACGCCGACACGATTCCCTTGCTGACGATGGGCATGGAAACGCTCGACATGCGGCCGGACAATCCCGGTATCTGGCTGTTCCATTGCCACGTGGGCGTTCACTTTGATGCAGGAATGGTTGCGCGCTACCAGGTCCTCGCGGCGGAGCAATAGGCCGAATTCCGGCGTCGAGGCAGTGATACACCGGAATCGATCGACACACCGACGGTACCCGAACTAGTTCGATCGATCGAGAATTCGGCGCAATCCGGGCTCACGCTTTGCTTTGCGTCCGAGACACATTTGATACTGTGGCATTGAGTCAAGGTCGCTCGAGCCGATATTGGCCGCTATTCAATTGACGGATTATGGATGGGTGACTAGCATGTTTTGTCACCTGATCCCTGCAACTCAATTAGCGCTTCGTCATTTTGTCATCCGAAATGACGGGAATTATTCGATGCCCGAGTTACGCGCCGACTGCAACGAGTGCTGCGGTCTATGTTGTGTCGTACCCCCGCAGCTCGAGGTGCAGGGATTTCCTGTCGACAAGCCGGCCGAAGTGCCGTGTTCGCATTTGGACGCAGATCAACGTTGCTCTATACACGCGGAGCGGCGCAACCACGGCTTTGCGGCTTGCGTTGGCTTCGATTGCTTCGGCGCCGGCCAGTGGGTGACGCAGCATCTGTTCGACGGCGCCAAGTGGACCGACTCAGCCGCGACGGCGAACAAGATGTTCCGCGCCTATCGGCATTGGCTTCCCCGCTTCGAGGCTGCGGCACTCATTGCGACCGCGTTGCCTTATGTCGACGCCGACACCAAAAGCTCGCTCACCACAGCCCTCGCCGAGCTCACCTCAACCAGCGTCACTCGCCCACTCGACACCGCTGACGTAGGACAGCTGCGTCGCGACGTACTCGCTCGTATCCGCTCTTCGCTGATCGCTAGCGACCGGGTCAGTAGACCAGTGTGATCGCGAGGGCGGGCTCCGGCGAAACAACGGCGAATTGGAGATTCATGAGCTGCGGCAGCGTGCGTTCGCTTGCTGCTAGGTAGCGAGCCTCCCTAACCAATGCGTCAACGCGATGTACGTACTCGAGTGCACGATGGGTGCATGGAACACCTGGGGCACGATGTTCACCAAACTGCCAACCACCGTCGCATGATGCAGCTTACCGAGCGTGCGCCAGTCGTACACGATCAAGGCGACAATGAACGCGTCGACCGCCAAGTATCTCGGTAGATACGTCAGGTCGGTTTCTACACCAAGACCGAACACGCCCTGGAAGATCCGATTGAAGCCGGCAATCAGGAATGAGGCGGTGGCAAGCAGAATGTATCGTTTGTGCGCCTCCGAATTGCGTAGGTTTCGAAGCGCAAGCACCAGCAGCACACTGAAACCAAGCACGGCGAGCAGACTGATGTACATCAACCCATACACCGTGGCGTCCGAGTCAGCAACCAATCGCTGCGTAAACAGGATCGTCACCATGCAGCCGAAGATGACCGCGGCGGTCCCGATGGAGATCCCAAGCAATCCGAGACTACGGTGCAGTACCACATTGCCTTGGTTCACCAGGGCCACCTGAACCACGAGGAACACCATCCAGGAGAAATAGAAGAAGCCGTGAACGTGAACGACGGGACTCGCCGAAGGGAACGTGCCCGCTGCCATCGGTTGGAAGTAGCTGATTCCAAAGCCGCCGAACACCAAGACTGCCATCGCGATGGCGAGCCAGAAGAAAAACGATAGCCTCACGGCTCGCCCAGTTCCAACGTTGCTCGCGATCTCCGCCATCGCACCCCCTACCCGCCAAGTACGCCGGGGAAGGATAGCGAATGCGCATCACGGTTGCGATGCGAAGGTTCTATTGTCTCGAAGACGCATCTGCACGACCACGAATGATGCGGGCCAGTCCGTTGGTGACCTGAGTCTCAACCTCACATGCGAGTCGATTGACGCTTCGTGTAGTCGCGTCGAATCTGGCCATCGTAGGCGACCAACGAACCATCGCCAAATTCGTATCGATAACCCTTGATAGCCATTACTTCGAAGACACTCGGCGCAGTTTGAATCAACCGCAGCTCCACACCTTCGCCGATTCGGGTTGGCAGCAGTACGAGACGACTGTTCCTTGCCGCAAACGTCAACTCTGGGAATTCATCCGAAGCATAAACGCCCGTGATATTCGCCAGCCACTCGGGCTCCACGCGCAACTCGGACGCCACCAGCTGATCCACCTCGGCTTGTGAACGTTCGCGATAGTTGACGACGACCGGCGTCCTTACATCGTCTGCCTTCACCATCTCACGGAATCGTTTCCAATCGGACGACGCGAGATCCGGCGGCTTGCGTGCCAACAAAGGAAAGATGATCTGAGGGTTCCGTTGTTCTATGGCCTGCTGGATTCGTTCCGCCCTCGTCGCATTGCTTCCAGCATCGAATCTGACTTCCTCATTCGCGCTTCGCTCCAGAAGCTCTGCTTCTATTTTCGTTACGGTCGGCAAATCCTGATGCTGCAGCGCGAGCTTCATCCGAAGAAAGCGCATATCGGGATGAGTTGTCCCGACTTTGCTTTCGAGCATTTCCAGTTGTCGTTTGGCTGCCGCGCTCTGGCCAATTGTTATCAACATCTCGATTGAGTCCGCATCGCGCGTCTGTTCGTGGGCTGTCATTTCCAGATAGTTCTGGCGAACGCGCAACGCATCGAGTTGCCTACCCTGAGCGAACAGCGACCGCGCATAGTCGTCGACGGCCTGACCCGACAGCGGGTCTAGCTGATACGCGACGAGCGATGCTTGCGGCGCGTCGGGATGATGGATCGAACCCAAGTGGTGGGCCCACAGCGCTTGAACCCGAGCATCAAAGGGATGATCTTCATGTGCGCCCCTCAGCAATTCGAAGCCCTTCGACCATTCGTAGTCACATCGCGCAACAATGGTTCCAAGTAGAGCGCGCGCGGCGCCATGCCTTGGTTCAAGGGCAAGCGCGTCGTTGAGCGTCGCTTTGACCCGCTCCTTCTTCACACGCGCCATGGAGTTGGTTCGCCAATAGGCGAACGCGAGTTCGACTCTTGCATCGACAAAGCCGGGTTCGAGCCCAACGGCCTGTTCGAGCAGGCGTATAGACCTGAGATTTTCATCGGGGAATCGTTTGTCGAGATCGACCGCCTCGAGAAAGAAGCCGTACGCGAGTGGATTTGTAGAATGTCTGACCTGCTTCCCTAGTTCGGCTAGGGCGAGCCGATCGCTTGCGGCGTCGATCACTCCCCTAGCCACCCTGTCATACAGGTCAAACAAATCGCCCTGCGAACCGCGGAACTCCTCGGTCCATATCGCAACATTGGTTTCTCGCGGAACCAACGCCACATCGACTTGCAGCTGACTGCCGTTCGACTGCACGTTCCCCAAAACGAGGTGGGATGCGCTGAAGGTCGCTGCGAAGTCGGTGTCGGTCTGGTTGCGCAGTCGCCGCGCAGAGTCCAGCGGCACGACGCGCACATTGCCTGCTGACACCAACGCGTTGGTAACCGCAACGGTTAGGGCCTCCGCGACCCCGCCCGGCACCTCTCCGCTCGGCTGTCGAAACGACGCGACCGCGATCGAAACCAATTCGCCGGTCGCCATCGGGGCCGTGGATCGCTCCCACGTCACGAAGTAAGCGATCCCCACCACAACAGCAGCGAGAGCGGCCACGACCGCGATTGCGCCATAGGGTTGTCGATGTGAGGTAACGCCATCACCCTGGCGGCCGAGTGCTTCCCTGAGCGCCTCGATCGTTAGTGCCTCGTAGCGATCGGTCGACAAGCTGAACTTGAATATTGCCTGGATGTTGCTCAACGCCAACGCGAGTCCCGTGGGCAGCTCCACCGGCTCGAGGTACACGGGTAGTACTGGTATCTCGTTATCGAGCGCGAACTTGACCTCACGAACGCAGTGATCGGACTGCACAGACTGCTTCGAAACGAAGAAAAGACAGATCGCACTGCTCTTGACGGCGTCGCCGATGACATCGCGCCAATCAGCGCCCGCATAGATGCCCTCGTCGTACCAGAAATCGATGGCATTCTCTTTGAGCCAGCCCAGTTCACGCATTACCGTCCGCTGGTTGCGGTGAGCGTAGCTCACGAAGACGTAGGGCCCCGCTCCTTTGTACGGGGCAAATGGTTTTTCCAACCTTAGCTCCGCAAGGGGTGACGATAGACGGCTCAGTATATCCCGAGCCTTTCGTCATGCCCGCTCGCTTCGGGCTCCCTATCTAGTCGCGCTTCTCGGTACGCTTTTGTGGTCGCAATCTAGGCATTCGTAAGCGTCGGTAGAACGTCTGCAAACCAGACGCAGTTCAATCCCAGCGCCTCGTCGACATCGATTTCCCTGGTGCCTACGTCGAGGCGCGACGAGTGTATGCCGAGAAGTACCCATGGCAGGTCGTTGTGAGCAGATTCGCTTCGCATTACGACTGCCGCACCGCTCGTTCCGCGATGCGTTCGAGAGTCGGTCAAGAAGTAACCGTTACCTTGAAACCGCAACGCAAACGAAGAAGCATTGATGGCGTGTCGCGCCACGGGGAGATGGTGCAAAAAATCTCGGAAGCCGAGTGGAAATCCCACAACCAGCATCGAAGTTCCTATTTCCACGACTTCTGTTTCTGGCAGCAAGTTCTCGACGCTGAACGCGCTATAGAGCGCTGACTTCGGCAGCGAATTGCGATCGATTTCGATGGCCGCCACATCTATCGTCCCGGCTTGATCTTCAGCTTGTCGCCACAGCCCGAGTCCGTCGCGATACAACGGAATCGAAAAGCCAACCGCTTGTGTGAGGTTGTTCCGATCGGTATGAATTTCGATGGCCACTCGATCAGGGTGGTGATTCGATGGCGCGTCGAGGAACACGTGGCGGCTGGTGACCAAGAACAAACGGCCATCGGATTGGTAGAAAAAGCCAGACGCATTCGTTAGCAGCCGATCCTGCTGCATGGTCGTGATCGGTGTCGATGTCAACAGCAATGCTTCAATCAAACTGCACGCACCCGCAAGCACAGCCAAAAGCTATTCAGCCTCACTCGGCACATTTTCGAGACCATCGATCGACGCCGGCTTGTCGCCTTCGTCATTGTCGGGCGTCTCCGTGTTGCGACGCTCCTCACGCTTTTTGCGTTTGGCCGCACGCTGCTCCTGCTTCGCCAGGTCTCGCATGCGCTTCTGATAGGAGTAGTTGGTCCTACGCATCGCACTCTTCTCCTTGTGCAAGCAACAGGTGGCAGTTCATCGACGGCAGAGTTTCGCAGAATCGTAGTAGCTCGGGCAGTCGAAAATGCCACAGATTACGCGAGTGGAATGGCAGCTCGTCACATGTATGACCCTACAAGGCGCTGCTGGACCGGAGTTCGGGTCGTCATCACTGGTTCTGCTCCTCAGCGCCTGCACGAGCGATTTGACACGCGTATTCATTGCGCCGTCGCCAGACTTGCGAACGACCAATACGCAACTGCAGGCGCGAGGCAGTGGCCTCACTAACTTGAGAAGGTCGCCAATGGCGCGCGGCCGCGCCAGTTCCTCATTGCTGCAAGCATCGATGACGATCACTTGCACATTCGATAGACCGAGTGAACCGGTACGCATGCGCATCAGCACTTCTATCGGCGTACCCACTACGATCGGAGAATGCGATTTCTCGGCGAGACCTTCCGCGCGCATATGAAGCTCCCGTCGAAAACGGGTCACACAATGCAGATTAGGAACGACCACGAGGCCCTGCACGGGATGAGGTTCGCGTAGCCGATTGCTGCGCGAGGAAGTCGGCGCAATTTTCGGCAATTCGACCTCGAGGCTGAAAGCCGCATCGTAGACTGGCAATGCGGCTGTAGGTTGGCGTTCGTACAGGCTGCGCTCTGAAGATCTACAAGTCAACGTGTTTTCCGGTGCCATGCGCTCCACCGGCGCTACGACGGCCTGGTTGCGCGTAGCTGCGGCGTCGATGCCGACTACGGAACGTGCAACAGATCAGTGAGTGCGACGCAATCTACCGATGAGCACACGGCGGTTGACATCGATCGGAATGCGCGGATGCGGCCATTTGCACTACGGTATACCGAGGTAGCTGGCCAAAAAACGAGTTGCCGCGTCAATATTGGCGCCTGCGACCTCGGCGTGGCGCCCGATCCCTTCAATCATGCGCTTTGTTTTGCTTCCGAGTGAGTCGAACAGGTGATCCACGGTCGGACCCGGATGGATCTCGTCGTCCGTTTGCTTGATGAAGGCGACCGGGCAGGTTACCAGCGGAGCGTAGCGATTCATTACCGGCGTCTTCGGTAGCGGGAGGCTGCCGAACAGACCCAACACAGCTGCCTCGATCGAATCGTTGCCTGCGAGAAACGCAACGCCGTACTGAGTGCCGAGCGAAAGCCCGAAATAACCGATGGCGCAGCCCGGGAAGCGATCTCGTGCGTACCGCTGGGTGACGCGCCACTCCGCCGCGAGCGCCTCGACACCACCACCACCCCAATACGCCTGCCACGCATCGACCACCGCTTGCCAGTCGGCAGGCTCCTCGCCTCGCCGATCACCGTGCAGCGGCAGTTCGGGGATCAGTACCGCGCAGCCTCGTTCTGTCAAAAGTCGCGCCGGAAGCTTGTTGTACTCGTGGTGCCGATCAACACCCAAGCCATGGCCCAACAGCACAACCGCTGCGGCCGTACGATGTTCGGGCAGGTAGAGCGAGGCCGGAATGGTGCTAGTCCCGGTAGCAATGTCGACCTGTTTTTCGCGCACTCGTTCGCGAAGCTCCTGTGTCGTTCGCGCAAGCGTGTTGCTTCGTCAGTAACGCAGAACTAGCGCGCCGTGTAGCCACCATCGACGGGCAGAACCACACCCGTAACGAACGACGCATCGTCGCTTGCAAGAAACGCGGCAACCGCAGCGATTTCTTCTGGCTGCCCGAGGCGCCCGATGGGATGCAAGCTGACGAGGAATTTCTCCACTTCCGGCAACTCGCGCACCATCGACGTCATGGGTGTGACGATGTAGCCAGGAGCTATGGCGTTCACTCGTACCTTACGCGCCGCGTAAGTCACTGCGAATTGACGCGTCAGCTGCACCACGGCGCCTTTGCTCGCCGCATAGGCGCCAATGCCGTACTCGCTCGGCATCAGCGGACCGCCCGGAAAAGGCGCCGCACCAACCAAACCGAGAATGGACGCTGTGTTGATGATGGCGCCACCGCCGCGCTTGGCCATGAGCTCGCACCCGTAATACAGGCCGTTGTAGACGCCATCGAGATTCACGCGCAGCGTCGACTGCCAGTCGTGTTGGGCACCAACACCCGCGTTGTTGAACAGTACATCGACGCCGCCCAATGCTTCGACGGTTCCATCGAGCGCAGCGCGTACTGCCTCGCGGTCACCCACATCGAGACGTACGGCTTCGGCCTTGCCACCGAGTTGCCCTATATGATTAGCCGCGTCCTCGGCCGCCGCCTGATCGATGTCGGCGCACATCACTGCGGCACCATCGTTGTGGAACCGTAGCGCAGTCGCGCGCCCGATACCTGAACCCGCGCCCGTGATGAGCGCACGCTTGCCCTTCAGTGTCATCGTCGCGCTAGGCCGGCTCGGCAACGAACACGGGAATCTTGCGTGTCGTTTTCGCCTGGTAATCGTTGTACGGCGGGTACGCTTCCGCGCTCAGGTTCCACAGCCGACTGCGCTCCACTTCGTCCACCACTTCACGAACCCGCATCTTGTACGTGTCGGTCTTGTCACGAATCTCCACATCGGGATTGGCGCGCAGGTTGTACACCCACACCGGGTTTTTCGGCTGACCGCCCATCGAGCCAACGAGAACGTAGTTCGCACCGTCCTTGACGCGCATCAACGGAATCTTGCGGATGCCGCCGGTCTTATTGCCCACATGCGTGACGATGATGCACGGCAGACCGGTATCCAACAGCGTGGTGCCTTTGGTGCCACCGCTGCCTTCATAGACCTCTACTTGCTTGCGGACCCAATCGAGTTTCGGTGGGATGTAATCAGGCACGTTGTCCTCCATTGAGAGCCTCTTGTGAATACCGCCATGCTAGACGGACACCGATCGGAGCGCGAGTACTCCGAGCAGCCAGCCCGCGGGTGGCCGCACAACAACCATCCACCGTTTCACTTGGCTGAACCGTGTCCGCGAAAGGTGGCATCCTCCGGTAGCAGAGCGAGGCGGGAATGTATCTCGCCCTCGACAGGATGCCCACGCGTTCTTCTTGCACGCGATCACAACATATGCCGGAACAATACCGACGGGGCCAAAGAAAGATTTGGTCGAGCCCAGGTACGCGCCTATAGTTCTCTCAACGCCGAGGAGGTGAACATGAAATACGCGAGTCCAATCACGTTCTGTCTCTCACTGTTCATCGCGTTGTCTCCAGAAGCACAGGAGCTTGAGTCAGACGAAGCGGCGATCAATCGCGTGGATGCCGAAATGGTCACAGCGCTCAATACACGAGATGTTGGCCGCTGGTTATCTCACTTCGTAGACGACGCCGAAATGTGGCCGCCTTGCGCTCCAAGAATCGTCGGTAAGGATGAAATTCGTCATGAGATCGAACTTTACCTCGCGTCGCCGACATTCGTGGTTGCTCACCACATCGAGAAAGTGGTGGTTGCGAAGTCAGCTGACTTGGCCTACGTGACCTATACGTACGAAATGGGCGACCCGGTCACCGAAGCGGGCAAGGATGTCACGCTTTATCGGAGGGACAACGACGGCGCTTGGAAGGTAGCGATTGATATGTGGAACACGGACGCCCCACCCTGCGGGTGAACACGTTCGAGCAGCGACGGGCTGCTCAGTATCGGTGACCGAAGTTCGAACCTCGCGCAAACGTCATTGTGAAAGATACCAGTTGGGTACTACGTCAGACCTGTTCATCTCATCCGCAATCACCGATCGACATTCGGACCTGATCCAATGCTTGCGTCGCGAGTACCAGCTTTGTCTATGTCGCTGCGCCGCCCACCACGGAGACAGCTCGTCGAACTTGGGCACACGCCGACTCGGCACGACGACACCGCCCAAGAACTCGCCTATTGCACCGATTGCCTCCCAGTTCATCTTTCTCTCCCAGGAGCTATTCGACGACAGAATTGCGGATGACATGTGTCGGAACGACTCACTCGTCGTCCGACAGTACGCGCGCCTTCCGGAATGCCGCTAACATAGCGGCTTCCGCCCACTGGTAGGCCGAGCATGCTCGACATCGACGACCTGAAAGCACGTTTCTTGAATCTCGAGTTCGACAGCAAGGATTTCGTGATCGACCCCGACAATGCACTGACCGTGGCGCGGATGTCAGGCGAGACGCTGCCCGAATTCACCGATCCGACCCATCCCGACTTCCAGGCGACGCCAGCCATCATCGCGAGCCTTGCGTCGGGGCGCCGCCTGCCGATCAACTTTCCGTCACTGGGTGGCATTCCCATGGATGGCGGCAAGGCGGTTACGTGCTTGGCGCCGGTGAAACCCGGATCTGCGCTGAATGGCCGTACACATCTGCACGACATCTACACCAAGAGCGGCCGCTCGGGACGCATGGTGTTCTTGGTATCGCGCATGGAGATCCGTGACAGCGAGGGCCATCACCTCGCCACCAGCGATTCTCACATGGTGATCCGCGAGAGGCCCGAAGCATGAGCAGCGTTGCGACGATCGACGACGTCGAATTCGGCATGGAACTCGTTCCGTTCGAACCGAATACCTCACTCGAGTCGGTGCGCGCGTTTGCGAAGGCGGTGGGATGGGGCCTCGGTGGCCGGTTCAACGATCACGAGCAGGCACGCAAGGAAGGCCTGCCCGGTGCGTTGGTGCCAGGCATCATGGCCATGGGCTTTTTGACGACGATGATTCACCGCTGGGCGCCCGCCGCGATCGTCGAGCGGATCGACACCGTGTTTCGCGCTCCGCTCTTGGCAGACGAACCATGCTCGCTTGCGGCGACCGTCACCGATATCGACTCGCACACGGCCATCGTCGAGCTCGACTTGTCGGTCAAGAACTCGGCCAACGAGACGCGCGTATTCGGTACTGCACGCGTGCGGCTACCCAAGGGCTAGCAATCGCCATGGTGGACGACGCGAGCGACGACTATCGACCCGTGAACTTCGGCTGCCGTTTCTCCTGGAATGCGGCAACCGCTTCGCGATGATCGGAGCTCGCCATCGTTACTTCCTCGTACTTGAGGCACATCGGCATCACTAGACTCGAGACCGACCGCAGATAGGCATTTACGGCCATTTTCGATGCCGTAATCGCCTTCGGTGCGCCGCGTGCCAAGCGCTCCGCTACTTCCATGGCCTTCGGCATGAGCTGATCGCCGTCCTCCACGTAGAAGTTGGCAAGCCCGATGTCGACCGCCTCGCGTCCCGTCACGC
>QJXZ01000060.1 GCA_003248125.1 Gammaproteobacteria bacterium | reverse complement strand
CACTTGCACCTGGACTACGCACAACGAGGGGTGGGCACGGGTGCCTGTGGCCCCGACACCTTGCCTGCCTACCGCATCGCATCCGGGCGGCACGAATTCCGCTGGTGGATTCGGCCGTATCGCTTGGGTGAAGATCCGGGACGCATGGCCCGCGACGGAATCCCGCGCCCGTGACCGCCCTCGAACGACATTCGCGCAACCGATCGTTCACTTGGCAGCAGCCGGCGCCACCGTACCGGCGCATTACGATGGATCAGGCGGAGCGTTATCGGCACGATGGCGGCTTCGTTCTGGAGCACGCGTTCGGAGCGGCGGAGATCGCCGCGGTAACGGCTGCGATCGAGCCGCTCGAGCAGGAGACCGAGGCATTTCTCGCGACGCGCCCTGACGGCCGCTACGGCATCGCGCGAGCCGGCGAGATCACCTTCAGGCCGCATCTCGTCACGCGTTCTGCCGTGCTGCGCGAGTTCGCTCGCCACCCAGTGTTCTGCGATCTCGTGCACGACTTGATCGGCAACGACGTGCGTCTGTATTGGGATCAGTCCGTATACAAGAAGCCGGCCGCCGACGAAGAATTTCCGTGGCATCAGGACAATGGCTATACGTACATCGAGCCGCAGCAATACCTCACCTGCTGGGTGGCACTGACCGACGCCACTGTCGACAACGGCTGTCCTTGGATTCTGCCGGGCGCTCACCGTATGGGTACGCTTGCGCACCGCAGCACACCGCTTGGCTTCGAATGTTTGTCGAATCCGGATGGCGCGATTGCGCTCGAGCTCGATGCCGGGTCGATCGCGGTGTTCTCGAGTTTGACGCCCCATCGCACCGGGCCAAACCGCACCCGCGCGATCCGCAAGGCATATATCCTGCAGTACGCGCCGGACGGCGCGGTGAGTTACGTTGGCGGAGGCGATGCCGTCACGTGCGACGCGGCGGATCGGCAGTTCTGGATCTTGAGAGGAGGCTTGCGGGAATGATGCGTTCGACGATCGCTTTGGCCGTGCTGCTGCTGACCGCGTGTGCATCCACGGCGACTCGGCCGCTGCAGTACGTCGGCGGCGACGTGCCGGTCTATCCGCCGGCGGCCAAGGCGCAGGGAATCCAGGGTTATGTCGTGGTGGCCTACGACGTGACCGCCGAGGGGCGGGTGGTCAATGCGCGCGTGATCGAGGCCGAGCCCGAAGGCGTGTTCGACGAAGCGGCAGTGCGGGCGATTGCCAGTTGGCGTTTCAACGCACCGATCACCAAAGGCGTCGTCGAGGGCGCACCGAATCGATCGAGCCGCGTCGAATTCAAGTTGGGTGACGGAGCCGAGTATGTCCGTTGAGATTCCCAAGTATTCGCCCATCGTCGTTTCTGTGCTGCTGGTCGGCGCGAGCGTGTGGATGGGGCTGACGGCGTTTCCCCATTTCGAGGACGGCCTGCGATTCATGGTCCGGGAGACCGCGTATGCGTCCACCACTTTCTACCTGCTCGCTTACTATGCGCGACCGCTCCTGAATCTCACTGCATCGGACGTTGCCCGCGCCCTCGTACGCACGAGGCGCCAAATCGGCCTCGCCGCGGCGCTCGCACACACCGTCCATTTCGGTGCGGTAGTGTCGTGGCTGCGCTTCACCGGTGAACGTGTGGACATCATCACGGTGGTGTTCGGCGGGCTCGGTTTCGTGGCGTTCTGGTTGATGGCCGCGACCTCGAACGATATTTCAGTGAAGTGGCTCGGTGCCCATTGGAAGCGCTTGCATCGATACTGCCTGCACTACATCTGGATCATCTTCATGCAGACCTACCTGGGCGACGCGTTCGATCAGCCTTGGTACTGGGTCTTCGTTGCCTTGCTCGCGGTCGGACTCGCCATGCGCATCAAGATCTTCATGAGTCTGAGGCCGACCGCGGCCGTGATATGAGACTTCTGTTGATCGCAGCGATGCTCGCCACCTATGGCTGTGGGTCGGAAGTCACGCCGATTCTCGATTGCACCGCCGCCGACAACTTGGAGCCCGATTGCCGGTTCCACAATCCGGAGGACCTCGTGCGCACGCCGGACGGCGAATGGTTGATCGTGAGCCAGTTTGGCGCGATGGACGGCAGCCGGCCGGGCGACCTCGCCGCCTACCACCCCGATAGCGGCCGCATCGAGCGGTTGTTCCCCTCGAGTGCGGCGGCCGACGTGCGGGTTTGGGGCACGCGCGGCTGTGCACCCCCGGACGCGGCATTGTTCGCACCGCACGGCATCGATCTCGAACGGCGCGATGATGGTGTGCTCATGCTGCTCGTGGTCAACCACGGTGGCCGCGAATCGGTCGAATTCTTCGCCGTCGCGGAGGATGAAGACGTGCCAGCCCTTTCGTGGCGCGGCTGTGCGCTCGGGCCCGCCGACGCCTATTTCAACGATGTGGTCGCACGCCGGGACGGCGGTTTCTTCGTCACACACATGATGCCGAAGTCGAGTCCTGCGTTTTCGCAAGTGAAGGCGCTGTTCGGCGGAGATACGGGGTTCGTATACGACTGGCATGCCGATGCCGGATTCGAGGAAGTGCCGGGTACCGCAGGTGCCATACCGAACGGCATCGAGAAGTCCGCCGATGAGCGCTTCTTGTACGTCAACGACTACCTCGGCAGCGAGGTGCGCAAAATCGACCTAGCGACCGCCGCAATCGTCGCACGCGCGAGCGTTTCGTATCCCGACAATTCGAGCTGGGCAGACGACGGCAAGCTGCTCGTCGCATCGCACACCGATACGCTCGCCGAGTTGCTCGCCTGTGCTGAGCTCACCACCGGCGCGTGCGGTTTCGCTTTCGAAATCGTCGCACTGGATGCCGACACGTTGGAAGGTTTCGCGCGCCTGACTCACCGCGGCGCACCGATGGGCGCGGCAACGATTGCGGTGTCGTTCGATGGCGATCTGATGCTCGGTTCGTTTGCGGGTGACCGCATCACGCGCTGGCGGGTGCCGAGGTAGCAGCCTTCAGCCGCACCGCATAGTCACCCCTGAAGCGCGCCGCAACGACGTCGTTGGCACCTAGTTCGCACTCTAGGGGGAATCGGCACTTGCCGTTGCGCGCGAGCTCGGTCCAGGCCGTTGCATGCGAAGCCGCGTCGAATCGGCAGCGCGCGACGATGTCGTCGGCGATTGGCTTGTCATAGTCGATGGCACCCGCGGCGATGACGATGCTGGCCGATAGCGCGCGTTGCTCGAGCTGCAGCCAGGTGGCACCCCAGCCGGTGAGCGCCGCAATCGCGTACAGGCTGCCGGCGAACGCGGTGCCGTGCACGTTGATGTTCGGCGCGAGTGCGGCACGCGCGATAAGCGTGTCGTCGGTGAATGACTCGATTCGGATCCCCATGCCCTTGGAAATGGGTATCTCATCGTGCCAAACGCGCTGTAGCTGCTCGATCAGCATGGCGGTAGGCGTTCACCGTAGCGAGTATCTGCCTCGATGACTTTGGCGAACGCGAGCAGCTTCGCCTCCGTCCGCTGCGGCGACGCAATCTGCAGTCCGATCGGCAAACCATTGGCGCTGAAGCCGCCCGGGATCGATATCGACGGACAACCCGCCACGGTCAGTTGCGCACAGCTTTGCATCCACTCCAGATAGTCGTGCATCGGTGTGCCTTCGATCGACGTCGGATAGGGCTGTTCGACCGGGAAAGGCAACACCTGCGTGGTCGGACAGACGAGGAAGTCGAAGCGCGTGAAGAATTCCGCGACCCGGTCGAAGAGGGCAGCTCGCTGTGCCGACGTACGATCGAGATCGGCAAGCGTGAGTGCTTCGCCCGCCGACAGGTTCCACTCGATCGTGTCTTTCAGCTTGGCGCGCTGCGCCGGCGGCAACCCACCGAATCGCTCCCGATACCAATTGGCGCGCTGCACATGGAAGATATCAGTGGCGTCGGTGAGATCCGGGCACGCGAGTTCCACCTCGCAACCGAGGCCTGCAATGCGCGCGCCCATCGCCTCGATGGTTTCGCGAATTTCCCTCTCCACCGGCACGCCACCCAGGTCGGGGGCGAGTGCGATGCGTAGTCCCTTCGGTGCAATCGGAACGAGCGGATAGAAATGGTCGCCGGGATCGGTGAGTGCGAGGGGCACCCGCGGATCGTCGCCGACCATGGCAGCGAGCATGAGCGCCACATCGTCGACTGTTCGCGCCATTGGGCCCTTCACCGGCATGTCGAACCATGGACTGCGCGCTGGATATCCCGGTACGCGGCCTGGCGCCGGCCGCAGGCCGACGACATTGCAGAACGCGGCGGGGTTGCGCAGCGAACCGCCCAGGTCGCTACCATCCGCAATCGGCAACATTCTCGACGCAAGTGCGACCGCCGCGCCGCCGCTCGAGCCGCCGCAGGTGCGGGTCGGATCGTACGGATTGCGCGTGGCTCCGAATACGGGATTGAAGGTTTGCGAGCCGGCACCGAACTCGGGAGTGTTGGTCTTGCCGAGGCAGACCGTGCCGGCTGCGCGCAGGCGCTCGACGATGAGATCGTCTTTGTCCGGCACGTGTTCCGCAAAGAGGGGCGAGCCGAACGTGGTGCGCAGCCCGCGTGTCGACACCAAGTCCTTGTGCGCGATCGGCAGGCCGTAAAGCAGCGGCACATCTACGGGGAACTCGGCATCGAGCGCAGCCGCACGCTCGCGGGCCCGGTCTGGCACCAAGCTGACGATCGCGTTTAGGCGCGGATTCAGCGCTTCGATTCGCGCGAGATGTGCATCGAGCACTTCGACGCAGCTCACGGCGCGAGACCGGATCAGTGCCGCCAGGCTGGTAGCGGTCTCGAAACAGAGATCAGTCATGTCGGGCTATCATCGCGTCGTTCATCGAGGAGGAGTGCGATGGCCATCAGCGTCACGTTGGTGGATGCCGATACATACGAGGTGGTGATCGACGGCCCACCCGAGACCACGCATCGTGTGTACATGAGTCAAGCGTACTATCGCGAACTCTGTGGCGGGCAGGTCACTCACGAGTGGCTACTCGTGCAGGCCTTTCGGTTCCTGCTCGAACGTGAACCGAACACGGCGATCTTGCGCGAATTCGACTTGCCGGTGGTCGGTGAATTCTTTCCCGAGTTCGAGCGCGAGATCGTGGCCAGGCTCACCAGGCATTCCAGTGGGTGATGTTGGCGACCGGCGGTCGCTTGGCGCGTTTGAAGTCCGTGCCCTTGGTGTAGCCGATCGGCAACAGCGCGACCTGCATGACGTCGTCAGGAATGCCGAGCAACTGCGCGGCCTTCTGCTCGTGGAACAGGTGGATGGTGGTCAGCACCGAGCCGAGGCCGCGGGCGCGCAATGCCAGCTGGAAGCTCCAAATGGCCGGAAAGATCGACCCGAAATAGCCGGCCAAGTGCACCGCAGGCGTGCCGTCCGCCGGACGGCCCTGCACGCACGGGATGACGTGCACGGGCGCGCGATGCATGTTGTCGACCAGGAACATGGCCGAGTCGTAGACGCGCGCGGTCTGATGGTCGCCCTGCTCGGTAGCCCTCGCACCAGCAGCGGCGAGGTACTTGGCACCGGCCTCGCGGTAGATGTCGGCGAGCGCTTTGCGTTTGTCGGGATCGTCGACCACCAGCCAGCGCCAGCCTTGCGAGTTGCCGCCGGTCGGCGCCTGCACGGCGAGTTCGAGGCACTCGTTGATCACGGCTTTGGGCACTGGGCGATCGAAGTCGAGACGCCTGCGCACGGCGCGGGTCGTTGCAAGCAGCTCGTCGGTCATGGCGATGTCGAATTGCACGTAGGTCTCCTCCAACCACGTTCGAAGTCGAGCGCGCGATGCTAACCCAAGATCATCGCGCGTTGCCGATCGGTGCGGTGCTTGCGATCGTGCTGCTGGTCTTGGTGCAACAATTCGCGGTGGTGCCCGGCAATGGCCGGGTCGCCGCCGGACTGCACAACGCAGCGCACGGTCCTTGGTTTGCGGTGGTCACCTACCTGTTCTACCGAATCGTCTCGAGTCGACTGACGATTGGCGTGGCAATCGGTGCGACGATGGCGATTGCTGTCGTCGTCGCGCTCGCGACTGAAGCAGTGCAGCTAACGACCGGGCGCAATGCCGAGTGGTCCGACGTTGCGTTCGACCTGCTCGGCGCCTGCGCGGCACTCACCATCGCGGCCGGGCGCGCAGGTCTGCTGAAGGCAAGCGCGGCGGCGGTGAGTGCGGCCACGCTGCTTGCGGTGTCGATTTCACCGGCGATCGTCGCGCTCGGCATACAGGCGCACCGCAACGCGATCTTTCCCGCATTGGTCGACGTCGGCGTGCCCTGGCAGGGCGGACTGCTGCGCAGCAACGGCGAGTCGAGACGCATCGCACCGCCGCCGGACTGGCCGCAGGCGCCGGCGCGCGTGCTCGAAGTCGAGTTGGCAGATGTCGAATGGCCCGGTGTGTCGCTGTGGGAACCGGTCGCCGATTGGTCTGCATACGATGCCCTTGCCATCGACGTCTACGCGAGGCAGCCGATGACGATGCACGTCTCCATTCGGCTCGCGGATGCCGAAGTCGATCACGTCTACCGCACTTTCGTGCTGGCCGCGGGCCCCCATCGGCTAACGCTGCCGCTCGAACCGATGTTCGATCCGCAAGCGACGACGGTGACGGCGGTGGTGATCTATTCGACGCGCGCATATGCCGGCGGCGTGTTCTTGCTCGGCGACGTGCGACTGGTTCGGGACTGAAATTGGGGACAGTTTACCCATTTCCTACTCACACCTTTGGCACCAGCAACATGCGCAAAGCCGTGAGTAGGAAATGGGTAAACTGTCCCCAATTTCGGTGTTGGGGATGGGCATGCTCGGCTGGTTGATGATCGCGGCGGCGGTCGGCGCGGCACCGTCGGGCGCGATGGACGAGGAGATCGCGCGTCGCGCACAGGCGGTGGAAGCAGACGTCGTCGCGTGGCGGCGTGACATTCATGCGCATCCGGAGCTCTCGAATCGCGAAATCCGCACAGCGGCCCTGGTCGCCGAGCACTTGAAGGCGCTCGGCATGGAGGTGCACACCGGTGTCGCCCACACCGGCGTGGTCGGCATTCTCCGCGGCGGGCAGCCGGGTGGTGTGGTCGCGCTCCGCGCCGACATGGACGCCTTGCCGGTGGCGGAACAAACTGGTCTGCCGTTCGCCTCGGCCGTGAAAGGGGAATACCTCGGCCAGCCGGTCGGCGTGATGCACGCCTGCGGCCACGACAACCACGTCGCGATTCTGATGGGTGCGGCCACGGTGCTCGCGGGCATGCGCGATTCGATCCCGGGCACGGTGAAGTTCATCTTCCAGCCCGCCGAGGAGGGACCGCCACCCGGCGAAGAGGGCGGCGCCAGGCTCATGGTGCGCGAAGGGGTGCTCGACAATCCGAAGGTCGACGCCGTGTTCGGTCTGCACGTCATGCAGGTTGCCGCCACCGGGCAAGTCGCGATGCGCCCGCTCGGTGCCATGGCGAGTTCCGATCGCTACGAGATGCGCATCACCGGAAGGCAAACTCATGGTGCCATGCCATGGGCCGGTATCGACCCAATCACCATCGGCGCGCAAATCGTCACCGCGCTACAGACCATCGTCAGCCGCAACGTCGACATCACGACTGCACCCGCAGTGGTGACGGTCGGTTCGTTCCATGCCGGCGTGCGCAACAACATCATTCCGGACGAGGCGGTGTTGTCCGGCACCATCCGCACCTTCGACCCGGCGGTTAAGCGAATGGTGCACACGCGCATGAACGAGATTGCAACCGGCATCGGCGAATCGATGGGGGCGAAGGTCGAGCTACGCATCGAGATGATGACACCCGTGACATTCAACGATGCGGCGCTGACCAAACAGATGCGGCCGACACTCGCGCGCATCTACGGCGCCGACAATGTGCTCGAAAGTCCCCCTTTGACCGGCGCCGAGGACTTCGCCTTTTACCAGGAAGACGTACCGGGGCTGTTCTTCTTCCTCGGTGTGCGGCGCCCCGATGTACCGGTCGAGCAGGCCATCCCCAACCACTCGCCGTACTTCGATGCGGACGAGGCGGCGCTCACCGATGGCGTGCGCGCCATGGCCACGCTCGCTACGGATTTTCTGACGGCGCAGGATCGCTGAACGCCGCGCCGGTTTACGCGTTCGGCATCGTCGGCGCGACGAGCCTGATCGGCTCGCGATCCTGCTGTCGCTCTGCTTCGAGATGCGCGCGCATGTCCTCCCGGAGTGCGTTCAACGAGCTCAAGAACTCGCGCATCATGACCACCCAGGCATAGAGGCCCGGCTCGGTGAGGCGGAGGTGCGTGGTCGATTCCTCGATCGCACCGATCGCCTTGAAAGCCGCAATTTCCTTCCACAGCGTGGTGCGGAAGCGACCTTGGTATTTTGCTTCGATGGCGTGCTTGTCGAGCGTCAAACCAAACAGCTTGATGAGCAGGTCGAAACGCATGCGTTCGCGTTCGGACAGCATGCGGGTACCGGTGACGGCCGGCCGCCCGGCGACCACCCGATCGACGTAGCGCTTGATCGAGAACGTATTGGAATACAGGCGACCGCCCAGGTAACCGAACGCACCGCTGCCCACGCCGGCGTAATCATCGTGGTATGCCATGTACTCGTCGATCGAGTCGGGCTCGATCGAGAAGCACCAAATCGAGGAGTGCCGCATTCTCGCGGTCATCGCGCGGCGGATGCGCTCGTATTGCGCGTGCTCGCGATTGGGTGAAGAGCCCATCCTCGCACGCAGCGCGATTTGCGAGCCGCGCGTAGTCATCAATGGATAGAAGGTCGCCTGATTGACCGCGGGAATGTCGAGCACCGTGGCGAGGTCGCGATCGATCATGCCGTCGGTCTGGCCTGGCAAATTGAACATGAAGTCTGCGTTCAGGGTCTTGAAGCGGCCGGCGGCACCTGTCAGCGCTGCGACGATCTCGGCGCTCGTGCCATAGACGCGCCGACCCATACGCTCCAGCAGCACGTCGTCGAAGGTCTGCACACCGACACTCAAGCGATCGACACCGGCCGCGACCAACGCGTTCATGATCGGCTCCGTGAGATGCGAGGGGTTCGTTTCCACCGCCACGTGCCGGAGCGCGAAGCGATTGCGCGCATGCGCGATCAGAGCACCCAGCTCGTCCGCCATCACGGTCGGCGTGCCACCGCCGACGTAGAGGTCCTGAAATGCGAAGCCCGCGTCGTGGTAGCGGTCGATCTCACGATGTAGGGCTGCGAAGTAGGGCGTGGCACGTTCGCGCTGGAACCGCACGCGGTGAAAGGTGCAGAACGGGCACAGCGATGGGCAGAAGGGCACGTGCACGTACAGCTGGCCGGCATCGCGATTGCCGTGCGCAACCGGGTCGCGCGGGATTGTGCCGTGCTGGAGCACCATGCTGCGCGCGAGCAGGCGGCGCATGACGGCACCGATCAATCTGGGCATGGCGGCGATCATGGGTCGAGCTTAGCGAAAGGCGGTAAGCTTCGGAGCATGAAGGTCGCAATCGTCCCGGTCACGCCGTTTCAGCAGAATTGTTCCATCGTCTGGTGCGAGGTCACCCAAGATGCTGCCGTGATCGATCCGGGTGGCGATCTCGATCGCATCGAAGTGGCCATCGCCGAACACGATGTACGCGTCAGCCAGGTGCTCTTGACCCACGGACATTTGGACCACGCCGCATCGGCGGCAACCCTCGCCGAGCGATTGTCTGTGCCGGTCTATGGCCCGCATCGGGCCGACGCGTTCCTGCTCGAGCGGCTCGGCGAGCAGGGTGCGCGGTTCGGTATCCGTGGAGCGCGTGCAATGACACCGGACCGCTGGCTCGATGACGGCGATCAGCTGCACATCGGCTCGTTCGTCCTCGAAGTCATCCATTGTCCGGGGCACACGCCGGGTCACGTGGTCTTCTTCAATCGCGCCGCGCGCATCGCCATCGTCGGCGATGTGCTGTTCAAGGGCAGCATCGGCCGCACCGACTTGCCGCGCGGCAGCTATCAAGATCTGATCGACTCGATCCGCGGCAAGCTCTGGCCCTTGGGCGAGGACGTGACCTTCGTACCCGGGCACGGCGAAACCTCGACCTTTGGCTGGGAGCGCAAGTGCAACCCGTTCGTGGCGGATTTGGCGTTCGAATAGCTGAATCGGCGTCCGTCCGATCCATCTCGGGAATCCCGTATGCGCAATGCCGATGCGTGGCCTCATCTTAACCGTGTGGATGCAATGGGAGATGCAACATGGCCGAGCAATCCAAGCAACCGAAAGTGACCGTCGAAACGAGCAAGCAACCGGTCGCCGCCGAGAAAAAGACGCGCCAACCGAGCCGGTTCGACGAGTTCGAGCGCGACATGGAGCACATGTTCGAGAATTTCATGTCTCGCAACTGGCTGCGTTCGTTCCGCGATTTTCCGAGTTTTCGCGAGTTCGAAAGCCGCGTACCCAAGGTCGATGTCGTCGAGCGCGATGGCGAAGTGGTGGTGCGTGCCGAGCTACCGGGCGTCGAGAAGAAGGATCTGAACGTGTCGCTCACCGATCGTGCACTCACGATTCGGGCATCGACGCGCAAAGAGACCAAGGAAGAGAAGGGCGAGTACTACCGCAAGGAGATCTCGACCGGTGAGGTCAGTCGCACTGTCGCGCTGCCGGCGGACGTCGACGGCACCAAGGCGAGTGCGGAATTCAAGGACGGCCTACTCGAGATCGTCGTTCCGAAGACGCAGAAATCGAACCGCGTGCAGGTGGACGTCAAATAGCGTTCAGCCTGCGCGGCGCTTACCGATCACCCTGAGCGCCTCGCGGGCGCTCAAGGGTGACAGGCATTCGCCTTTGGCTGCCACGTAGCGCTCTACCCATCGGCCGTCGGTTTTGGAATACTCGCGCAACGCCCACCCGATGGCTTTGCGCAGGAAGAATTCCTTCTCGCCGAGCGACGGTTCGATCGCATCGGTCAACAGATCGAGGTCGGTCGCGCCTTTCGCCTTCAGCTGGCAAATGATGGCGGTGCGGCGTTTCCAAACATCGGCGGCGCGCGACCACCGGCGCATGATGGGCGCGACCTGCTTCGGCGACCGAGCGAGCAACTCACCGACCAGATTGATCGCGACGTCGTCGACGAAGTCCCACCAAGCGCCTTCGACGATCATCTGCTCATATAACGGCAGCGCTTCCATCGTTCTAAACGGCCGATACGGTTTGGCGCGTGCGACGCCGATCGCGACGTAGCGCTCTTCTCGATATTTGGCGCCTTCCCACAGTGCGCGAACGAGCTGCTGCCACGCGGTTGCATCCGGTAATGGATGCGCAGCGATGCAGTCGCGTGTGATTGCTTTGACACCGGGTGCGGCGACGCCGGCGTACGGCATGCTCGACTTCATGTAGGCCTGCTGCGCTTCGGCACGTGCCGAGTTGCCCTCGGCAACTAGGCGACGCCGTACGCTCGCAATCAGGTCCGGCTTGCGAGCCACTGCCGTTCCTCCTCGGTGGATGCGCGGCCGAGCGCATCGTTGCGATACGGAAAGCGGCCGAACCTCGCGATGGTGTCGCGGTGCGCGTGGGCGTGGCGTAGATAATCACCAGTCAGGTGACGGAAGCCTTTCGGTGTCGCGTCGCGCAGGGCCGTGAACAATCGCACGCACAAGTCTTGATCCTCAATCGACTCGGAGTGTTCCAACGGTAGGTAGAAGAACGCACGCTCGTCGAATGCGAGGGTCTGATCGAACCCGCGGTGGATGCCTTCGCGCGCGGTAGCGAGCGCCAGCGTGTCGGTTGCGAATGCGTCCGCAGAGCCGCGGAAAATCTGCCGCGAGAACTGATCCGTGACGATGACGAACGCGAGCGCACTGCGGGCCTTGTCGCGCCAATCGTCGAGTGCGCCCGCTGCGGCGTCTGCGAGGACACTTGCGAAACGGGTGGCGATCTCGGCATCGAAGGCATCCGACTGCTCGAACCAGCGGTCGCGTAGGCCCGGCGCCGCGAACCCAGATTCGAGTGTGCCGAACCAGAATTCCAGCACCGCATCGGCAGCGATCACGGGCGCTCGCGTAGAAAGTAGCCGAGTGCTTGGTCGATGTACGGGCCGGCGCCGCCGTAGATGGGTTCGCCATGAGCGAGCACCAGCCGTTCCGGTGCCCAATCGCGGATCGTCCGCGCACACGCCGAAGCCTTCTCGAGGCCGCGGCCGAAGAACGACCAACGCCAATCGCGCGGCGTGCCACCGTGGGGCGCGAGCACCCCTCCGATGCGAGCGAGCATCCGGTCTTTCCACGACAGCGTGTTTGGATCGAAGTTTTCGATTAGGTCGGTGACGATCAAAGTACGCGACGGCTTGTGCAGAAACACGACCTCCTGCATGAGCGGGCTGCCCTCGAACGTGATCTGATCGATGACCTCGCGCCAAGGTGTGCGATCGTCGAGCGGCTCGGTTGTGATGTCCGGCAACTTGGCAGCTACGCCGGGCGCCGTGAAGCAGCGCGCATTCGGATACGCCTTCACCCACGCTGCCATGAACAGATGATGCAGCGCGTTGGGTGCGACGAGGTAGCTCACGGTCCCGAGTGCTTCGAGCGCCTTGGCGAGCGCCTCGGTATGGCGAATGGGTGAGTGCACCCACAGCTCACTCGTTGGCAATCGCACCACGGTCATGCGCGTGGGATATGCCATCGTGAAAAAGGGTACCGTCTCGCCGTCGGCGAGCCAGACATCTGGCGCGAATTCCCACAGCGATGCATCGCCCGCCCTATGCCGCGCTTCGCGCGCAACGCATGTCACGATCGCAAGCGCATCGTCGGCGCGCTCCTTTGGCACGAACAGATGATCTCGCTTTGCGCCCGCAACTGGATTGAGGGCGATGCCCGCCGCTGCGAGCGCTCCGGCAATCCGCGCAAGGAATCCGACACCATCGAGGGGCGTGTCGACGCCTGGATCGATGCGCCGACAGACGAACTCGGTAACTAGCCCGAGCCGCCGGGCTTCGCCTTCTCGCACCACCAGCGTCATTGCCGATGGCTCGCGAATCACGGCAAAGGCATCGACGTCGCTCGGCAAGGCATTCGCGGTAGCGAACACGTAGATCGCCGGATCGAGGAGCGGTCGCATGGCCGCGAGCGCTGCGTTGAGATCGGCCATGGGGTTAACGCAGAATGCGTCACTCGTGTTGTTGCCGAGAAAGCATTGTGGAAGCGCGTATCGTCTGGATCAAGGAACGTTTCGAGCACGTCACGCACGATCTGGTCGAAACGCTGGCGCAACGCAGCGTGACACCGACTCAGGTGTCGCTTGCGGGCCTCGCGGTGACGTTCGTCGGTGCCTACATGATCAGCCAAGGCGGATTCTGGTTGGGACCGTGGGTATTTGCGGCTGGCAGCATTGCCGATGCGCTCGATGGCGCGCTGGCGCGCCGCACCGGAACCGTCAGTGACTGGGGAGCGTTTCTCGATTCGACACTCGACCGAGTCGGCGAGGCATCCGGCGTTGTTGCGATTGCGGTGTGGTTCGCGAGCGAAGGTGAAATTGTCGGTGTGGCCTTGGCGGTTACCGCGCTGCTCGGCGGCAATCTCACCAGCTATGTCAGAGCGCGCGCAGAGAATTTCGGCATCGTCTGCAGCGATGGTTGGGTGAGCCGTACGGAGCGGGTATTCATCTTTTGCTTCTTTCTGTTCGTGCAAGTGCCGATGTTCATGATCTGGTTGCTCGCGATCGCCACCTGTGCCACGGCCGCGCAGCGAGTCTACATCGTGCACCGGGCCTTCAGAGATCGGGCCGGCGATCTTGGCCGCGGCGACGCCGAAGAAACGCACTCGTGAACTTCGCCGCATCGCGGGCAGCATCCGCGGCTGTGGCGCCACCGTTGCGGCGACTCAAGTAGGCGGCGAAGAACACGTCGCCTGCGCCCGTCGGATCGCAGTCGTCAACCGGCGGGTCGGCACGCCACGTCGATGAACCTGCATCGCACTCGAGCACGCCGCCTTCGATGCCGCGTGTGATCAACACTTCACCGGGTACGGCCGGTGCATGGAGCAGGGTCCACTCGCGAATCGAAGCCTTTAGCCAGCACATGCGCGCCGCGATCGTCGCCGCGTCCGGTCGCGGGTCGGCGATGACCTCGCCGTTGACCACGTGGCGGGTGAGGCCTTGCACGTCGAGACCACACCGATTGCCGGAGATCGAGTACCAGTCGTCGACTAGATCGTGCGGATGCAGCGGGCCGAGATGAACCCAGTCGACACCGCTCACTAGCGCTGCATCGAACGGCAGCGGTGCTGCCAGCGTCGGCGCTCGCTGTGTGCGCTTGCCATCGCTGTGATAGTGATTTTCGAACCGCGTCGTGACGGGACTCGGCAAGGCAACGACTTCGACACTTGCCGGGAAGGCGGCGTCGATCGGTTCGGCCGCCGACGTCAGCACGCGCACCTCGATGTCGAGCGCCCGGTAGGCGCGTGCGGCGTAGACGACGGTGCCGCCCCAATCCGAGCGCACGTCGTCGTCGAGGAAGTTGGTATCTCGGGCGATGGATCCGGCGATTAGGACGCGCACGCGACCAACCGTTGTGACGCTACATCAGGTCTTCTTCTTGCCGCCCCTGGCTTTGCGCTTGTTGGTGTGCTTCGGCCGAGTGGCGCCGAATGTGCCGCGAAAGATTTTGCCGCGGCGCGAGCGTTGATCACCTTTACCCAACGTCTTCTCCATGGTCGTTCATTAGAGCCCCCAGCATTCCAGATCGTTGGCGAAGATCAAAGGCCCGTCGTAGCTTTCGCGGATCTTCGCCTCGGTCTGGCTCTCCAGGCCGCGTGTACGATTCATGCGGTGACCGAGGATCAGCATGCGGACCCCCGCATCGGTTGCAATGCGGCCGAGTTGCGAAGGCGTGGCATAACGATCGCGCAGATCGCCGCGCGTACCCTCGGTGATCGCGTGCGACACCACCAACGCATCGCTGCCTTTCGCGAACGTCTGCATCAGGTTGCCATCGTTGTTGAAGTCGCCGCCGAAGGTCACCGATTGCGCACCGGCGGTCGCGCGCCAGGCGACGGCCGGTGTGCTGCCGTGGTGTACCGGAATAGCGGCCAGCCTGACGTTCTCGGACCCGAACCGCGCCCAGCGCCGCGACCCGGTCGACGGTACGTTCGTCGGCGATATCTTGAAGCCGGCGCGAAACGTCAAGTACGGCTCGAGGTCCGGAAATGCGCCTTGCGCACCGAACAATCGCTCGACCAGGGTGCGCATCGACGGTGTCGCGTCGTTGCCGTCGGGGCCGAGCAACGGCAATGGCCGGTCGCGTTCGCCATCCACGCCGCCGCTGACGAGACCCACCAGATCGGCCGCGTGGTCGGCCGTCACTTGGCTCAAGGCGATCGCATCGAGATCGGCGAAGCGGCCGCCCGCTTGCTCGAAGAGGAGCGCAGCACCGGGGCCGGGATCGATCAATAGCCGCGCGTGATTGTCGACCCAGAGCACGTAGCTCGCCGCACCGCGCTGATCGTCGAGTTCGGAACCGCCCGAGCCGAGAATCTGAACCCACACACCTTCTTTGCCGCATTGCACGGTGTCTGCATCGACCGCGGCCCCGAGCGAGCAAGCGAGAAGCGTGAGAATGAGTCGCGCCATAGGGAGTCCGTTAGTCGGTGATGCGATCGATCGTGGCGAGCAGCGCGTCGGCGCGCGCTTCATCGGGCATGCGCCAGTCACCGCGCGGTGACAGACTCACCGTGCCCACCTTGGGTCCAGGCGGCAGCGTCGTGCGTTTGAATTGCTGGCTATAGAAACGCGTGAAAAACACCTTGAGCCAGCGCTTGATTGCGGCACCGTCGTAGTCGCCTTCGAAACTAGCCCGCGCGAGCGCGTAGATCTTCTCCGGTGCCTCGCCATAGCGGACGTGATGGAACAGAAAGAAGTCGTGCAGTGCATAGGGGCCGAGAATGGCTTCCGTGGTCTGTGCGATTGAGCCGTCAGCGGCGGGCGGCAGTAGTTCAGGCGAGATCGGCGTGGCCAACACGCGCTCGAGCACGGCGGCGAGCTTCTCGCTCGCTCGGTGCCGTGCATACCACCGCACGAGATACGCGATCAGCGTCTTCGGCACGCTCGCGTTGACGTTGTAACTCGACATGTGGTCGCCATTGAACGTGCACCAGCCGAGTGCCAGTTCCGACAGATCGCCGGTGCCGACGACGATGCCGCCTACCTTGTTGGCATAGTTGAACAAGAGTTGTGTGCGCTCGCGGGCCTGGGCGTTCTCGTACGTGACATCGGCGTTGCCTTCGTGGCCGAGATCTTGGAGGTGCTGGGCCACCGCGGCATCGATGGCGATCTCCTCGAGCGTGGCACGACCCGCTGCCGCGAGTGCGCGCGCCGATGCGAGGGTCTGCTTCGATGTGCCTGGCCCCGGCATGGTGAGGGCATGCAGCGCCGAAGCCTCGCGCCCGAGCGCGGTGAGCGCATCGAGGGACACCAGGAATGCGAGGGTCGAGTCGAGGCCGCCCGAGATGCCGAGTACGAGGTGCTTGGCGCTGGCCGCCACGATGCGGCGGGCAAGCCCCGTCGCCTGGATGGTAAGGATCTCTTGCGCGCGGGCGTCGACTTCGAGTTCATCGTCGGGTACGAACGGATGTCTTGGATAACGGCGCGCAAGACGGTTGAGCGTCACAGGTCGAATACCCGTGTCCACCGCGACGTAGCCGCCCGGCCGTGGCGCGTTGGCGAACGTGGCGTTGCGGGCCCGGTCGCGGCGCAGCCGCTCGATGTCGAATTCGACCGCGAGCGTGGTGCCATCGAGGCGGAATCGCTCGCTCTCGGCGAGCAACACACCGTCCTCGGCGGCGATGGCATGGCCGCCGAACACGACGTCCTTGGTGGACTCCGTCGGCCCAGCCGAGGCGTACAAGTAGCCGGCGATGCGGCTCGCCGAAGCCATACGCACGAGGCTCGCGCGATAGTCCGCCTTGCCGATCAATTCGTTGCTCGCGGAAGGGTTGACGATGATATCGGCGCCGGCGAGCGCATGGCGAGCGCCGGTCGGCTCGACCATCCACAAGTCCTCGCAGATCTCGATGCCGAACCGCGCGTTGCCGATGCCGAACAACTGCTCGCGGCTGAGACGGAACGGCCCCAGCACGTCATCGACGACTTCGACGTCGACCCCTTCTCCCGACACGAACCAGCGCTTGTCGTAGTACTCGCCGTGGTTCGGGTGTGCCGTCTTCGGCACGGCGCCTCGCAGCTGGCCGCCGGCGATCACGAATGCGCAGTTGAACAGACGGCCGTCGGCGAGCCACCACGGCGCACCGACCACCAAAGCGGCATCGACGCCGGCGCTGGTCCGCACGAGGTGCGCGAGCGCCTGCCGATTGGCGGTGGCGAGCGCGCGCGAGTAGAACAAGTCCTCGCAGCTGTAGCCGGTGACGGCGAGCTCGGGACAGAGCACGATGCCTGCGCCATCGGCCGCCGCAGCGGTGAATCCGGCCGCGATGCGCTCGGCATTGACCGCCGGATCGGCGATCGCCACCGGTGGTATCAGCGCTGCCGCGCGAATGAAACCGAACGCTTCGTATCCCATGGTGGACAAGTGTACCCGGCCACCCCCACTCCCGCGCTGTTTGCAGGCCCGCGCAATCCGTGGACAATCGTAATGCGACTGACTTAGGGGACAAGGACGCATGAATTTCGAATTTTCGGAAGACCAGAACCTGCTCCGCGAGCAGGCCCAGGGCTTCTTGGCGGAGCACTGCCCGCCAAGCGCGGTGCGCAAGGTACTCGAGGGCAAGGCGCCCTTCGACAAGGAACTATGGCGCAAAGTCGCGGAGCTCGGTTGGACCGCCACCACCATTCCCGAGGAGTACGGCGGCTTGGGGCTCGGCTACCTGGAGCTCTGCGTGATTGCCGAGGAGCTCGGCCGTGCGGTTGCACCGATTCCGTTTTCGTCGTCGGTCTATCTTGCCACCGAGGCGATTCTCATGGCCGGTACGCGCGCGCAGAAAGAGAAGTGGTTGCCGAAGCTCGCCACCGGCGAAGCGATCGGTACTTTTGCGCTTGCCGAAGGACCGGGGCGGCCCTCGCCGAAGTCATTGAAGACGAGCCTCGCCAAAGGTCGCGTGCGTGGCACCAAGGTACCCGTTGCCGACGGCGACGTCGCCAACGTGGCGGTAGTGGTGACCAAAACGCGAGCCGGCGACAAGGCCAGTTGGCAACTCGTCGATCTCGATCAACGCAACGTCAAGTGCGATGTGATCTCTACATTGGATCCGTCGCGGTCGCATGCATCGGTGAAGTTCCGCAGCGCCGACTGCGAACCCCTGGGTGCGGAAGGCGAAGGTTGGGCGCTGACCCAGAAGCTGCTCGACCGTGCGGCGATCCTGTTCGCCTGGGAGCAGGTGGGGGGCGCGCAAGCGGCACTCGAGCAGGCCAAGGAGTACGCCCTCGGCCGCTATGCGTTCGGGCGGCCGATCGCATCGTATCAGGCGATCAAGCACAAGCTGGCGCACGCCTACATCAAGAACACGCTGGCCCGTTCAAACTGCTACTACGGTGCATGGGCGCTGAATGCCGATGCGGCGGATCTACCAGTTGCGGCTGCCACCGCGCGTGTCGGCGCCACCCAGGCTTACTACTACGCGTCGAAGGAAAACATCCAAACCCACGGTGGCATGGGCTTCACATGGGAGTTCGACTGCCAATTCCACTACCGCCGGTCGAAGTTGTTGTCGGTCAACTTGGGCTCCGAAGGTACGTGGCAAGACAAGCTGATCACCGCCGTCGAACAGAAGAACGCGGCTTGACGCATTGAGGGAGAGACATCATGGATTTCAACGACACCCCCGAAGAAGCGCGCTTTCGCAAGGAAGCCCGAGCCTGGCTCGAGGCCAACGCACCGAAAGCCGAAGAACTCGAAGGCCTGGATGGCATCGCCCGCGCCAAGCTGTGGCAGAAGCGCAAGTTCGATGCCGGCTGGGCCTGTATCCGCTGGCCGAAGGAATACGGTGGTCGCGGTGCATCCGCCATCGAGCAGGTGATCTGGAACCAGGAAGAATCGAAGTTCGACGTGCCGATGGGCGTGTTCGCGATTGGCCAAGGGATGGCCGCACCCACACTCATGACTTGGGGTAACGACGAACACAAGCGCAAGTACTTGCCGAGGCTCGCGAGCGGTGAAGACATTTGGTGTCAGCTCTTCAGCGAACCCGCCGGCGGCTCGGACCTGGCTGCGCTGCGCACACGCTCGGTGAAGGAAGGCGACGAGTGGGTGATCAACGGCCAGAAGATCTGGACTTCGGGCGCGCACTACAGCGACTACGGCATTCTCGTGACGCGCTCCGACCCGAACGTGCCGAAGCACAAGGGACTCACGTACTTCTTTCTCGACATGAAGTCGCCGGGTGTGGAAGTGCGGCCGATCAAGCAGATCTCGGGCCAATCGAACTTCAACGAGGTGTACTTCACCAACGTCCGCATTCCCGACAGCCAGCGCTTGGGCGCGGTTGGACAGGGCTGGCAGGTCTCGATTACGACGCTCATGAACGAGCGGGCATCGATCGGCGGCGGCGGAATGGGGGTCGGCTTCGACGTTGCCTTCAAGCTCGCATCGAAGTTGAACATCGACGACCGTCCTGCGATCGAGGACAAGGCCGTGCGCGCCAAGCTCGCCGACTGGTACGTCCAGGAAGCGGGCCTCAAATACACCGGCTACCGGACGCTGACGGCGCTGTCGAAGGGTGAGACGCCGGGACCCGAGAACTCCATCGGCAAAGCAGTCGGTGCGCCGAAAACCCAGGACATGGCGTCGTTCTGCATGGATCTCATGGACATGGCGGGCGCCATCGACGACCCGGAAATCGCAGAGCTGTCGGGCTTGGTGCAAGCGAGCTTCATGGGCTCACCGGGCGGTCGCATCGCCGGCGGCACCGACGAGATCATGCTCAACATCTTGGCGGAGCGCGTGCTCGGCTTGCCGCAAGACGTTCGTGTCGACAAGGGCATTCCATTCTCGGAAGTACCAACCGGAACGAAGGGATAGTTTCGATGGCGAACAACGTCGACATCGTTCGCGAATTCATTGCCGCTTGGTCGAAGCTCGATGCCGACGAGCTCGCCGACTACTTCACGGACGATGGTTCGTATCACAACATGCCAACGGGACCGGTGACCGGGCGCGACAACGTGCGCAAGTTCATCCAGGGTTTTCTGTCGAGCTGGACCGCGACCAACTGGGACGTGCTCAACATCATGGGTGAAGGCAACGTCGTGATCGCCGAGCGGCTCGATCGTACGCGCATGGGGGATAGGAAAGTCGATTTGCCCTGCTGCGGCGTGTTCGAGATGGAGAATGGCAAGATCAAGGTGTGGCGTGATTACTTCGATCTCAACACCTACGTGAAGGCAGCGAGCGGATGAGCCAGCCCGACTTCGACGCACGCGCCGCGACCTGGGACGAAGACCCGCGCAAGCGCGCGCGGGCGGAGGCCGTGGCGAATGCCATCGTCCGGCGGGTCGAGCTGGGTGATGCGCCGCGCACACTCGAGTACGGCGCGGGCACCGGACTGCTCTCGTTCGCGCTCGCCGATCGGCTCGGCGAGACGGTGTTGGCGGATACGTCCGACGGCATGCTCGAGGAAGCACGCAAGAAGATCGAACGTTTCGGCGCCAAGAACTTCGGTGTGGCGAAACTCGACCTGTCGAACGAACCGCCGCCGCAGATCAAGTTCGATCTAATTTGCTCGATGATGACCTTGCACCACATACCCGATACGGCGGCGATCCTGCGCGCGTTCAAAGCGACGCTGGCGAAGGGCGGACATCTCGCGATCGCCGATCTCGATGCCGAAGATGGTTCCTTCCACGGGCCGGGCGTCGACGTTCACCACGGCTTCGATCGGGAACGACTCGCGACACTGGCGCGCGATGCGGGGTTCGACGAGGTGGCGATCGAGACCTGCTTCGAAATCCCGCGCGGCGAACAGCGCTACTCGGTGTTTTTGCTCACGGCCACCGCAAGCTGAAATCGGGGACAGTTTACCTATTTGTTACTCACAGGTTCTCTGAAGGTCAGGATCCGGATCCTCGATTTGCAGTCTGGCCTCCAATCCTGTGAGTAACAAATAGGTAAACTGTCCCCGATTTCACTTCTTCGGCCCGAACGCGATCGGCGTGCCGCCGCCGGTGTCCGCGAACCTCGGCAAGTCGTCGTGCAGCTCGACCCATGGCACTCGTTCGGTGAAGTGCACGTGTGCTTGCGGCACGAATTGCTCGGGCTCGTCGAACGTGCACACGTAGAGATGTATTTCGCCCTTCGCCGACTCTGCTTCGTAGGCAATGGGTGTGCCGCAGTGATTGCAAAAGCTGCGAAACACACCCGGCGAAGACGAATACACCGAGCGCGCGGGCGTCGCGAAAGTCACCTGGCCGCGCTCGAAGCCGACGAAAGTGGCTACCGCCGAACCGGTATGTCTTCGGCAACTGGAGCAGTGGCAGTGCGCCACCCACTTCGGATCGCCCTCGGATACGAATCGCACGTTGCCGCACAGGCAGCCACCTTCAGCCATCTCAGTTCTCCACGGTCAATTGATCACCCACACGCACCGTACCTTGTTCAAGCACCTTGGCGTATACACCGAGATTGCCGCCGGCGTGCTTCACCAGCGCACGCATGATCTTCGGATCCTTCGGCAGCTCCGCGAACGGCAGCGTGGTCATGATGCAGCGTGGGCACTCGAGTTCGATGGCAAGCAACGCGGTGCCGAGTCGCGCGCGCTTGCCACACCAAGCGAACTCCGGAAACGGCTCGTCGCCGGCCACACGCACCGTGACATTGGGACGAAACCGGCGTACGTCGAATTGCGACTCCGGCGCGGCATCGTTTAGACGACTAAGCGCGTTCTCGCTCACGATCAGCAGCGGATAGGCGTCGAAGTGCGTTCCCGGCGGTGATTCGTACTGGAACAGCTCGGCGGGAAACTTCGAGAGATCGGGCAACGGCTCGTCTGCGGTGCGTGCGAACACGCGTCGCAGCTCGGCTTCGACATCGCCGCCCGGTGCCGCGGTGCGCCGGTATCGGTCGAGCTGATCCGCTGGCACCAGCGGTGACAGCGCCACCGAGGCGCCGAGGAACGCACCGAGCCGCGCGCTTGCATCGGCCGCAGTGGATACGAACGTCGCACCGTCCGGCAACGTGATCTGCGCCGGCGGCGATGGCTGGTCGATCTCGGCGGTGTAGCGCGCCCGACACTGCATGAGGCTCGCGAACCGTTTCGCGCCCCGCAGCGTCCCTTTCTCGCCCTCGCGTACGGCCCACGCGCGGTCACCGGGAATACCGAGCGCACCGATCGACGCCGTCTTCAGCGACTCGCCCATCATGCTCTTCACGGGATAACGATCGAGGGCGGTGACCATTGCGGATGACATGGCGCGCGATCCCTGTTTTGATGACTCGCATCATACGAAGGAGAACGACATGAGCACACCTTTCTCAGGTGGTTGCCGCTGCGGTGCCGTGCGCTACACCAGCAAGGCGGCGCCGATGTTCGCCGGGCACTGCCACTGCCGGGATTGCCAATACGCGAGCGGTGGTGGCTTTTCGACCGTGCTATTGGTGCCGGCCGACGCCGTGGACGTGAAGGGCAAGACCAACGAGTTCACCGTCACCGCCGACAACGGCAACCAAGTGACGCGCAGATTCTGTCCGACCTGTGGCACGCCGATGTTCTCCGTGTTGTCGGGCAATCCCAACGCGCTCGTCATCAAGGCAGGCACGCTCGACGATCCGAGCTGGGTGAAGCCCGCCATGCACATCTGGACCAAGAGTGCGCAACCCTGGAGCGAATTCTCGGGCACGCTACCGAAGATCGAGGGTCAACCCGGCTGATCCATCGTCACGTGCTTGGGGTGGTTCGCGATCCGCGCGAGCCAAGCGCGAATCGACCGGTATTCATCGAGCGGGAACCCGCCCTCGTGCGCGACGTGGGTATATGCGTAGAGCGTGATGTCGGCCACCGTCATGGCGTCGCCGACGAAGTAGGTGTTGTTGGCGAGGTGCGCTTCCATCACTGCCAGCGCCTTCTTGCCGCCGGCCTGTTTGGCGTCGAATTCGGCGCGCCGCTCTTCGGGTAGACCCAAGTACTTCGCGATGAAACGCGCGGTGGCGATGTAGGGCTCGTGGCTGTACTGCTCGAAGAACTGCCACTCGAGCACCTTCGCCCAGGGCCAACGATCGTCGGGTAGATAGGCCGTGCCGGCCGCGAGGTAGTTGAGAATGGCGTTCGACTCCGCCAGGTGCCGGCCATCGTCGAGCACCAACAGGGGAATCTTGCCGTTCGGGTTCATGGCCAGAAACTCGGGCGTGCGCGTCGCACCTTGGAGAATGTCGCAATGAATCCATTCGTGCGCCATGTCCAAGTGGCTCATCAAGAGTTTCACCTTGTAGCAATTCCCCGATTGGATGTCGCCGTATACACGGTACATGGGCGCCCCCGGTTTCACCGGCGCCGCTTGCGCGGGTCGATGGCTATGACGTTGGCCGAGTCTTTGGCCGCCACAAGATTGTGTGGTTCCAGCATCACCTCCCAGCTGAGCAAGGTATCACCGGCGTGATAGAACCCGCGGCAGCCCCAGCCGCCGCGCACCTCGAACAGTGTGAGCGTGACGTGCGTGATGCCGTCCTTCGACCAAAGCAGGCCGAGATTCGGCAGGCTCTCGAGCTTGGCGTTGCCGGTCAGGTTGGCGGCGGCGAATTGAGCGGCGAGATCGTACGTACCGGTATCGTTGGCCGTGATCCAGCAGGCGAAAGCATGTCGACCGGAACCGTCGCGCAGCGATTGCGAACCCTTGACGTGGGTGCCCACCGACTCGCTGACGACTTCGAAGCTGAGGTCGATCTGGGTAGTGAGGGAGGCGCCCTTGGTGAGGTAGCTGCCGCGGCCGATCCAGCGGCCATTGCCGAGCGGAAAGTTCGACGCCAAGCCTTCGTCCTCGCAAGCCAATGCACACCACAATGCACGACTGGGTGTTGAAAGGCGAGCGCGGTCCCGCTTCAATTGCCCGCCATGTCGAATGCTGCACAGCTGCGCAACCGGTGGCTCACGACGCTGTCGATGGCATTTGCTTGGCTGGCGTGTGGTGGGACATACGCCGTGGAGTTGGATCGACCAAGCGCGCTCGAGGGCGACATCACATTTTGGAAGCGCGTGTTCACGGAAATCGGCAACGACCAGGGGTTCGTGCATGACGACACGCGCCTCGACATCATCTATGCCACGGTAGCACTCGCCACCGATGGTTCGACCGCGCAACGATCGAGGCGCGCCGACGTGCAGGCGCGCAAGTACGTGGATGCACTGCGTAAGCTGGCATCGGGTAAACGCGAGGGATTATCCAAGCTGGAAGCGAACGTGCTCGCCTGTTGGGGCAAAGACGTCGATGCCGCGACGCTGCAGGCGGCGAGCAAACGCGTGCGCGTCCAGCGCGGCCAAGCCGACAAGTTTCGTGAAGGGCTGATTCGCTCCGGTGCCTGGGAAGGGCACATCATGCAAGCGCTGACTGACGCGGGCGTGCCGCCGCAATTGGTTGCGCTGCCGCATGTCGAGTCGTCATTCAACCCAATGGCTCGATCGCATGTCGGAGCGGCGGGCCTATGGCAGTTCATGACCTCCACTGGCCGGCGATATCTACAGATCGACAACGTGGTCGATGAGCGCCTCGATCCACTCCGATCGAGCGAGGCCGCGGCGCTCTTGTTTCGGCAGAACTACGAAGTGACGGGCACGTGGCCCCTCGCTATCACCGCCTACAACCATGGCGCGGGCGGCATGCGGCGCGCGGCGAATCAGGTCGGCAGCACCGACATCGTCCAGGTACTGAACCGCTACAAGAGTCGCAGCTTCGGTTTTGCGTCGCGCAACTTCTACGTCGCGTTCCTCGCTGCGCACGATGTGCGCTCCGATGCCGATCGTTACTTCGGCAAGCTCGAACGCGATCCGCCCGATGACAACCCCGAACTCGCGTTGCCGGGCTATGCCGCGGTGGACGATCTCGCGCATGCGCTCGGTGTCGAGCGGGGCGAGTTGGTGCGGCTGAACCCGGCGCTGCGTTCGGCGGTATGGGACGGGCACAAGTACATACCGAAGGGCTATTCCCTGCGCGTGCCGAAGCGTGATGGGCTGTCGCAACCCGATTGGCTCGCACGCGTGCCTGGCGAGGTATGGCTCGCGGCTCAAGTGCCGGATCTCTATCACATCGTGCAACGCGGCGAGACGCTGTCGTCGATTGCGCCGCGCTACGGCACGCGGGTGAGCGACTTGGTTTCGATCAACGCGTTGTCGAGCGCGAACCGCATTCGCGTCGGGCAGAAGCTCATCCTGCCGGCGGCGTTGGCCGAGAGTGAGCCGGCGGTTGCCGACGGTGTGTACGTGGCTGAGGCAAGCCCCGCCCCCGAAGCGAAAGCGAGCGTTGCCGTGGCGGGGGTGGCGCTCGCGACCGAAGCCGAAGTAGCGGCCGCGTCGCCGGAAGTGGTTGCGGCTACCGACGGCGCGCGTAGCTCGCCGATCACCCAAGGCGAGGACTTCGCGCCCGCCGCCGATCCCAACGACTACTCGGTGGCGGCGGATGGCACCATCCGTATCCAAGAGGGCGAAGCACTGGTGCATTTTGCGGCCTGGTCGGAGACCGACCCGGCCGTGCTCAAGTCACTCAATGGTCTCCGCTCCGGGGCGCGCATCCGTTCCGGGCGAACGTTCAAGCTCGACTTCTCGCGCATCACGCCCGAGGAATTCACGGTACGCCGGCTCGACCATCATCGTGCGTTGCAAGAGCGTTTCTTCGCGCGCTATCGCATTGCAGGCACCAACGAGCACGTGGTGCGGTCCGGCGAGTCGGTGTGGATTTTGGCGGAGCGGCGCTACAAGGTGCCGATCTGGCTGCTTAGGCAATACAACCCCGATCTCGACTTGGCCGTCGTGCGTCCGGGCACGCGGGTCGTGATTCCGCAACTCGAGGCGCGCGGATAGCCGATCACGGGCAAGCCAGCTCCCACAGGCGAACGTCGCTCAGCCAGCGTCCGATTGTTCCCGGCGCTTCAGCTCCGCGATCGGATTCAAAAACACCTTGAGGTCGTGCCAACGCTCGATCAGCGTGCGGCGATAGCCGGTCTGGGCCACCAGTTCGAGACGAATGCCGTCCGGGTCGGAGAAGAAAGTGGCGTAGTACTCGGGGTTGTACTCTGGGTAGCGCTTGGGCGTCGTCGCGTCGATCCCCATCGCGGTCAACAGCGCGTGCGCTTCGTCGACGTCCTTGGGTGACTCGACTTGCAGGCAGAGATGATGCAATCCCGGCGCGTATGGATCATGGGCTGCCTTCGTGTGCGCCGGCCGGATGCTGATCTGAATACCCGGTCGCACATAGTGTGCGTGCGGCTCGCCGCCGATTGCGGTATCGCCCTTCCGGAATCCGAACGCCTCGAGCATTTGGTCGTAGAACGCTTCGCTGCGGGCGAAGTCGGACACCGTCAAATAAACGTGATCGATGCCCGTGACGTTCATACCAAGCAGTAGGCGATCTTGCAGGCGATGTGCAGCGCCTGGTCCTGGTGGAAGTTGATCTTGTGCTCGCTCTTGGCAAAGTCGATGACGGTGTGCAGTGCCGTCTCCACCAACCCCAGTATCCAACTGCCGGTCAACAAGTAGACGAAGCCGCCGTGGATCAGCGCGTGGGCGAGGAGCCAGTAGTACCAAGGCGGAAAGCCGGGACCGCGTTCGAGTCCGGCGCGCACGCGCCGGTTCTTGTAGACCGCCATGGTTTCGCCTTGCAACACGAAGTCGGCGAGTGCATGCCCGATTAGCAATTGGTAGAACAGGATCATCGGGCTCCCCACGGCCGGCGATGCTTGAGTCGCGCCAGTATAATCCGCGCATGCGCCAATTGGCTGGAGCCTTCGAATGCCGCGATCCAATTTCCACATGCCAGCCGAGTGGCAACCGCATCGCGGCACGTGGTTCTCGTGGCCGCACAATCCCGAGACATGGCCGGGGTACCTGGAGGGCACCGAGCACGCGCTCACCGAAGCCGTAGTGGCGCTCGCCGATTCGGAATGTGTGCACATCAACGTGCTGGACGATGCGCATCGGACGTACGTGGCGCGCCGGTTCGCCGGCAAGGTGCCGAGCGAGAATCTGCGCCTGCACGTGATCCCTACCAACGATGCCTGGTGTCGCGACCACGGCTCGATATTCGTCCTTGACGGCGCCGAGCTGGTGGGTCTCGACTTCCGCTTCAACGCCTGGGGCGGCAAATACCCGCCGTTCGACTTGGACGATGCGGCATCCGCGCGCATGAACGAGGCACTCGGTGTGCGTACCGAGCGCGTCGAGATGATCTTGGAAGGTGGTTCGATCGAGGTGAACGGCGCGGGCTCGGTGCTGACCACGGAGCAGTGCCTATTGAACCCGAACCGCAATCCAGACATGTCGCGAAAGGAGGTGGAGGCGGTGCTGCGCCGCTACCTCGGTGTAGAGCAGGTGCTGTGGTTGGGCGATGGCATCGATGGTGACGACACCGACGGTCACATCGACGATCTCACTCGCTTCGTGGCGCGTGACCGAGTCGTGACGATGGTCGAGCCCGACCGAAACGACGTCAACCATGCGCCGCTCGCAGAGAACACAGAGCGCTTGCGCGGGATGCGGTTGCCCGATGGTGCACCACTCGACGTCGTGGAAATCACAATGCCGGCACCGTTGATGCGCGAAGGACGTCGTCTACCGGCCAGCTATGCAAACTTCTACATCGGCAACGACGTGGTGCTGGTGCCGGTGTTCGCATGTCCGCAAGACTCGGCTGCCGTGGATGCCATCGCCAGTTGTTTTCCTGCGCGTCGCGTGGTGGCGATCGATTGTCGCGCGGTGGTGGTCGGCTTGGGCACCTTCCACTGCTTGTCGCAACAGGTACCCGCGTGACGGTGAAGGCTGCCGGTTGCCTTGCCGCATCAAATCCCAACACGTAAGCTTCGCGCCCCAACACACACCCTCGGGAGCCTTGCCTGATGGGCGCCGTCAGCGAGTTCATCCGACATCACTATCGTCACTTCAATGCGGCAGCGTTGATCGACGCAGCCGATGGCTACGCGCGTCATCTCGAGCGTGGCGGCAAGATGATGATCACGCTCGCCGGCGCGATGAGCACGGCGGAATTGGGGTTGTCGCTCGCGGAGATGATTCGCCGCGACAAAGTGCACGCGATCTCCTGCACAGGCGCGAATCTGGAAGAAGACATCTTCAACCTGGTGGCCCACGATCACTACGTGCGCGTTCCGCACTACCGGACGTTGAGCTCGGAAGACGAAGAAGCGCTGCTCGCCAGGCACCTGAATCGCGTCACCGATACGTGCATCCCGGAAGAAGAAGCCATCCGGCGTATCGAGCACGTCATCCTCGATGAGTGGCAAGCCGCGGACAAGGCGGGCGAGGCGTACTTTCCGCACGAGTTCATGTACAAGATCATCCGTTCGGGCAAGCTCGAGAAGAGCTATCAAATCGACCCGAACGATTCCTGGATGGTGGCGGCCAGCGAGAAGAACCTACCGATCATCGTCCCGGGATGGGAAGATTCGACGCTCGGCAACATCTACGCCAGCCACGTGATTAGCGGCGACGTGAAGAGCGTGCACACAGTGCGCACTGGCATCGAGTACATGATGATGCTCGCCAAGTGGTATCGCGCCGAGAGTGCCGATGCATCCATTGGATTCTTTCAGATCGGTGGCGGCATTGCCGGCGACTTCCCCATTTGCGTAGTGCCCATGCTCGAGCAAGATTTGTTGATGCAGGATATTCCGCGTTGGGGCTATTTCTGTCAGATCAGTGATTCGACCACGAGCTTCGGCTCGTACTCGGGTGCCGTTCCGAACGAGAAGATCACCTGGGGCAAGCTGTCCGCTGATACGCCGAAGTACATCATCGAGTCGGACGCCAGCATCGTCGCACCCCTGATGTTCGCCTGCGTGCTAGAGCAGTAAGATCACTGCCGTGAGCACCGCCCCCGCAGTTCGATCGCCCGTGGCAAGAGATGGTGCATGGACCGCGGACGACTCGGCCGAACTCTATGCCGTGGAGGCGTGGGGCGACGGGTTTTACACCATCAATGCGCGAGGCCACGCGGCCGTCAGGCCGCTGCTCGATCAGCCGCTCGAAATCGATATCACGGATGTAATCGCTGCGGCGACCGAGCACGAGGTTGCACCGCCCATGCTCATCCGCTTCCAAGACGTGCTCCGCGCCCGAGTAAGGCGGTTGGTGGAGGCATTCCGCGAGGCGATCGCGGAGGCGGGATACGGCAATCACTACCAGCCCGTCTATCCGATCAAGGTGAATCAGCTGCACGAAGTCGTGGAGGAAGTGCTCGATGCCGGTAAGAACTACCGCGTAGGACTCGAGTGCGGCTCGAAGACCGAATTGATTGCCGCCTTACCTCTGGTCGAAGACGATCGTCTGTTGCTGTGCAACGGTGTCAAGGATCACGTCATGCTGTCGCTGATGCTGTCGGCGCAGCAGCTCGGCCAGCGAGTGCTGCCGATCATCGAAAAGTACAGCGAGTTCGAGCAACTCATGCAGCTCGCCGATCGCGCCGGTTTCACCCCTCGACTTGCGGTGCGCGTGAAATTGGCCACTCGCGGTTCCGGGCGCTGGTTCGAGTCGGGCGGCCAGCGCTCGAAGTTCGGCCTCACCATCGCTGAGCTCGTGCGCATGGTCCGCGTGCTCGAGCGGCGCGGCATTGCCGATCATCTCGAGCTCTTGCACTTCCATTTGGGCAGCCAGGTCGCGAACATCCAGGTGCTGAAGCAGGCGGTTCGCGAGCTCGCGCAGGTGTATGCCGATCTCAAGCGCCGCGGTGTCGGCATTCGGTACCTCGATGTGGGCGGTGGCCTCGGCGTCAATTACGGCGCTGGTTATGGCGACGAGGAGTCGGCCATCAACTACAGCCTGCAGGAATACGCCAACGCCGTGGTGTATGCCATTCAGGAGATCTGCTCGGCGCGCGAGGTGGCAGAACCCATTATCGTCTCCGAGAGCGGCCGGGCGATCACGGCGCACCACTCGGTGCTCGTCGTACCGGTGATCGGCACGCAACGCCACGAGGTGGAGGAGGATCCGGAAATCGCAGATCCGGACGACACGTTGGTGTTGCGCATTCAGGCTGCGCTCAAGGAAGCGTGCAACGCGGACGACCATGTGGGTGAGCTGCTCGAGGCCTATCACGACGCGGTCGAGACTCGAAACGAGGCGAGCACGATGTTTCGACTCGGCTTTCTCGCCATCGATACGCTCGCCGCGGTGGAAAGCCTGTATTTCGCGGTCTGCCGCGAAGTGCTGGAAGGGCTCGAGGCCGCGGAGTTCGAAGTGCCGCCGGCGGAACAACTAGAGCTCGAGAAGCAGCTGACCGATTCGTACTTGTGCGATTTCTCGGTGTTTCATTCGGTGCTCGACCATTGGGCAATCGATCAGGTGTTCCCGGTCATGCCGCTCGCGCGACTCGACGAGCGGCCGAAGCGTCGTGCCGTGGTGGTCGATTTGACGTGCGATTCGGATGGCAAGCTCGAGCACTACGTCTCTTCGCTCGACGACAACACCTACTTGCCATTGCACCGTGTCGCTCGGGACGAGCGTTACTATCTCGGTATTTTTTTGGTCGGTGCTTATCAGGACATCTTGGGCGATGCGCACAACCTGTTCGGCCGGCTGCCCGAAGTGCACGTCTATGCCGACGAGGAAGAAGACGGCAATTTCTGGATCGAGAAGGTGATTCCCGGCATGTCGGTCAACGAGATGCTGGCGCAGGTGCAGTACTTCCCCAACGACCTCAACCGGCGCATGAGCGAACTCGTGCGGCGCAAGATCGACGCCGATGAGGTGCGTCCCAATGTCGGCATGCGAATCTTGAACGACTACAAGAAGCGGTTCGCCGAAACTACGTACTGCGCCACCGAGTTTCCGCACGGCGAATCGGGCAATGGCTGACGGCGAGTTGCGAATCGGGCTCGTGCAGATGCGCATGGCCGACGATCCGGATACCAACATGCAACGGGCGATCGAAGGCGTGCGGGAGGCTGCGGCGCAAGGCGCGAAACTCGTGTGCCTGCCGGAGCTGTTTCGATCGCGCTACTTCTGTCAAAGCGAAGATGCGCGATACTTCGACCTCGCCGAGCCGATTCCGGGGCCGAGTACTGCTGCGCTCGAACCGTTGGTGAAGGAGCTCGGCATTACGCTGATCGCGAGCCTGTTCGAGAAGCGTGCGCCCGGGCTGCACCACAACACCGCCGCGGTAATCGATCCGAGCGGCTATCTCGGCAAGTACCGCAAGATGCACATCCCGGACGATCCGCGGTACTACGAAAAGTACTACTTCACGCCGGGTGATCTCGGCTTTCGCGTTTTCGACAGCGCGGCCGGGCGAATCGGCGTATTGGTGTGTTGGGACCAGTGGTATCCGGAAGCCGCTCGGCTCACGGCATTGAAGGGCGCACAGGTGCTGTTCTATCCCACGGCAATCGGTTGGCATCCCGAGGAGAAGGACGCGGTCGGCTCGGCACAGCACGACGCTTGGGAAACCGCGCAGCGCGCCCACGCGATTGCCAACGGCTGCTACGTCATCGCCGTCAACCGCACCGGTTTCGAGCCGGATCCGGCCGGATCGGGCGGCATCGAATTTTGGGGCCAGAGTTTTGCGGTAGGTCCGGACGGCGCCATTTTGGTGCGCGGCCCGATCGATCGCGAGGCCGTGCTGACGGTCGATGTCGACTTGCGCCGCATCGGCACCCAACGCGTCGGCTGGCCGTTCTTCCGCGACCGCCGCATCGACGCTTACGGCGACCTCACCGCGCGTTTTCTCGACTGACCGGTGACAGTTACCGATTTGCTCGCTTGTTCTTAGACCGGTCAGGCGGCGCAAAATCGGTAACTGTCACCGATTTCAAGCTATCTCGCGAACAGCTGCCCTTCGATGTCGGCGAAGGCCTTGAACTCGAGGGCGTTGCCGCTGGGGTCGAGTAGGAACATGGTCGCTTGCTCACCGACTTGGCCGGCGAATCGAACGTATGGGGCGATCACGAACTCGATGCCAGCCGTTTCCATTCGCTCGGCGAGCACGTGCCAATCCGCCATCTCAAGCACCACGCCGAAGTGTGGTACGGGCACCTCGTGACCGTCGACGGGATTGCGATGCACGGGCGGCCGAGGGGAAAGGTTGGTATCGAGATGGACCACCAGCTGATGGCCATAGAGATTGAAGTCCACCCAATGTTCGGCGCTGCGGCCCTCGGGACAGCCGAGCAGTTCGCCATAGAACCCACGCGCCGCGGCAATGTCGTGCACCGGGATAGCTAGGTGAAAGGGCGTCGACTTCATGTCCAACCGATGTGCAGGAGCCGCTCGCGCAGCCATGGGGTGAACGCGTCGGGATTGCGACGGATCTCGTCGATCAGGGCTGCGCGTTCGATCTTGCGCACGGCTGCGACTTCGTCCGGGTTGGGTGCGAGCGCGCCATCGTAGACACCGCTAAAGCTCTGTTGCAGCTCGTTGTCGCGAATGTCGAGCGTCGGGATCTCGATGCGTGCTGCCGTCAGGCTACCGACAGGGGTGAGTGGCGCGCCGTGAATACCGAGTTCCTCGGCCAACCCGCGCACGGCACCTGCGATGGCCGACTCGCCGGGCAGTAGATGTTCGCCGACGCTCACGTCCCACGCGTCTGGCCACACGTCCTTGCCAATCGCGCGCCGCTGCAAATAGAGGCGGCCCGCCGAATCGAACAGCAAGACGTTGACGGCCTTGTGCCAGTACCCAAGCCGATGGACCTCGGCGCGTGGCGCGCGGCCGAGCAGCGCACCGGTCGCATCGAAGATTTCGAACACCTCGTCCGCGGTCACGGTTTGATGACGATCAGGGTGCCGTCGGGCACGCGCCGCCAGATCTCGTCCATGTGCTGATTGGCGACGGCGATGCAGCCGTCCGTCCAATCGCCGTGGGTATCCATCCAACGTAGCTCGGGTTCGCTCGGCATGCCGTGAATCATGACCATGCCGCCCGGGTGCACACCTGCGAGTTGCGCGTTGATGAGATCGAGCTGGTTCGGATAGGAAATGTGCATCGACTTGTAGAAGCGGCTATCGGGGTTGCGCCAGTCGATGAAGTAGCGGCCCTCCGGCGTACGGCGATCGCCCTCTTTGATTTTGTGACCAATCGGCTCGGCACCGAGGGCGATCGGATACTGGGCGACGATTTCGCCATGGTTCAGCAACATCAGCACGCGGTCGGCCTTGAAGACCATGATGGCGTCGACCTTCGGGATGTCGTTGGCTGCCGCGGCGAGCGGTAGCATGCACAACGTCAGCAGGCAGTACTTCATGGCGCACGCAGGACCGAACCGCGCCGATCTTAGCCAAGATACGGTCGGGGCGTCACGGGGAGGCTTCCAATCGGTAGGCGTTGGCGTATAGTCGCCCGAGGCCTTGCAATTTCCTGCTCCCATTTCTGTCTCGACCGTCCCCACGAGCACTTCGTCAGCGAGTCCGGTTTCGAGGCTCGAGGTTGCAATATTGTCTTTGGCCAGGACCTGTGTCTCTGCGGAGAGTTCGAGATGAAGAAACTGTACGTCGGCAATCTACCGTGGCGCACGAACGACGCCGAGTTGTCGGAGTTGTTCGCCAAGTTCGGCGCGGTGCGGTCGGCAACGGTGATCACCGATCGTGAAACCGGCCGCTCGCGAGGCTTTGGTTTCGTCGAGATGGACGATGCTGCAGCCGAGCAAGCGATCAAAGAATTGAACGGGAAGGACTTTGGTTCGCGACCGTTGCGTGTATCGGAAGCCACCGACCGGCCACGCGGCGATCGCGGCGATCGCGGGGATCGCGGCGGACGCGGACCGCGCCGCTGACCGAGCGAGGCTAGCGGGCGCTGCCTAGTCGGGGGCGCGCCGCAGCACGGCCGTCCAGACGAATTTCGGTCGCTGGTAGCGATCGATGCAGCTCTCCTCGAGTTGTTCGATCTGCCAACCGTCGCGACGGAAGGCGGCGACGTCGTCGCCGGTGAAGAATCGTTTCAGCCGGTCGCCGACCAAATACAAGCCATCTGCCAGTGGTGCATGCCCGCGCGCGCCATGGTGAATGTCGTTGGTGGAGTTGAAGCGTGCAAGCAGCACGCCGCGACGCGCGAGGCAACGTCTTACTTCGGCCATGATTCTGCGCGTGTGGTGGTGGCCGAAGTAGTGCAGCGATAGGCTCGCAACGACCACGTCGAAGGTCGAATCTCGAAACGGCAGCGGCGCACCGAGTTCCGCGCGTACCCGCCAAGCCTCTGGCGCGGCCTTCGCATTGGCCGTGAGCGCATCGGGTGATCGGTCGAGCGCCACGACGTCGTGGCCGCGCCCGAGCAGCCACGCGGTGTCACGGCCATCACCACAGCCGAGTTCCAGCACCACCGTGCCGCCGAACAGCCGTGCAAACGGTGCGAGCCAGTCGTCGTCGGTCTTGGCCATCCGTCGATGCTAGCGGCTCTGGGCATTGGCCACCTAATCCAGAGTAGCGTTCGAAGATGCGCCGGTGTACCATCGCGTCCGCTTGGAAACCGTCCTGCCCCGATTCCCGTCTGGTAATACTCCTCTCGTAAGTCGGCATCGAATCGTTTCTGAAAGCCGCACGCGGCGTGATAGTCGTGGGCGAAGTCGCGTAGCCCGTTCGAGTTCGGCAGGGGCCCACGCAGAGTATCTATGTTGATTCTTGGAGATCTAAGTGAAGAAGATTTATGTCGGCAACCTGCCTTGGTCGACCACCGATCAGGAGTTGCGTGATTTGTTTGCGGCGCACGGCAACGTGCACTCGGCAACGGTCGTGACCGACCGCGAGACCGGCCGTTCGCGGGGCTTTGGTTTCGTGGAAATGGAAGCCAGCGCTGCCAAAGAAGCCATCTCTCGCCTCAACGGCAAGGAGATGGGTTCGCGTCAGTTGCGGGTCAACGAAGCGCAAGAGCGCCCACGCCGCACAGGCGGCGGTGGCGGTGGCGCCGGTCCGCGCTGGTAACCACGCTTTTCGAGACGTTCTCGCCGGCGTGCTCGCGCCCTTCCGGGTGCGGGCACGCTGGATTTTCCACCGCACTTTGCGCACGCTTCTAGCACCTCATTCCGGATCTTCAGCATGAAGTGGGTCTCGAGGATCTTCGCGGGCATCGTCAGCCTGATGTTCGTCATGGGTATCGTGCAGATGCTCGCATCCGAGTCGGGCGAAGTGGTCGTGCTGACGACCATCGACGAATCTGGCACCGAACAACGCACCCGCTTGTGGATCGTCGATCTCGATGGCACGCCGTACTTACGGGCCGGCGATGCGCGCTCGCAATGGTATGCGCGGCTCGTCTCGCATCCGGACATCCGCCTCGAGCCGTGCCCGCACCCCAGGAAACTCCGCGGATCAACGCGCTGATGGCCGCGAAATATGATTGGGCGGATCGCTACGTCGGCGCGATCTTCCCGCGTTCGGGGGCGATGGCGATACGCCTGGAAGCGCCCGAATCGGACTCGATTGCACCGGATCAACCCTGACTTCCTCGATCAGCGCCGACTCATGAGCAAGTAGCGGTCGCGGCCATAGCCCCGACCCCGATGACTATCGTCGATGTGGAACTCGTCGATGAATGCATCTCTGCATCGTCGCGCATGACGAGCGGCCGAGCGTTGCTTCGAGTTCGATGGGCGTCGATGCGATGCCCGCCATGGCGTGGTACTCGCCGAACATGCGCAGCAGCACGGGTAGGTCGGCGTGTGTCGCCCGTTTCAAGGAGATCGCGGCCATTGACGCTACTTCCGATCGTCGAGCACGGCCCGCACCAGATCCATGTGGCTGGCGACGAAGAAGTCGGCAACGGCGCGGTTCTTCACCACGCCGTCGCGACCGATCAGAAAGGTGGCGCGCCGCGTGCCGAGACCGAGTGGCCCATCGACGCCGAACGCGCGAATGACGTCTTTGTGCGGATCGCAGATCAGCGGAAACGGTAGCTCGAACGTGGTGCGAAATCGCCGATGGCTGTCGGCGTCCTGCGAGCTGACGCCGACGATCTGCACGCCGACCCGCTGCAAATCTTCGAAGCGGTCGCGGAACGCGCACGCTTCGCGTGTGCAGACCGGCGTGAAGTCAGCGGGGTAGAAATAGACGATCACATCGCCTTGCTCGAGCAGACCCGCCAGCGTCACCTCGTTGCCGTCCTGGTCTTGTGCCGCGAACGACGGTGCAGTTTCTCCGGGCTTCAACATGTCGGTCTGTACCTCAATTTGCGCTCGCCAAGCGAGTCAGATGTCGATCGAGTGAGTTGGCGAACGCTTGAATCTCGCGTGGTCCGAGGGGTGCCGGCCCGCCGCGTACTACACCTTGCTCGCGCAACTCGGTTAGTAGATTGCGCTTGGCGAGATGGGAATGCACCGATTCGGCCGTGTATTCGGTGCCTCTCGGGTTGATCGCGGTGGCACCTGCCGCAACCACCCGTGCGGCGAGTGGAATGTCTGCGGTGACCACCAAATCGCCGGTCGCGACTTCCGTTGCGATGTGATCGTCCGCGGCATCGAATCCGGCTGCCACGACCACCGCACGTACGAATCGAGTACGGGGAACGCGTAGCGGTTGGTGCGCAACGAACACGGTATTGACGTGGCGACGTTGGGCTGCCTTGAGGACGATGTCGCGAATCGCGCCGGGGCACGCATCGGCGTCCACCCAGAGCGTGGTCAAACGACTGCAGTCGCGCGCACGGCCGCGGCGTCTCGGAGCACCGTGGCAGCCGACTTCAGGAACAACGCTGCGATCGCGATGCCGACGACCAGGTCGGGCCATTGGGAGCCGAACCACCAGACCGCGGCGCCTGCACCGAGTACGGAGACGTTGGCGACGATGTCGTTGCGCGAGCAGAGCCACACCGACTGCATGTTGATGTCGTCGCCGCGATGGCGCCACAAAAGTGCAAGGCAGGTCGCGTTGCCCGCGAGCGCCACGAGAGCGACGGTCTCGATCGTCAGCGCTTCTGGAATCACGGGATTCAGAAGCTTGTTGATGGAATGGCCGAGCACGAACAGTCCGAACGCCGCCATCACGATCCCCTTCGCGCTTGCGGCGCGTGCCTTCCAGAGGACGTTACGGGTGAGGACGAAGAGGCTGAAGCCATAGACGAAGGCATCGCCCAGCATGTCGAGTGAATCGGCGAGCAGGGCCGAGGACGCGCTCAGTAGGCCGGCACCGAACTCGACGAAGAACAACACCGCATTGATGACGAGCACTGAAACGAGCACCACGCGCTGGCGGTCGCGCAGTAGCGCGAGCGCTTGCGTCTTGTTCTGGCAGCAATCGTCCATTGCGCCAGTCTAAGGCATTTCGCGCAGCGCCAACTGCTGCATCGAGCACGTCTTACTGCCACCGGGTGCGGCCCACTGGCCGACCTCGCGGAAGCCCATTGCCGCGTGAAACGCTGCGGATCCGGGGTTGGGTGGCTGTAGGTCGTACTCGCAGACGACGTTGGCGATGTCGCGATGTAGCGCGAGTGCAATCAGGTCTTCGTACAGTGCGCTGCCCAATCCCCGACCGCGGAAGGCGCTGTCGATGACGACTCGATCGATGTACATGAAATTCGAAAGGTGCCGTGCAAACCAACCGAAATTGAGTCCTTCGTAGCCGCTGCCGTCGTCGAAAGCGAGCAGAAAACCGGCGGTCACGTCGTCGACCGTGATGACGCGATGCGACGTGGCCTGAGCGTGAAGCCGTGTCAGTCGCGCGTCATCGAGCGGGCTCAGATAGTGCTCGTCGGCAGCGTTCAGCGCGAGAATGGTTGCGAAGTCGGCCTCGACCGCGTCGCGGATCACGACGCAGGCGTAGCGAGCGCCGTGTCGATTTCCGCAAGCAACTCCTCGACGCGTGCTTGCCATGCGCTCTCGTGCCGAGGGTGCCAGTCGTCGCCGAGCACGCCGCGCACCGCATCGCGAACGGCCAACAACAGATTCGTGTACATGTGCTGCTTCACGCCGTAGCTCGCGTGATTGTGTGTTTCGAAGTGGAGATAGGAGGCATCCGTAGCAGCTTCCTCACCCATCAGCAGGCGCAGCACCTCCGCGAGCATGCGTCCTTGCATGTACTGATCGACGTGACTCATCAATTCGCGGGACTCTGGGCAGGCCGCAAAGTAGCTGGCGTAGACGGCGGGGGTGATGTCGCCGGCAACTTCCCCGGCTTGCACCAGAGATTCGATGATGGCATCCGTATCGGTCATGTTCGCTCCTGCGAGAAAGGCGGCACCCAACCGGTCTGTGCGACGAGCTTGCGATAGTCGGGATCGTCGTCGCAGCGTTCGGTCGGCAGATGGTCGTCGACCCGAACCCAAGGTAGGCGGCTCTCGATGCCGCCGTGCTGGGTCGGGATCAGTGATTCTGCCGAATCGAACGCACCGATGGGAATGCTGGTGAGATCGGAATCGTCGTACTCGAAACCGATGGGTGAGCCGCAGGCCGGACAAAATGCGCGCTGCGCGAGCGGACTCGACCGGCGCCACTTGGGCTCGCCTCGCCACGTGAGCGCTTGCCGAGGCACGGTGGCCATCACCGAGTACGGTCCGCCGGTCGCCTTGCGGCACATACGGCAGTGGCAGTAGCTGACCAATGCTGATGCTTCGTCCACTGAGAAGCGAACCGCGCCGCACAGGCAGCCGCCTTGTAGCTGGTCGGTGTTCATGTCGACTCCGAGAAACCGAGGATATAGCCATCAACATCCTCGACGTAGAAGTCACGAGCCCCCCACGGCCGATCAGCCAGCGGTTTGACGAATGGCACGCCGCGGGCTTGGAACTCGCGATAGAGCGCCTCGATGTCGGTGACGTCTATGTATGCGTCCAGGTGCTCGTTGTCGCGCCGGTTGGCGCGGTCGGCGTCGGTCTTCGGTGCACACTTCAAGTGAATCGACTGGCCATCCCGCTCGACGCTGGCGTAGAAACCGCCCCAATCGATGGCTTGCGTGAAGCCCAAGCGGTCGACGTAGAAAGCGATTGCGGCCGCCAAGTCGTCGACCAGGAGCTGCGGTGCAATGCCGTTGATGGTGCTCATGTTCGTCTCTCCTTGCCGATGTTCCGTAAACGGCCTCGGGCCGCACTTGTTGCGTCGGATCCTGCCACGCCTTGATGTTGCGAGTCCGCACCCACGCCTTCCAGATCCAGCGCGATCATCGCGCGTTCGGCGACGGCGATGGCGGTGAGCCCATCGGTGTCGAGCACGACATGTCGATACGGTAGGGTTATTGCGCCATCGGAATTCAGCTTCATGGATTCGAGTGCACGTAAGTTCGCTTCCGAGCGCCCCAAGTCGCGCTTCGAAGGCTTTGCGGCAATTCGATCTTCGCCCTTGTTGCGCGTGATGCGCTCGCCGAGGCTGGCTCGAAGTTCCAGGAATGCGATGTCGGCGCCGACACTCTCGTACAGCTCACACAACCGCTCGAGGGCGCGTCGGTCGCTTGCCGCCTCGAGATCCCAGACGTAGGTGAAGATGAGGCCCGGCAATGCACTGTGGGCGACCGACTGGAACAAAGCACGGCGGAATGTGTTCACCAGCTGGCCGAAAGGCTCGGAACCGAACTCGAAGCAGCGCAGTACAGGCTCGATTGCCATGTGATTGTGGAATAGCGGCAGTCCTGTGCGCCGTTGAATGGCTCGGCCGACGGTCATCTTGCCGACTGCGGGGGGACCGAAGATGACGAGTAGTTGCTTCACGTTTGCCCCGCGAGTTCGTCGGGGGTCGGGGCTTCGAACGCCGCGTACCACTGACGCAGGCTGGATTCATCGATCTTGAACGCCGTTGGCCGAACGTGATTCTGCACGGCCAACCGTTCGAGTAGCGCATCGAGTGAGACGTCGAGAAAGTGAGTAGCGCACGCAACACCCATGTCCCGTGCTCGTGCACGAAACGCTTCGCGCTCGCGGCGCGACCAGAAACCGAAATCGAGCACCACGTCGATGTCGAGCTCGAGCGCGGCTCGGGCGAACGACCACAAGGCGGTCTCCACCGGATCGCGAGCGGCATCCCGCACCTCGCGCGGCGGTTCGTCACCGAGCATGTCGGTGATCCACTCGTCGGGCGTGAGGCGCAGCGCATTGGATTGCTGCTCGATCTGCTTGGCGCGCGTGGTCTTACCGCTACCGGGCAGGCCGACCATCAGATGAAGTGTTGTCACTGCCGATCGCCGAGCTGGTCGAGACCCCACTGCGCCTGGCGGCGAACCTTCGCGCTCGGATCGGCGCTTGCCAATGCGCGAATGCGCTCGAGTATCGCGTGATCGGCGTACTGCACCCCAGGTTTGCAGACATCGCAAATGAGGGCATGTACGGCGTGCCAGCGCACTCGCGGCACGGGATCATCGAGACAGCGCACGATGGATGGCACTGCCGCTGCGCTCGGGTGCTGATCGAGGAACTCGAGGCAGCAGCGCCGGACGACCGCGTTGTCGTGGCCGAGCCCCCAAATGATCGCCTCGATCTTGGCGTCGCTGAGCGTCCG
>QJXZ01000259.1 GCA_003248125.1 Gammaproteobacteria bacterium | reverse complement strand
CAGCCCTACCGCAAACTCCTGGACAGTAAGGCGGCCGACATGACGAACAGTGCGAGTTCGCCCTACGCTGGCGCGATCGTCGCGGCACTGTTCCTCGAATCGTTCGTCGCAACCGGCACGCCGTGGGCTCATTTCGACTTGATGGCCTGGAATACGAGCACCCAACCTGGCCGACCCGAAGGCGGCGAAGCGATGGGATTGCGCGCGGTGTATGCTCATTTGGCCGCGCGGTTCGGCCACAAGGTCTAGGGCCGCCGGCGGCCACTGATTTGGAGATGCCATGTTCATCGCAATGAACCGATTCAAGATCAATCGCGGCCATGAAGCCGATTTCGAAGCGGTATGGCGCGAGCGCGAGTCGTTCTTGGACGGGGTACCCGGCTTCGAGCAATTCCACTTGCTCAAAGGTCCGAGTAGCGACCAGTTCACGCTGTACGCTTCGCACTCCGTATGGAGATCACGTTCCGCATTCGAAGCGTGGACTGAATCCGAGGCGTTCCGGAAGGCCCACACGCAGGCGAATCCCCGCAAGGGCACCTACATCGGCCACCCTGAGCTCGAGACCTTCGAGAGCGTGCTGTAGATGTTTGCAGCGCTCGAGACCGCGACTCCGGGCACGCGTCGCCCACTCGCCGAGGTGCTCGACGCACTCGCTTGGAACGAGGCAGGCCTCATTCCCGCGATCGCACAAGATCACCACTCGAAAACCGTGCTCATGCTCGCGTGGGTGAATCGAGCGGCGCTCGAAGAGACGCTCGCGACCGGGCGCACCTGCTACTTCTCGCGTAGCCGTAAGCGACTGTGGCGCAAAGGCGAAGATTCCGGCCACGTACAGCAGCTCGTCGTATGCCGAATCGATTGCGACGGCGACACCGTGCTGTTCGAGGTGAAGCAGACGGGACCGGCATGCCACACGAACCGCCCGAATTGCTTCTATCTCACGGTCGACGGCGAAACTGTCGTGCTATCATCCGCGCCATGAATGTCATGCACTCTCGACGGATCTTCCTCACGACACGCTGTTGTTGAAGCCGACCGCGCACTCGTCGCTTCGTCACCGTCACTAGAGGATCCGTTCATGGACATTCGCCTTCACAACACGCTCACCGGCCGTAAAGACACCTTCACTCCGCTTCGTCCCGACCGCGTAACGATGTACGTTTGCGGACCCACCGTGTACGACTACGTGCACATCGGTAACGGTCGCCCGGCGGTGGTCTTCGACGTGCTGTTCCGTCTGCTGCGTGCGAAATACGGCGACGTCCGCTATGCGAGAAACATCACCGACGTCGATGACAAGATCAATGCGGCGGCGAAGGAAGCTCAACAACCCATCAGCACGCTCACCGACCGATTCGCTGCCGCGTACGAAGAGGATGTGCACGCGCTCGGCGCGCTCGAACCAACGGTCGAACCACGAGCCACGCACCACATCGCCGAGATGATCGCCATGATCGAACGGCTCATCGCCGATGGACATGCGTACGCGGCTGATGGCCACGTGCTGTTTCACGTGCCGTCCGATCCCGGCTACGGCGTACTCTCGAAGCGCTCACTCGAGGACATGCTGGATGGCGCGCGCGTGGAAGTGGCGCCGTACAAACGCGACCCGAAGGACTTCGTGCTGTGGAAGCCTTCCACGCCGGATCTACCCGGCTGGGACAGTCCTTGGGGACGCGGCCGGCCGGGTTGGCATACCGAATGCTCGGCGATGATCACCAAGCACCTCGGCGATACCATCGATATCCATGGCGGTGGATCCGATCTCGCCTTTCCACACCACGAGAACGAGCTCGCCCAGGGGCGACATTTGAGCGACGGCGAGTACGTGCGCTTCTGGCTGCACAATGGCATGTTGACGATGGGCAGCGAAAAGATGTCGAAGTCGCTCGGTAACATCGTCACGATTCGCGAGTTGCGCGCACAGTACAGTGGCGAAGTGCTGCGCTATGCGCTGCTGTCGGGGCAATACCGGCAGGCGCTGACTTGGTCCGAGGATCTGCTCAAGCAATCACAAGCGAGCCTCGATCGCCTGTATCAGGCATTACTCGAGTCGCCAGTCGGCAACGTGACCGACCCTTCTGCATTCAAGAGCGCATCGATCGACGAGTTCCCCGAGGCTGTGCTGATACCGCTATGCGACGACTTGAACACGCCCGGCGCGCTGGCTGCCATGCACGGCATAGCCACCGACATTCATCGTGCCAACGACCCTGCGCGAGCGCGGCTGCTACGCGATCAGCTACTCGCCTCGGGCTGGCTGCTCGGCATATTGAACGAGGACCCCGAAGCGCACTTTCGCGCCGGTGCCAAGGTCGATCCGTCGGAGATAGAAGGTCTCATCGTCGAACGAAAGGCCGCTCGCGCCCGCAAAGACTTTGCACGTGCGGATGCGATTCGTGACGAGCTGCTCGCACGCGGTATCGAGCTCGAGGACACACGCGACGGCACGCGCTGGAAAGTTCGCGATACGTGAGCCTTGCCATCGGCATCGTCGGCGCAGGAATCGGCGGCCTTACCGCGGCGTTGGCACTCGAACAGTGCGGGTTCGACGTCGAGATATTCGAGGCCGCACCACGACTCGAAGCGCTCGGCGCTGGCATCCAACTGTCGCCGAACGCTACCAAGGTATTGCGGGCGCTCAGAGTGCTCGATGCTGTGGCCGAGCTGGGCGTGGCACCGGATGCCGTACACTTTCGCTCGTATCGGACCGGCTACCTGATCGCCTCACGACCGCTCGGCCCAGTCAGCGAGGCACGCTACGGGGCACCCTACCTGCATGTTCATCGCGGCGACTTGCAGAATGCGCTGGCAGGTGCCGTCAGTGCACGGTCGATCGCACTTCACACCGGAGTAGACATCAAATCCATCGAAGATAGCGACCAGCAAGTCGTCGTCGCGGGCCGACGGTTCGACGTGCTGGTCGGGTGCGACGGCATCCACTCGACGGTACGCCACCATCTGTTCGGCAGCGAATCGGCGCGATTCACAGGTCAACTCGCGTGGCGTGCTTTGGTGCCAGTCCAGCGCATCGATCAATCCGCAGTACCGCGGGCAGCAACCGTGTGGCTCGGGCCCAATCACCACTTCGTGCACTACTACGTCGCCAGCGGCGAGCTATTGAATCTCGTCGGCGTCGTCGAGACCGAGCGGGAAGGCGCGGAATCATGGCGCCTGGAGGGTGACATCTCGGAGTTCCGCGCCGACTTCGAGGGCTGGCATCCGCATGTGACGATGCTGATCGATGCCGCGACGCACTGCCATCAATGGGGTCTGTACGACCGGGCGCCGATGCAAGCCTGGGGTCGCGGTCGCATCACGCTGTTGGGTGACGCCTGTCACCCCATGCTGCCGTTTCTTGCACAAGGCGCCGCCATGGCAATCGAAGACGCGTGGGTGCTCAGCCGCTGCTTGGAGGATTGGGAAGACGGCGATCCGGCGGAAGGATTGCGCGAGTACGAGCGCTACCGCATGCCGCGAACGGCCCGCGTTCAGCAGTCCGCCACCGCCCAGGGCAAGATGTTTCACGAACCGCGCCCACTTGCTCGCGCGATGCGGAACTTGAAGCTCGGCCTGGCGACGCGACTGCTACCCGAGATCGCCATGGAGCAGCTCGATTGGCTGCACGGGTATGATGCCGTCCAAGGCTTCGGTTGAGGACGCGCGACATTGGTGGTGATCATCGGCAGCTACCTCTCGCCATACGTGCGCAAGGTGTTGGTGGCGCTGCATCTCAAGGGCATTCCCTACCAGATCGATCCCATCGTGCCGTTCTATGGTGACAATGAGTTCTCGCGCGTGAGCCCGCTACGCCGCATACCGGTGTTGCTCGAGGACGACATCACGCTCAGCGATTCCACCGTGATATGCGAGTACCTGGAAGACCGCTACCCGACACCAAACCTGTTGCCATCGGATATCGCGGCTCGAGCCAATGCACGATGGCTCGAGGAATTTGCCGATTCGCGAATGGGTGAGGTGTTCATCTGGAACCTGTTCAATCAAGTTGCCATTCGGCCCGCAGTATTTGCCGAGCCCGGCGATCGCTCGAAAGTGGAAAGGACGCTCGCTGACGACGTGCCCAACGTGCTCGACTACCTCGAAGGAGAGCTGCCCGAACGCGGTTTTCTATTCGGCGCAGTATCGGTGGCCGACATCGCCATCGCCTCGATGCTACGGACCGCCTCGTTTGCGCGCTTCGAGATCGATGCCACGCGCTGGCCGCGCACGGCAGCATTCGTGGCGCGGATCCTTCAACTCGAAGCTTTCCAAGCACTGGCACACTTCGAAGACGCCATCCGTCGCTCACCGCCGCTCAAGCACCGCGAGTTGCTGGCGCAAGCCGGCGCACCGCTGACGTCAGCGACCTACGGTACGCAGCAACCGCGCAAGGGTCTAATGCGCATCGACTGACCCTCAGGTCGGTCTCGGCCGGTAGGTCAGCACCAGGTTGCCGTTGCCGAAGGTGCGACTCGCGATGAGTTCCAGATCGACGCGTTCGGCGTTCTCGAACAGCGTTCGACCACCACCGAGCACGATCGGATTGACGACCAACTGGTACTCGTCGATGAGGCGCGCGGACGTGAGCTGCGCGACAATCGAGCCGCTGCCCATGATCACCATGTCCGGCCCGGCCTCCGCCTTCAGATTGCGCATGCCTTGCCCCAGCTCTCCCTTCATGAGCCGTGAGTTGCGCCAAGCCACGCCATCGAGCGAGCGCGAGAAGACGAACTTGGGCATTGCGGTCATGCGCTCGGCGACAACCGCGTTGCGCGCCGCCCCATCCGGCCCGGACCAGGCGTTCGCCATCATCTCGAAGGTGACACGGCCAAACACCAACGCCCCGCCACCACGGGCGTTGGACGCGACGAACTCGTTCCACTCGGGATCGCTCCGATGCGCCCAGCTCATGTCGCCATCGGCATCGACGAAGTAGCCATCTAGCGATACGTGATTGAACATCCGCAATGCGCGCATGGTGCACTCCCCTTGGTTCCCGACAACGATATACTAGCGACGCGTTCTGGTGCCCTGGCGGCTTTCCGCCGTCAGGGATAATCGGGAAATCGGTGCGCCGCCGCTGCGCGTGCGGCAAATCCGATGCTGCCCCCGCAACGGTAGGTGTGCGCCGCGGATTACGGCCACTGTGCTTCGCGAGCATGGGAAGGCCTTCCGCTCGAAACGTCGACGTTTCCGCCACGAGCCCGGAGACCGGCCGAACGGGTACGGGCTTGCCCTGGCAACGCTCACGAATGTTCATGACCGCTCGGGCGGAGCGGCACGCACAGGAATCCACCATGCGCACAGTTGTTTTCTTGACCGCACTAATCGCGATCGTACCGGCGGGCGCCGCATCGACGCGGTCGCCAGAACTGGAAACCGTCACCGTCAGCGCCCAACGCGCGATGTCGCCTTTGACGGACGCACCCGTGCCGGTCGACGTCGTCGATCGCGATGCGATGGTGCGCCGCAATGCCGTGTTCGCGGAGGATCTACTACGCGGTGCCGCGGGCATCGACATCGCGCGCGCCGGGGGCGTCGGCGCGTTCACCGAGTTGCGTATGCGCGGCGCGGAAGCCAACCACGTGCTCGTGCTCGTGGACGGTATCGAGATCAATGACCCAGCGACCGGGTCCAACGTCGATCTCGCCCACCTTACCGTCAACGGCATCGAACGTATCGAAATTGCCCGCGGTCCTCAGAGCGCGCTGTGGGGCAGCGATGCCATCGCGGGTGTCATCTATCTCGATACGCGCCCGCCGCCGGGCACGCATCGGCGAACATTCACTGTTGAAGGCGGCAGCGACGATGCGCGCCTGTTCGCCGCCGACATCGCCGGCAACGATGGGCGCTGGCATTACGGGGTCGGCGTCAGTCGTTTCGACACCGACGGTACCAATCTCGCCCGTCAAGGCAACGAGGACGACGGCTATCGCAACACGACACTCTCCTTCGATGGCGGGTTCCAGTCGGACAACTACTCGATACGCGCCGTAGCGCGCCGCATCGATGCCGATGTCGACTACGATCCCACGCCGTTTCCGGAGTTCTTGCCCGTCGATGGCGACCTCGAGCAACACATAGCCTACTCGACGGCGAGACTCGAGCTGCAGCTCGCCACCGCATCCGCCTGGCAGCACCGACTCAGCATCGACTACTTCGGCAGCGAAAACGAGGCCTTCGATGAAGACGCGCTGACCAATGAAGCTGACGCCAGCAAGTATCGCTACGGTTATCAAGGCGATATCGCGTTCTCGACATTCGGTCTCGAGCAGACTCTGAGTCTCGCCATCGAGCACGAGCGCGAACGCTTTCGGCAACGCGCCGATGCATCACCGTTCGGCGACCCGAATCAGAATCAGCATCTCGACAACACCGCCGCGATCGGTGAATGGTCGGCATCGTTCGCCAACGGTGTCGCGCTCTCGACGTCGGCGCGCTTCGACGACAACAGCGAGTTCGAAGACGCATCGAGCTTTCGCTTTGCGATACGGGCACCCATCAACGAACGCACCATCACGTTCGCCAGCTACGGTATAGGCCGCAAGAACCCCACCTTCACCGAGCGCTACGGCTTCACACCGGATACATTCGTTGGCAATCCCGACCTCGAGCCGGAGCGGTCGACCGGTTACTCGCTAGCAATCGAGCATCGCTTCGGCGAGCACGCAGGTGCACGCTTCACCTACTTTCGCGACCGATTGCAGGACGAAATCGACGGCTTCGTTTTCGACGCCGATGCCGGTGCATTCACCGCCGTCAACGATGCCGCCACGAGCCGCCGCCACGGTATCGAGGCTCGGAGCTGGCTCGACTTCGGCCTTGCATCACTGCGCGCCGAGTACACTTACCTGGAAGCCACAGAGCAGGACGGCGGCGCAACAGTCGATGAAATTCGACGGCCCAATCACAGCGCACGCCTGTCGCTCGATGTCTACCCATTCGATCGCGTCGCCATGCAGTTCGGCGCCTCTTACGCGGGTCAACGCGGGGACCTCGACTTCGGATCGTTCCCGGCTGAGCGCGTGTCGCTGGATGATTACGTGCTGCTACACTGGGCCGCGCGCTTCGAGGTATCCGAAGATCTGGCGTTGAGCGCGCGCATCGAGAACCTGGGCGATGCCGATTACGAGGACGTCTTCGGCTACGCGACACCGGGGCGCTCTATCAACATTGGGCTACGAGTCGAGCTGTGAACACCATCGACGATCGCTTCATCGCAGCCGTGTGGGACGAAAGCATCGTTCCGACGCTCGAGCGCTACATTCGCATTCCCAACAAATCACCGATGTTCGACGTCGATTGGCGCGCCAATGGGCACATGTTCGAGGCCGCGCAGTTGCTAGCCGATTGGGCCACGAATGCAGGCGTCGAAGACCTGGTGCACGAGATCGTCGAGATCGACGACCGCACACCCGTTTGGTTTGGCGAAGTGCCAGGATCGTCTGCAGATGCGCCCACCGTCCTGCTGTACGGCCACTACGACAAGCAGCCCGAGTTCAGTGGCTGGCACGACGGCTTGGGGCCGTGGACGCCGGTGTTGAGGGATGGACGTCTCTATGGACGCGGCGGCGCCGACGACGGCTACGCGCTGTTCGGTAGCCTCACCGCAATTGCCGCGGTGCAGCGAGCGAGCCTGCCACTGCCGCGGTGCGTGTTGTTGATCGAGGGCTGCGAGGAAAGCGGCAGTTTCGATCTACCCGCGTACCTCGATCATCTGGCAGCGCGCATCGGCACGCCGGAACTGGTGATATGTCTGGATGCAGAATGCGGTGACTACGAGCATCTCTGGTTGTCGACTTCGCTGCGCGGAATGCTGATCGGCACGCTGACAGTGAAAGTGCTGGAGCAAGGCGTGCACTCCGGCGCCGCAAGCGGCATCGTACCGTCGAGTTTTCGCCTGCTGCGAGCGCTGCTCGACCGCATCGAGAACTCCACCACCGGCCGCATGATCGACGCGCTGCATGTGCCGATCGACAACGCGACACGCACCGAGGCAGCCAACCTCGTGCAAGCGCTTGGCTCGACGGTGATCGATCGGTATCCGTGGTCCGGCAAAACCGCGCCGGTGACGAGCGATCTCGTCGAACTGGTGCTCAACAACACCTGGCGACCCACTCTGTCGGTGACCGGCATCTCGGGCGCGCCATCGGTCGACAATGCCGGCAACACACTTCGGCCGGAAACGTCGGCGCGCCTGTCCATTCGATTGCCGCCGACCATGGACGCGAAGCGCGCCGACGACATCGTCAAGTCGACGTTGGAAGCGAATCCGCCACAGGGCGCAACGGTCTCCTTTCGATCGGATGGCGGCCAAGCGGGCTGGGCTGCACCGCCGCTCACCGACGCGCTCGCGCAGGCCTTCGATCGCGCCGCGAGCGAAACCTTTGGCCGCCCGGCCCGCTACATGGGGATGGGCGGCACCATCCCATTCCTGAAGATGCTGGCGGATCAATTTCCGGCCGCGCAATACATGGTGACCGGGGTGCTGGGACCGAATTCGAACGCGCACGGGCCGAACGAGTTTCTCGACATTCGCACCGGCAAACGAGTGACGAGCTGTGTGGCGCGGGTATTGGCACAGCTCTAATCGCTCGAGCCGGTGCACTCCCGCACCGGGTATTGGTCACCGTGCGCGCAGTGCAGGTCGATGATCAAGCCGGCGAGAATCAAACCTGGAGACTGTGTCGGCATCGTGAGTCCATCATGGGGAGGCGCAGGAATGTTTCCCCACCGAACAACGCGTGGTATCAGATGTTTGGAAGACCTCGGATTCCGAGTAAAGCTCGGGCGACACGCGCTCCAACATCAAGGCGCGACCTCTGACACCGCCGCGAATAGAGTCACCGATCTCCATGAAATGTTTGCAGACGATTCCGTAAGGGTGATTCTCAGCGCAATCGGCGGCGATCATTCCTGCCACCTTCTCCCCCTTCTCGACTTCGATCTGATCAGCACGAACCCCAAGATCTTCGTTGGATACTCGGACACGACCGTTTTGTCGGTCGCGATCTGGGTTCGAACCGGGCTGATAACGTACTACGGACCTGCGCTGCTCACGGATTTCGCCGAGTACCCACGCATGTTCGACTACACGAGGGATTGGTTTCTCCGTGCGTTGTCTTCCACGACTCCATTCACGGTCGCTAGTTCTGCGGAATGGACCGACGAGCTGCTCGATTGGGAGAGCAAGCGTGATCTCGAACGGCCACGTGTCCGCCACGTCAATCCCGGCTGGACTTGGCTGAAACCGGGCCAATGCGAAGGCGTCCTGGTGGGTGGGTGCCTCGAGTCGTTGCAGCACCTTCGCGGTACGAGCTTCTGGCCCGATTGGAAGGGCCATATCCTCTTCTTCGAGACGTCAAACTCAAAGCCGGCGACGGTGGACGGCATTTTGATGGATTACCAGAACATGGGCGTGCTCGATGAGTTGGCCGGCCTTCTCGTGGGTCGTTGTTGGGGGTATTCGGCAGAAGAGCGGAAAGAGCTTCTACGCGTATTGCTCGAGCGCACTACCAAATACGAGTTTCCAATCGTCGCCGACATGGACTTTGGCCACACCGCTCCGCAGCTGACGTTGCCCATTGGTTGCCGCGCAAAGATCGACTCAGTGGTGAGAAGCTTCGAACTCAGCGAAGGGCCCGTGGCGTAGAAGCTGTCGATCGCCCTGGGGTGCGCGCTAGGCAATCGCCTCGGCGAACCGACGCGCCAACCAACGCCAACTTCAGTGCAGCAGCCGGCTCTCCGCACCGAACTGCGTGCGCAAGAAGTCCATCTGATCGCCCAAGATACGGCCGGAATTGATGAGCGCCAGATACTCCGCAAAATTCGGCACGTACGGCAGCGCGATCAGCTCGAGGTTGCACTCGTGCGCCAATCGGTTGCCCTTGCGGTGATTACAGCGCCGGCATGCGGCAACTACGTTGTCCCAATCGTCACTGCCGCCGCGTGAGCGCGGCACGACATGGTCGCGCGTCAGATCGCCGTCGCTGTAATGGTGGCCGCAGTACAAGCAGAGGTTGCGATCGCGGCGGAACAACGCTTGGTTCGTGAGCGGCGGAACGTTGCGCGCCGGCGGTACCACGCGGCCGTCGCACGCGACGATGCTGTGGATGTCGACGTGCGACTGCGAGCCATCGAATCGCGAGTGACCGCCGCGAATGGTGAGAATGGGATCGCCGAGCGACCACAGCACCAAATCCCTCGCATACAGGCAGACGGCATCCTGCCAGCTCACCCACTCGGTGGGCTGACCTGCGACGTTGAGGCGCAGAATGCGAGGTGCGCGCTCGAACTCTGAAAGGGTCGCCAACATGGCCACCGCCGAACTTCGGCCTCGAAAAAACCGCGCCAATCATGGCCCAAAGTCGCTGCGTTGCCAACGCCCGATCTGGTTACGCCAGGGTTCACTGAAACACCAATATCCCGTCTCGAATGGCGGCATCACCCTGCTCGGTGAGCACCGAATAGAACAATGTCTGCGCATCACTGGCCTCGATCCGCAGTGTCAGCGTGCACGGCATCAACACCATGGCGGAGAAGCGGCAGGCCACACGCCGCACACGCAGCGGTTCACCGCCGAGTCGTTCGCGAACCAGCATCGAGATCGCGAGCCCGAGCGTCGCGGTTCCATGGAGGATGATGTCGGGGAGCCCAGCAGCGAGCGCGACCATTTTGTCAGTGTGAATCGGATTCCAGATTCGCGCGCACTCCGTGTAGGTATGCGCGGCGCCTGCGGCCACGTCGATCGGAATACGCACG
>QJXZ01000311.1 GCA_003248125.1 Gammaproteobacteria bacterium | reverse complement strand
TGGCGAAGACGAACGATTCGACAGCGTAGCGGCCGGATTGATCGCACAGCGTCGCGCAACGAATTCGCCGTGGCAGCGCGGCGATGCGTTCCGCGTCAACCTGCCGCGCCGGCAAGTGGTGCGCCTGGAGCGCAACGGCCGCCCGAAACAAGTAGAAATCGACGGCCGCGAGATTGGTATTGGCGAGGTAGGTGATGCGTCGAGCATCGGCGCCGTGGTGAACGGTGAGCTCGTGTCGTGCGGTGTGTGCTTCGCCGGCGACTTGCTCTATATCATGAGCGGCGGTGCCACCATCAAGTATGCGGCGGTGGCGACCGATGTCGAGCATGTCGCCGCCGACATCGCAGGCGACGGCGACGTCAAAGCGCCGATGCCGGGGCAGATCATTGCGATGCACGTTGTGCAGGGCGCGAGAGTGAAGCGCAGTCAGTCGCTGATCGTGCTGGAAGCCATGAAGATGGAGCACACGCTGCTCGCACCGCTGGACGGCGTCGTCGAGCAACTGACGGTGAAGGTTGGTGATCGTGTAGAAGAAGGGGTGACTTTGATCGTTATCAAGGAATCAGGATGAAGGTTTCCCAGAGAATTCGCGCACTTCGTGCGAGACGAAGACTTCGCATCTATCGGCTACGTGCCGATCCGAGCGACGTCCAAGCGCTCGAGCGAGCGATCGATGCGGCCCACGAGCAAGCGCACGGGGCATTGCGCGGTGAGCGACGGGAGCCATTGCAATTTCCGGAATTCTCTTGGGCGAAGACACATCTGGGCGAAGCGGAGGTTCCGCTCGACGAGGCTGGTGCGACTGCGGTCGTTCACCCCGATGGCTCGATTTGGGGTGTCGAAAAGTTCGAGCAGCTCGATCCGGAGTGGTTCGGCGCGTTGTTCGAGTTTCTGAAGTGGCACTTGCTGCCAAAGCCTGCGTTCGGACGAGATCCACAGATCATTCGTATGCCGGAACGGACTGATGTTGCGTTGATTGGCGATTGGGGTACGGGCTTCTGGCGCAAGGCCGCAACAGCCGCGAGTCGCGTTGCTACAGCAGTTGAAGCCAGCGGCGTGGACTTCACGATCCACCTGGGAGACACGTATTACGCGGGTACTCGATGTCAGGTGCGCCGAAATCTGGCGAAAGTGTGGCCGAGAGGATCCGTTGCATCGCTGGTCGTCCCGGGAAACCACGAGATGTATTGCAACGCCGTTCATCTGGTGAAGGCGTTGCGTAAATGGTTTCCCGCGCAGCACGGAACGACGTTCTTCGCGCTCGAGAACGAGCACTGGTTGGTGCTCGCGCTCGATACCGCGTACCACGCGACACGCTTCTATCTCGATGGTTCGCTCGGTAACGACGGACCTCAGCACGAATTCGTGCGGGCACGATTGCGCGAAAAAGGAAAACGCAAAGTGATCGTCCTGACACATCACCAACCGGTTGATGCCGTCGGCGAGAAGACGACGACGTTGCATGACGAGGTGCTGGCGCTATTCGCGGACGTACGGTTGAGCTCGCCTGATGTCTGGTATTGGGGTCACTTGCACACGCCGGCTATCTACGAGTCGAACGCACTACCTTACCTCGCGCGATGTGTCGGCCACGGAGCGATACCGTACGGCGAGGCGGAGCTCTTGAAGAACAGTCCGATGGTGAGTTGGTATGAGTCACGTTCTGCAAACGATGCGGAGATTCCCGAGCGTGTGATGAACGGGTGCCTCGTCGCGACGCTTGACGGACCGGACATACGTGAAGTGCTGGTCGCCGAGGATGGCTCGCGGCACGAGATTCATCCTTGACCACCGGGCGCGTGCGAGTTGGCCAACTTGCCCTCGGCTTGTTGCGTATGAGCCGCTGGTCATTGGTATTGTTGGCAGCCGGGGCATCGTTGGTTGGCGCGCGGCTAGCAAATGTGGCCTTGGCTGGCTTCTGTGTCGCGCTCGTTGCGGTCGCCAACGGACTGTTGAGTGCAGCGTCGATGTTCATCAACGATTGGCACGACGTAGAAGAAGATCGGATCAATCGGCCTACGCGGCCGATTCCTGCCGGCGTCGTTTCACGGCGCGCCGCTCTCATTGCTGCTTTCGTTGCATACGCGGCGGCCATTGGCTTGGCGGTCGTCGCGTCACCCACTCTTGGCGTGATGGTGATCGGTGCCGGTCTGGTCAGTGCCGGCTACACGTTCTGGCTGAAGCGCGTTCCGCTGCTCGGCAATGTCGCGGTCGGCTTGATCGGCGCCTTTCCGCTGTGGTGCTGGTTGATCCTGCCTGGTGTTCGGCGCGACGTCCCATTGGTTCTGGCTGCCAGTTGTCTTTTGTACATTGCCGGCAAGGAAGTGATGAAGACCGGAGAGGACGCACCAGGGGATCGCGCGGCCGGGGTCGATACGATTGCGACCCGGTTCGGTGTGCCGACTGCCAACAGATTCGGCAGCGGGATGGTGCTGGGTGCGGTCGTTACGGCGTGGGTTCCCGTCTGGTGGCAGGTGGCGAGCCCTGTCTACGTCTCACTACTCGGCTTGAGCACATTTGTCGCAGTCGCGATCGCGTCACTTTCGGTGCTTCGTCCGGTTGCCGAGCCGCGGACCAGCCGTGCCTACTCCATCGCGTTGCATGTGGCGCTGTTCGTCATGCTGGTCGCAATGGCTTTGGGCGTGAGCTAGCGGGACCGGAGCGCCACTTCTGAGCGGCCGAAAATGTCGCTGCCAACGAATCGAGCAACAGCGCGTTGCCAAGTAGTGAGCGTTGCAGGAAGTAGGCGATTCGTGTGCTACGACGTAGGTCGGCGCGGCAACGCTCAATATATGGCTGTAGATTTCGGCGCGCGACCGTTCCCGACCGCAATGCACGATCGATGGTCACCGCCGCTGTGACGCCTGAGAACAACGCATTGCGAATGCCACCACCGGTCAGCGGGTTGATGAAGCCCGCCGCATCGCCGACCGGCAGCAGGCCGTCGTACAGCAACGTTGGCCATTGAGATGCAAAATTGAGCGGCCAACTCGACACGCCCGTTACCGTTGCGCCAGGCTCGATCCGCGCACGCACCGACGCGCTTGCCAGAAATACGTCGAGCATTCGCAACAAGTTCATGCCACGACGTTTATATTCGTCGAGACGCATGCCGAGCCCGATGTTCACGCGGCGTGGACCAATTGGAAATATCCATTGGTAGCCCGGCAACACGTTTTCGTTCAACAGAACCTCGACCGTGTTGGGAATTTCATCGAATCCGTCGAGATAACCGCGCACTGCAATCGCGCGGTGGCTATCCTGCCGTCGCTCGCGGCTGAGTTCACGCACCAGTGCTGAGCCACCGCCGTCCGCGGCGATCACCACACGTGCCTTGATCTGATGCGAATCGCCTTCATTGGTGACGACCCCAGTTACGCGCCCGCATTCGATAATCGCCCGTTTGACGTTGCGGATCTCGAAAGCTGCGCCGTCGGCAATTGCTGCGCGTCTTATGAGATCGTCGAATACGTCGCGCGGAACGGTGTAGGGCTGCGCTCCGTCGGTGGCTGCGTTCAGTGGGAAGTCGACGATGCGCCCTGCCGGTGCGACGATGCGCAAGCCGTCGAGCGGGTAGAACTGGGACTGCGCGATAGCGGGCCCGAGCCCGAGTTCCATCAGAATGCGGATTGCGGACGCGGGCACGGCATCGCCGCAAGCCTTGGCGCGTGGAAACCGCTTGCGATCGAGCAGCAGCACGTCGTAGCCGCGGCGTGCGAGCAGCAATGCTGCGACAGAGCCAGCGGGGCCGGCGCCTACGACGATTACGTCCCATTGCCTCAAGGCACGATCCCCCCTTCCTCGAGACGTTTGCCCCTAATATACAATCCACGGTCGACATGGTACCCCTCAATGACCTGTTGGACCGACGCATTCCAGCGTGCCCTGGATGGCGAGCGCGAGATCCTGGAGCGGTGGTCGTAATCGTTCCCGGTCTCACGGGAAGTGCGCTACGCGAGTGTGGTACAGGCTCGATGGTCTGGAGTCGTGGCGAGGACCTACTCGCTCCCCACGACGATGGCTACCGATTGGCACGCCCCATTTCGGCGTGTCCGCAACCGACAGGAGACTTGGAAGCGACCGAGGTCATCGACTATCTGAGGTTCGGGCCCTTCCGAAAGCGCGTCCTCGGCCCCATAGCAGAGTTGTTGGTAAGACTGCGCCTGCGGCGCGGAGAATTCGGGAATCCACCGATCGACGGCGACTTCTTCTTGTTTGCTTATGATTGGCGACAGGACAACGTCCACACGGCGAAGTGTCTCCATCGTGCACTGCAAGCACTCCGGCTTGCGCGTGGCTGCGATCGCTTGCGGGTCGTACTGATCGGGCAAAGCAATGGCGTACACATTTGCCGCTATCTTCTGAAGTACGGTGACGCGGACTTGGACATGGCGATCGCTGGGCGCGCTCGGCAACCATCAGATCTAGACGTCGTCAGGATGATTCTGATCGGATCGGCGACGGGCGGCAGCTTGCGAACGCTGCGAGAGCTACACCGAGGGCGTCGCTATTTGCCATGGATTGGCCGGCGAATCGCACCCGAAACGATGTTCAGCTTCGTCGCGCTGTTGCAGGACCTGCCGGCGTATCGCGAGGACTTCTTCATCGACGACGCGGCCCGACCAGTCGAGGTGGACCTATTCGACGCAGATGCCTGGGAACGGTACGGTTGGTCAGTGTTCGCACCGGGCGTACGCGCTAGGCTCGATCGCAGAGTAGCCGAGAAATTTGGCACCGCACGCGAGCGGCGAGTGTACCTCGATTGGGCGCTGACGCGGGCACGCAACCTGCACTACGCGCTGCGGATGGATCCCGAGGGATTCCGGGCGCCGGTCTACCATTTGATTCAGAATGCTTATCTCCCCACCCCCGACCGAGCAGTGTTGTACCGCGACGGGAATTCATGGGAGATCGGATTCACGGGGGACCGGACGGTTCGACGCATGGTGCATCTCGATGCACTCGTGACTACCGGCGGCGATGGGCATGCCAGTCGCGAGAGCCAGCTGTTTCTATCCCCTGCGGAACGTGCCGCTCTGATCACGGCGCCGTTCTACACCGACCGTCCCCACTTTCGGTTAGCGTTCGGATCGACGGTACTGGGTACCTTGATGCGCTACTTGGGTTGGGATGCAGCCGAGCCTGGCAATGAGTGACGCGAAGAGACGGCGAGCCCGGTCGCGCGAAATGCGTGTGCTCGTGGCCAGTAACACGTTCTTTCCGCGGCTCGTCGGACCGGCGGTATCGATCGGCCATTTGGTGACACGGTTCAATACTGGCTCGGATCGCCTCCACGTCATCGCCCCTCGCTACCAGCGACAGGATGCGTCGGGGCTCGATGCGCACGTCACACGAACCTCGTCGATGAGAATTCGGGGGCTCGAGAATTGGGCACTTCCGCTGCCCGTCGCCGCCGCACGGGCAGTTCGACGCGTGCTGGACGAGTTCCGGCCGCACGTCGTGCACATACATCAGCCGTTCGTTCTCGGTATGACGGCACTACGCGCGGCGCGAGCACGTGGTATACCCGTGCTGTACACGTTCCATACGTTCTATGAACACTACGTCCACTACGTGCCTCCGCAAGCTGCACGGTGGATCGCGAATTGGCTGGTGGCACGGCAACTACACGTGTGTCGATCCGTCGACCATATCGTCGTGCCGAATTCATCGATATCGGCCCGTCTGGCGTCGAAGGGTGTTACGACCCCTGCCACGGTGATTCCGACAGGCATCGAGCAAGGGCGATTTTCCACGCCGGTAGAATCGAATGAACTGCGTGAGCGTCTGGGTATTGGACCGCAGCTCAAGATGCTCTTGTACGTCGGCCGAATCACGCGGGAGAAACGGGTCGACTTCTTGATCGATGTGGTCAAGCACCTGCCGAGGGAAGAATTCGTATTGGTAGTCGTCGGCGATGGCGGCCAAGCGGGCGCCCTGCGTAACCGCGCCGATCGTCTGGGGCTGAGGCATTCGATACGATGGCTGGGCGCGATGCCACAGCATGAGCTTCCTGCGTACTACGCGAATGCAGACTTGTTCTTGTTCTCGTCGGTCTCGGATACGCAGGCGATCGTGCTCTACGAGGCCCTTGCTGCTCGATTACCCATCGTGGCTGTGGACTCGATCGCAGCGCGCGCAGCCATCACGTCCGTGGCGAACGGCATGATCGTCGATGACAATGCCGAAACATTTGCCGCGGCCGTAATGCGCCGCGCGATGGAAAAACGGAAGGACGCACGGCTCGCGCGCAGCCATGATCTCGAGGTCACATTGGCTGCCCACGGCCACCTATATCGAACTCTTGCGGCTACCGAGTCGCACGCGATCGGTTCGCTGGCAATAGGCGGTGGCACTGCGCAATGAAAAAGAAGTCGAAGACGAAGACCGACGCGAACAGGAAGAGCATGAACTCTGGGTGCGCACGTGTCTCTTCCAAGCTTCGCACCGGTGAATCCGGATTCCAAGGCTGCATGAGCGTGAGATGCGCTAGTGCTACGACGCCGGTGCCGAGCATCTTGGCCCACGCGATTAGACGCGACAGTCCACGCCCATCGGGACGGTCGAACGCCATGAGTACGAATAGGACGCTCATCACCAGGTTGATGATGAATGCACTCTCGAGTCCGTGCGTGTCTTGGTAATAGCGCACGAACGAATACTGGCCCAGATACGAAAACGCGACGATGACGGTAACGACGAGATAGAAGAAGCGCCGTAGATCGCTAACACGCATGTGGTCGCGTCCGTACCTCAGTAGCAAATAGAAGATGGCGAGATCAAACAGAAACTCGCCACGCACACCCCAGGTTGCCACTTTGCCCAAACAGAGCCCTTGCATCGCGTCGGTACTGGTGCACGTGAAACCGAACAGGACTTCCCACGTGATATTGAGGCATATGGCAAGCAACGGGATCGTGTAGATGCGATCTCTCACACCGACGCGAATGGCGGTGATGTAGGCCGTGATCCAGAAAAGATAAGAAAGGCCGACGAACACGGAGACCAGCTGCTTGTCGCCAAAGGAGCCTTCCGCCAAGTGATGTGCCAGACTCGCCGCGACTTGCATGGCGTCCCTCCCCGTCACCGGACGTGATGATATTCCGTTATCATCTCGAAGGGGGAATTGTCAGGATCAGTCAGTCTATGCGTTGCGCGGCGTGCAGCTTCGAAAACGCGCCCGGCGAGACCGTTTGCAGGGGATGTGGCTCGAGCCTGACGACCGGGTGTCCGAAGTGCTCGGCCCACAACCCTGTCGAGTCGAAGTTCTGTGGACAGTGTGGGGCTCGGCTCGTGGACGCCGGCCGCGAGGAGTCGCGGCTTGCGAGTAGCGAGCCCGAAGATACCGGCGCCGATCGGCGGCCGCTAACCGTGCTGTTCTGCGACCTCGTTGGCTCGACCGAGCTGTCGGTACGTCTCGATCCCGAAGTTCTGCGCGAGGTGGTACGGCGATTCCACGAGACCGCGCACGGAGTAATTCGGGAATTTGGTGGGTACATTGCGCAGTATCTGGGGGACGGGCTGCTGGTGTATTTCGGCTACCCGCTCGCGCATGAAGACGATGCGCTGCGCGGCACACTCGCAGGGCTCGGCATTATAGAAGCGCTGCACGAGACAAATGACGGTCTCGAGCGCGAGTACGGTCTGCGCATCGATCTGCGCGCCGCGTTACACACTGGATTGGTCGTGACCGGCAGCGTTGGTGTGCGCGAGCGAGGCGAGGATCTCGCGCTTGGCCAAGTACCCAACTTGGCGGCACGCCTGCAGGACAGGGCGCGGCCAAATACCTTGCTGTTGAGTGAGTCGGCCTACCAACTCGTCGACCGACTCGTGGTGTGCGAGCACTTGGGACCCGAGCTGTTGAAGGGTATTCCAGAACCCATCGAAACCTACCGTGCGTTGCACCTGCGCGACGTCGACAGTCGTTATGAGGCCGTCCTGCAGGGGGCACCAAGTCGTGTCGGTCGCGACGAGCAACTTGCTCGATTGCGATCTTTGTATGACGCGGTGGAACGCGGCGAGCAGGTGGGTGCAGTCATCACGGCCGAGGCTGGTATGGGGAAGTCGCACTTGGTCCACGCGTTGCGCGAATCCCTTGATTCGCGGGCCATGACGTGGGCGACGTGGCAGTGCTCGCCATTCCACCAAAATAGTGCGCTTCGCCCCGTCATCAAAGGTGTCGAATCGTTGCTCGGTATCCGCGGCGTCGACTCGGATGCAATCCGTCGTCGCATGTTGGAAGAAGGTGTTCCTCGGCTCGGTGAGGTGATGCGAGGTTCCTTGCCAGTGCTGGCAGAACTGCTCGAGATCCCGTTGGACGATGACCATGCCGCCAGCGAGTTGACCCCCCAGAAGAAGAAGGAACGAATGCTGCAAGGCATAGTTTCGGTCATTGTCGCACTCACCGAGCGGCAGCCGATGGTGTTACTGGTTGAAGACCTGCACTGGGTCGACCCAACTACCCTCGAGCTGCTTGGCATTCTGCTACGCCGAACCGAGCCGGCGCGGTTGCTGATCTTGTTGACCGCGAGACCGACCTTCTCATCGCCATGGCAGAGCGATCCGCGCGTTCATCATCTGAATCTCGAACGACTTTCGGAAGCCGAAGTAGATCTGCTGATCTCGGAGCTGACCTACGGCCGAGCGCTGCCGCAAAGAGTGAGCGAGGAGTTGCATCGTCGTACCGATGGTGTGCCGTTGTTCATCGAGGAGATGACCAAGACGTTGCTGGAGTCGGGTCTGCTCGTCGAACGCGGGGATACATACGAGCTGACCGGAGACTACAGCGAGCGTGAGATTCCGATCGCCCTGCGTGGCTCGTTGACAGCACGATTGGACCATCTCGCTGAGCTCAAGGAGCTCGCACAGATCGGTGCGATGCTCGGGCGCGAATTTGATCACGAGTGGATTCGTGGGCTACTCGCAATCGACGATGCCACTTTGCGAGAGAGACTGCGACGGCTAGTTGATACGGAGCTGCTGTTTCAGGCAGGCGTCCCGCCGAAGGCGACGTACACGTTCAAACATGCGTTGATTCAGGACGCCGCGTACCAGTCGATGTTGAACAAAGTGCGTCAGCAACGCCACACAGAGATCGCTCGCATGTTCGAGGAGCGGTTTCCGCAGATTGCGTCGTCGCAGCCCGAGTTGATCGCACACCACTATGCGCAAGGCAAGGTCGCCGACAAGGCGATCGATTATCTACACCGTGCAGGACAGCGAGCGATAGCGGGATCCTCGAATCAGGAAGCGGTCCACCATCTGGAGCATGGTCTTGGTTTACTCGAAGGCGTCTCCGATCCTGCGGAGCGCGTCCGGTTGGAATTGTCGCTACGGATGGCGCACGGCTCGGCCTTGATGGCCGCGGTCGGATACAGCGCACCTGCGCTGGAAGCGACCTATCGGCGTGCGCTGGCGTTGTGTGACTCGATTCCGGAGGGGCCGGAGCGGTTTTGGGTGGTCATGGGTCTGTGTTACTACCACCTTGTACGCATGGATCTTGCGGAAGGCGTGCGCCTTGCTCGCGAACTGGTGCGGCTCAGCAATCGGCTCGACGATCCGACCCTACGTTTCGGTGCCCAGCAGGCGTTGGGTATGGCGCTGTATTTCGGTGGTGACTTCTTGGGGTGTTGCACGCATTTGGAAAGGGCGCTTGCGTTCGACACACCGCATCGCAACTTCCCGCTCGTGTCACCGACGGGCGAGGATCCCCGCGTTCCCATCAATGGCATATTGAGTTGGAGTCGCTGGCATCTTGGTGATTTCGATCGTTCGCTCTTGCACGCCGAGCGTGCTTTGGAGCTCGCCGAGCAAGCAGCCTTTCCGTACGGGATCGTGTATGCACATATCTGCGTGGCGATGTTGCGTCAGCACCGCCGCGAGAGCGAGCCGATGCGCCGGCTGGCCAACAAAGCAGCTGCGATGTGCCGGGAGCATGGGTTTTTCTTCGAAGTACATAGTCAAATGTTGGAAGGTTGGGGACTGTTCACGAGCGGTGCACTCGATGCTGCGGATGCCCGCGAGGCCGACACTGTCGAGGCACAGATGGAACAGATGCTCGGTATGTACCGGGCGAGTGGATCGCGGATGAACGAAGGGTATTGGGTGTACTTGGTGGCGCAGGCCGCCGAGTGCCGTGGTGCTACGCAAAAGGCCCTAACCCTGTACGAAGAAGCACTGGAATTCATGCGCGAGTCGAATGAGCGGTGGTGGGAAGCTGAGACGCTGCGTGCCATTGGCAATGTGTTGCGTTCCGGCGATCCGGCCCATGGTGAGCCGGCAGATCCTCAGCGTGCGGAGCAACTGTTTGCTGAGGCGATTGCAGTGGCGCGTGCGCAGCGGTCGCGAGCCCTCGAGCTACGGGCGACGACGAGCCTGGCACAGTTACATCTCGAACGGGGCGAGCGCGGACGCGCAATGGAGGTACTCGATCCGGTGTATCGGTCGTTCAGCGTCGAAGCCGATGTCCCGCCGGACCTTCGCGCTGCACGCGCCGTGCTGGACCAGGCTGCTGGGTAACGGATCGCTGTGGGTAGTTTCGACTAACATGGGGCCATGACCCAAGCCTTGCCGCCCTTCGACTTCGGCCTTGGTGAAGACATAGACGCTTTGCGGGATTCCATTGCCCAATTCGCGGCGAAGGAGATCGCGCCGCGTGCAGAGGAGATCGACCGCAGCAATACGTTTCCGCGTGACCTGTGGCCCCAGCTCGGCGAGCTCGGCCTGCTCGGCATGACCGTCGAACCGGAATATGGTGGGGTGGGACTCGGCTATTTGGCGCATACGGTGGCGATGGAGGAA
>QJXZ01000152.1 GCA_003248125.1 Gammaproteobacteria bacterium | reverse complement strand
CGAGGGAATCATCAACACCGTGCATGCCTATACTAACGACCAACGTCTGGCGGACGTGCCGCACTCCGATTGGCGGCGTAGCCGGGCAGCTGCCGAAAACACGATTCCAACATCGACGGGTGCGGCGAAAGCCGTTGGTCAGGTACTGCCGAAGCTGAAGGGCAAACTGCACGGAATCGCATCGCGTGTGCCGGTCGCGGATGGCTCGGTCGTCGACTTGTTCGCGGAGCTCGAACGCCGCACTAGCATCGAAGAGATCCATGCCGCAGTCGAGCAGGCGGCAATGACCGAGCGCATGAAATCGATCATCGAGTTCACAAGCGATCCGGTGGTGTCATCCGACGTGATCGGCAATCCGCACTCGTGCATCTACGATGCATCGTTCACGCAAGTCGCGAGCGGTCGCTTCGTGAAGGCGCTCTGCTGGTACGACAACGAATGGGGCTATTCGAACCGCGTGTGCGATGTGCTACGGCTGATGGCGCGATTGGGCTGAATCCTTTCAGCGTACCTTCACGGCGGTGCCGGTCGCGGTCACCATCAGCATGCCGCCTTGAGCGCCGACCGTTTCGTAGTCGAGATCGATGCCGATGACGGCGTTCGCACCCATCGCGGCGGCGGCGGCCGCCATCTCCTCGAAGGCAATCTCACGGGCATTGCGCAGTTCCTTCTCATAGCCGGCGGAACGCCCCCCGACGATGTCACGGACGCTGGCGAATATGTCGCGGAAGATATTGGCGCCGAGGATGGCTTCGCCGGTGACGACACCGTAGTAGTCGGTGATGGTGCGGCCTTCGATGGTGGGCGTGGTGGTCATCAGCATCGTGTCATCTCTCGAGACGAGTGGGTGGCGCCATGCCCTGGGAGCGGATGCCCCCGTGCGCGCCGAAGTAGAGCACCCGCCCAAACGACGGGTCAAATCAGGGAGTCGGGATTGAGGGGGTGGTGCGGCCGCCCCGAAGGACCAGAATCCGGGAGCATCTCGAGGGCTGAAACGGGTTCCGAGGTCAGCTTCGAGGCGGCTGCTGGACGAATTATCGAAGCCACCGGCTGAAAAGGGGTGGAGTGTGATGGAGGTTTAATGGAGGTGCGTGAGCGGCATGTAAAAATACCCAGTCGGCGGGTTTCATGCGAGCATGCCGCCGGGCCGAGGAGGGCGTGGTGGAACGCAAGACGGATACCGAGTCGAAGACACGCTTTCGCTCGGAGCGCTTTTTCATGAGCCAGGGGCAGTGGTACGTCAATGTTCGCGAAAGCGACGTCCCACTCGGGCCATTCCCGAGCCGTGAGGCTGCTCAAGGCGGACTGCACGACTACCTCATCCAGCAAGGTGTCGACCCGGGGGACGACCCCTGGGGGCGCCCGGGCGGCACGAACTAGCGCGTCGCCGAACGTGCCGCTCCGTCCATATCTGGCTGAATCGCGCTGGATACGCCTCACTGCGTTCACGGCCTTCTACTATGCGCAGGGTGTGCCCATCGGGCTCCTAACCATCGCCTTGCCGGCGTGGCTGGCCGAGCGTGGGACCACCCTGGCCGAGATTGCGACCTACCAGGCCATCATCGGGCTGCCCTGGGGTTTCAAGCTGCTCGGCGGGCCGTTCATGGATCGGTTTCGTTTTCCACCGATGGGGCGTCGGCGCCCCTGGGTCATGGCCGCTCAGGGCGGGCTGACGCTCGCGCTTGCCGCCTTGACCATCGTTACCGATCCGCTCGAGCAGCTGTCGCTGGTCATCGCGATTGCATTCGCGGTGAACGTCTGTAGCGCACTGCAGGACGTAGCGGTAGATGGCATGGCGATCGACGTGCTGCCGGAAGACGAGCGTGGTCGCGCCAACGCGTTCATGGGGTTCGGGCAAGTGGCCGGCTTCTCGTCCTTTGCGGCGATCGCGGGCTTCTTGCTCACTCAATTTGGCCTCGCGACCGCGGCGCTGGTGTGTTCCGCCACCGTGGGTGTCGTGTTTGCGCTCATCACCGTGTTGCGCGAGCGTCGCGGCGAGCGACTGCTGCCGTGGAGCGATGGCATCGCCGCACTCGGTGGACCCGTCCGCGAGGCCACGTTCGCGGGCATCTTCAAGGGGTTATTCAAAGTACTGCTGCTACCCATGAGCGTGGTGCTGACCCTCGCCGAGTGGATCGTGCGCATGCGCGATGGCGTCGCGATCGCGGTGGTGCCCGTCACGGCGACGCAGGTGCTCGGCTTCACTACCGAGGAATACTCTTACCTGCAAGGCGTGATGGGCGTTGCCGTCGCCGCGATTGGGATTGCAGTGGGGCCGTTCATCGATCGGTTCGGCGCCAAGCGCTTCTACATGATTGGCATCGGCGGAAGCTGCATTGCGACTTTAGTGTTTGCGCTCACCGAACCCTTGTGGTCGAGCACGGTGTACGTGGTCGGCATGTGGTCGGTGCTTGGCTTCTTCGGTCAGATCATCTTCGTCAGTTTCATCGCCGCGTCCATGACGATCTGTTGGGGACCCGTGGCGGCAAGCCAGTTCGCGATCTACATGTCGCTGTCTAATCTCGCACGTTCTGTGGGCGCGTGGTTGTTCGCGCCATTTGCCGACCAGTTCGATCCGAGCGGTCAATTCCTGCTCATCTCCGCCATCATGGCGATTGCATTTGTAGTCATGATGCCGTTCCGTCTCGCGCCTCACCGCGAGCGTTTGCGTCGATTGGACGGGGCGTTTGACACATCCGGGCCAACTGCCAAGGCGGTTTGACGATCGCGAGTTGCGCACGCGGTCAAATACCACGAAATCCGTTCTAGTTACGCGCGATCAGCGATTCGGCCACCGTTCGTGATGTGCATCGATCGTATAGGCATGCGAGTGCGTCAGTGGTTCGTGAAGGTGCGCATGTCGGTGAGGTTCGGGTCCCTCCGAGCCATCGTGCGCGTGCCGATGATGCTGGTCGTGCACATGCACGTGATCGTGTGAAATCACATCGTGAGTGTGTTCGATGTCGATCGGGTCATGACTTGGCCAGGCGCGGCTAGCGACGACTGTGCCGACCATGGTGATCAGAGCCAATGCGGCGAACGTGAAGGTGAGCCCGAAGGTACTGCCGACATGACCAGCAACCCAATAGCCAACCAGCCAACACGCGTGGGATAGCGCGAACTGCGCTGCGAAAATTGCCGGCCGGTCGGCCTCGATCGCGGATCGCTTGAGCAAGCGCCCGGTTGGTGTCTGCACTAGCGAAGATCCCACGCCGAGCACGAACCAAATGGGGAGTAGCGCCATCAACCCTGGCTGCGTCGTGCCGAGGAGCAGACCGATCGCGAGCAGCACACCACCTGCGAGCATGAATGGTCGATCGGGTTGGCGGTCGAGGAAG
>QJXZ01000249.1 GCA_003248125.1 Gammaproteobacteria bacterium | reverse complement strand
CTTCGAGCAAATCGGCCGCACGTACATTCCGACCAATCCCGTAACACCCGGCGTCGAGCACCTCTTGTGCCAGGTGCCGGTGGCAGCTGCGGTGCTGGGTTCGGTCGCAGGCTTGCCGGCGGTCGATGCCTGCCTCGCGCACTTCAATGTGATGGTGAAAGACACGAGCCAAGTGTTTCCAGGCGGGCCGCCCGTGGTGAAGGCGGCACTCGGGATCGACATCAGCAAGGAAGATCTCGGCGACTACCGAACGCAAGTCTATGAGAGCGGCGCCATCGACAACCTCGCGGCGACGGAGCTGGAGGCGCTGACGATGATTCGGCGCTTCTTGAGCTATCTGCCAGACAACGTCTGGCAAATGCCACCGCGCGCCGAGCCCACCGACGATCCAAACCGGCGCGACGATGCGCTCCTATCGATCATTCCGCGCGACAAACGCAAGATCTACGATCCGCGCAAGATCTTGGCGGCCGTGCTCGATCGGGATTCGTTCTTCGAGATCACGCCCCACTATGGCCGTGCCCGCATCGTCGGACTCGCACGCGTGAACGGCTATCCGGTCGGCACCATGATCAACAACCCGATGTACGGCGGCGGCTCCACCGACGTGGCCGCCGGCACCAAGGTCATCCGCTTTCTGGCGCTTTGCGACACCTTCCACCTGCCGATCATCTACTTCGCCGACGAACCGGGCTTCATGGTCGGGCCGGAACAACAACGGCTCGGCATCGTGCGCGCCGGTGCGAAGCTCGTGTGCGCCACGCTGAGAACGCGCATGCCGTGGTTGTCGGTCATCGTCCGCCAGCTCTACGGCGTGGCCGGCCAATGCCATGATCGACCCAGCGGTATGTTCAAGCGCGTGGCGTGGCCGTCAGCGCACTGGGGTTCGATGCACATCGCGGGTGGCGTCTCGGCGGCTTATCGGCGCGTGATCGCCGAGTCCGAAGACCCGGCGGCCAAGCAAGCGGAGATCGAAGCCAGACTCGAAGCGCTCGCCTCGCCGTTTCGCACCGCCGAAGCGTTCAACATCGAGGACATCATCGATCCGCGTGAGACCCGACCGATGGTCTGCGAGTTCGTCGAGATGGCGCAGTCTATGCTGCAAACGCAACTCGGCCCGAGCCCCACGCCGTACATGCCCTAACTCGCCTCGAAGGCGAACATTGCCTCGGAGGTGACTTCGGCGCCCTTGTTCACCTACGAGGCAAAGTTCGGCAACGAGACGAGGTCATCGAGGCGCGGAGCCTTGCTTGGCCAGCTCTTCGAGCGGGTCGCCTGCCTCGTAGCGTGCGAGCAGCTTGTCGGGATCGAACTCGATCCCGATCGGGTTGTGCGCAAACGCCGCGCCGCGAATGTAGGCGTTCAACTCGTCCTTGGTCGCGAAGTTCTCGACCTGAAACTCCACTCGATTGCCGTCCGGATCGGCGTAGTACAGCGATGTCGTCAGCCCATGATTGATGGGCCAGACTGGCAGGATCCCCTCGCCTTTCAATCGCTTGTAGGTCGCGAGCAAGTCGCCGAGCGACGGCAGCGTATACGCAACATGATCGAGACCCGCTGCACCTTGTGGCACTTTGTCGGTGTTGCGCGCTTGCACCATGGCCAGGCGGTGATGCTCGTCGTCGTAGGTCATGAAGACGATGAAGTCGTTGCCGTACACACGCTCCATGCCCAGAACCGTTTCGTACCAAGCAACCGACTTGCCGAGATCGCTGCAGCGCAGCACGAAGTGAGCAAATTTTGCGGGTTTGACCAGCGCATTTGCGACCGAACGTGTCATCGATCCCCCTTTGTCGACAATGGCAGCGCGTGAGTGTGCCACAATCCTGGGACGGACCGCGCAGAGGGAGGAGAGACACATGATCGAACGTCGGGTCGAGATCGAGACGCCAGACGGCACCATGACCACTTTCGAGTTCCATCCCGAGGAGGGCGGACCGTACCCGATTGTGCTGTATCTCATGGACGCGCCCAGCGTTCGCCCGGCGCTGAAGGACATGGCGTCGAGGCTCGCGACGGCCGGCTACTACGTGCTCCTCCCCTTCCTCTACTACCGGAAGAGCCCGTATCGCGAGTTCGGCGCTAGCGACGAAGACATGCATTTGCGCCGCGAGCTGATGCAGTCGGTCACCCGCGAAGGTGTGTTGCGCGATGCGAAAGCAATGCTCGAATTCGCGTCGCGCAACGATAAAGCCGACGCCGACGGCAAGATCGGGGCCGTCGGGTTTTGCATGAGCGGTCCACTGGTAATGGCACTCGCCCAGCACATGCCCGACAAGGTGGCCGCGATCGCGTCCATTCACGGCGCTTGGGTGGTCACCAAGAATGTCGACTCACCCCATCGTCAGATCGACCGGATTCAAGCGGAGATCTACTTCGGTTGGGCGCAAGACGATCCCACCGCGACAGCCGAAGAAATGAAGATCATGGACGACGCATTGTCCAAAGCGGGCAAACGTTATCGCATCGACTTCATGGCAGGCGCGTTGCACGGATTTGCACCGCCCGGCGGGCCACGCTACCACCGCGGTGCTGCGGAGAAACATTGGGAGCGCGTGCACGACCTGTTTCGACGCAACCTGCCCGGTACCACGTCTTAGTCAACCCGACACACGCCCGAACTATTGGGCGGCGCACGTCGCCACGTTGCTGGCGGCCTTGTAGGCCGCATGTGCAACATCGTCGACGCAGAACGCGAATGAAATCTTCTTCTGCGCCGTGTTGTCGGACAGGAAGCCTGCAACACTCGAACCATTGGTCGATTCGGTCGACGTACCCGAGAAGCTGCCTGTGAACGTGCCGGTCACATCGACGCCCGATACCGCGCCGCCGCAATCGTCGGCGAGCGTCACCATCGCCGTTCCCAGCTTCGACCCGCGGCTAACCGATTGCGTGCCGAGCACGATGCCGGAGACGAACACGCTAGTCACCTCGCATTGGGGCGGAGGTGGCGGTGGTGGCGGTTCGGAATTAGATGCCGCAACGACCGCGTTCCAACCATTGACGCGCGCCGAGACACGGCCATTCTTCGGGTCCGTCACGGAGTCGCCGGTATCGACGAGCAACTGCCGCAGGGCCGGAGGAGACATGGTGCCACCAGCAGCCTGGGTGGTGATCGCGGCAACGCCTGCCGCAAACGGTGTCGAAGACGACGTACCACCGAAGCAATCGGTGGTGCCGTTCTGTGTGTCGGCCGTGGTCGCACAGGTGGAGGGCGCCGTGATGTCCAAGAACGATGCACTGTTGGAGTAGACGATCACGTTGTCCGCCACCGCCGTCTCGAACGCCGCGCGCGTGCCGCCCGTGCAGGCAGGATGAGGGGACGTGGATGCGCAACTGTTGCGACTCACGCACCAG
>QJXZ01000260.1 GCA_003248125.1 Gammaproteobacteria bacterium | reverse complement strand
GCTCGCAGTCACTGCCGGTGTGGGCTACGCCGATGCCGAGTACGACGACTTCTCGAACTGCGGCGTGACGAACACGCTGCCGGCAACGGCGATCGACTGCACAGGCAACAAGCTCACCAATGCGCCGGACTGGACTGCCGATGTAAACGCCGTGCTGCGCACGCCGCTCGTTGCGTCGATGGGTATCGACCTGTTGGCGAACGTCGAGTGGTCGTATCGCGGCGAGGTGTACTACGACGTGTTCAACAACGACGACGCCAAGCAGGACGGTTTCTCGATCTTCAACGGCAGCATCGGCATCGGCGATGCCGGCGGGCGCTGGTCGTTGGTCGCGTACGGCAACAACTTGAGTGACGAGGACTACATCACCATCGCTGTGCCCGGATTCGCCAACCAGCGACTGCGCGAGCTCGGTGCGCCGCGCACGTACGGCATGCGGCTCAACGTCAACTTCTGAGGTTGCAACATGATCGAAGTCGAACACCTAACCTATGTCTACCCCGGCGCTACCGAACCGGCCGTCGCCGACGTCTCGTTCAGCGTTGCACCGGGCGAGATCTTCGGCTTACTCGGTCCGTCCGGCGCCGGTAAGAGCACTGCGCAACGCGTGCTCACTGGCCGCAACCGGCGCTACAGCGGTCGAGTGAGCTTGTTGGGACGGAACCTCGAGAACTGGGATCACAGTATCTATGAGCGCATCGGCGTGGGCTTCGAACTGCCGAACCACTATCTGAAGCTCACCGGCCGCGAGAACCTCGAGTTCTTCGCTGCGCTGTATCGGCGCGCCACGCGGCCGGCCGAGGAGCTGCTATCACTGGTTGGCCTTCGCGATGCGGCGGACGTCCGTGTCTCGGACTACTCCAAAGGCATGATGATGCGGCTCAACTTCGTGCGCGCGCTGCTGCACGATCCGGAAGTGCTGTTCTTCGACGAACCAACCTCCGGACTCGATCCGGTGAACGCCGGCATCGTCAAGGATCTGATCCGCACGGAGCAACGCAAGGGTAAGACCATCCTGCTGACCACGCACAACATGCACGACGTCGACGAGTTGTGCGATCGCGTTGGCTTCATCGTCGCAGGCCAAATGAACGTGGTGGAGCGCAAGGAGACCCTCAAGGCGCGCTACGGCAAACGCAGCGTACGCGTCGAGTACGGATGCAATGGCAAGCCTGCCGGCGCCGAGGAGTTTTCGTTCGATGGTCTCGGTCGCAACGTCCACTTCCTCGAGCTGTTGAATCATGCGGACGTGCGCACGATTCACAGTCAGGAAGCGAGCCTCGATCGCGTGTTCGTCGACGTCACCGGCGTGCGGCTGGAAGGAGAAGCGTAATGTCGACACTCGCGCATGCGCTGCGTTGGGAGGTGACACTGCAGCTTCGATCGTTCATCTATCCGGCCACGGTAGTGAGCACCGCGGTGATCTGCGCGTTCGTGTTGCTGTTGCCGCCCGAGTCGCGCGGTCCGGAGTTGGCCGGTTTCTTCGTCTTCATGGATCCGGCGACGATCGGCCTCAGCTTCGTCGGAGCCATCGTGCTGAAAGAGAAGGCGCAAGGCACGTTGGCCGCGCTCGGCGTCACGCCGATGCGGCCGTGGGTATACGTAGTCACAAAGACGGCGTCACTCACCGGGGTCGCGTTCGTGTCCGGATTGGTGGTCGCTTGGGTGGCGACCGGTGGTCGCTTTGACGTTGCACGCATGGTGATCGCGATTGGCCTCGCGAGCGTGGTTGCCGTGCAGGTGGGATTCGCCTGTGTCGCCCGCGCCCCGTCGATGAACAAGCTCTCGGTGACCTTGCTGTGGGTGTCGATGATCGGCTACCTGCCGCTGCTCGCTCACTTCGAGCTCGCGCCTGCGGCACTCACACCGCTCCTCGCTGTAATCCCGTCGCACGCGATGCTGGTGATGATCACGGGTGCCGTCGCCGGCAGCTCGGTAACCGATGGGTCATGGCTGCTTGCGGCAGGCTATCTGGTGCTGTGGTGCATTGCCGGCGCGTGCTGGACGCTGCGCGAGTACCAACGGGCCATGGTTTCGGACGGAAGGTGAATAGACGATGAGCGCAACGGCTGCACTGGTTCGATTGGACGTAAGGGGCATCACGCGCGATCAGGTGATGCTGATCAACGTGCTGCTCTCGGTGGCGACGATGCTCACGATCACCGCGCTGGGCGCGTTTCAGGCATCGCTCCCCGGCTGGGTGGATTGGTTCCCGTTCATGATCGCGTTGGCGCTGGTGAGCGGGCCAGGCGGTTTCGGCTATCTGTTCGGCTTGCTCATGGTAGATGAGAACGACACGGGTGTTCGGGAGGCGCTCGGCGTCACACCCATCAGCCCGGCGCGGCTCATTCTCACGCGGACGATGATTGCCACCCTGTGGATGAGCCTGTGGCCGCTGTTCACGGTGGCAGTCATGAACTCCACCTGGCAGGCGCTCGACATTCCGCCGGCGCAATGGCTCGTGTTGGTGCTTTCACTCGCCGTGCTGACGCCCGTCTGCGCACTCGCGATTCCGGTCTTTGCGAAGGACAAAGTGGAAGCGCTCGCGGTATTCAAGGGCATCACGTTCGTCACGCTGGCGCCGCTGGTGATGTATTTCATCGACGCCGATGCGTGGTACCGGTCGGTGTTTCTGCTGATCCCGACGGCGTGGTCCATCGAAGCGTTCGACGCGTTCGTTGCCGGTAAGCCAATCGGCTATGCATGGACCGCGGGCGGCGCGCTGTATGGGCTGGCACTGCTCGCGGTCGTGGTGCAGGTATACCGGCGCAAGGTGTACCGCCTCGAGCGTGGTGGTCGGTCGGGTGCAACACGCTGGCGTACGTTCGCGGGTGGCACGGTGTTGGGTTGTGCGGTGGTCAGCGGGCTCAGTGCACTCGGGGTTCCGCTGCTCCAGCTGTCGGTAGGGCAGTCACTCGCGATTGCCGGTGGCTTGATCGTCGCCGCCAAGCTGCTGGGGCTTCTCGCGATCGCGCTCTTGGGCCGCGATCTGGTGACACGCCTGCGCGCGCGTTTTTCGCGACGACGCTAGCGTCGAGTGTCTGTGGGAGCGGGCTTGCCCGCGATCGCTCAGCCGGACTGTTATCGCGGGCAAGCCCGCTCCCACAGTTGCAACCTCGGCGGCGTGCGAGCCCGCGAGAGGTGGCTGAGACCATCGTCATCCGCTCACGCAGTGTTTGGTTTCTTGCCGGTTCCACCACGGTCGCGCAGCGGCGGCCCTGTGTGGCGGAGCGCTTCGGCGTGTCACCGGCGGTGTTCATCTAGGCTGAGTACGTTCGTCTGATCCGGTCGAGGGAGAAGGAGGAACTGCGTTCGGTCGTACCGGCCGCCCTCACGGCCTGCATCCTTTGCCGCATGT
>QJXZ01000277.1 GCA_003248125.1 Gammaproteobacteria bacterium | reverse complement strand
GCACTGTCCGAACCCGATGGCGCCGGACTTGGCACGCTCGGGTTCAATCCCAGCGTCGCTGAGCAGATGGTGCGCGACGCTGGCTTCTCGCGCTTCCAGATGCATGACTTCGAGGACCCGAGCAACCTCTACTATGAAGTGCGCCCCTAGTTCGCCTGGTGACAGTTACCGATTTCGCATAGACGGCATGGATCGAAGGAACGAGGCCGACGAAATCGGTAACTGTCACCAATTTCAGCGGCGGTGCTTGACCGGCACGGCCCGCCACATCGGTAGCAGATGCACCTTGTCGCCGCCGCGCTCGAGCGCGAAGTCGATGCTGTCCTCGGTGCGCAGGCCGAAGACGCGATCCCAGAAGATGTTCGGCGGCTGCGGCTTATCGCCGAGCGGGTGGCTAAAGCTGTCCCAATGGGCTGGATAGATCGCTTCCGGCTGCACGGCATCGACCACGTGCGTCCAATAGTCACGCTGGTATGCGGCCGTCTGACCCGCGATGCCGCCGACACCGAGCACGATGGCGTCGACGTCGATCCCGGCCAGCGACTGAGGGACATAGCCGGCACTGCCCTGCACGAGCACCTTGCCGAGCGGGTGCTCGATCAGTACGGCGTAGCTGCCGCCTTCGGCGTAGTCGCTCACTCGCGCCGGTGGCACCAGCGGCTTGGTGATCTGCTCCGGTTCTGTGTCCCCAATATCGACATACGGGAACACGAAGTGATGCGATGGGATGAGCGTGACGCGAAAGGCGTCGAACTGGTACGCACGCCCGGGCGCTGCGATCACGATCTGCTCCTCAGGAAGGCCGACGCCGCGACCGATGTTCGCGGTCGATGCCGAGCCGAGTAGGACCGCGCCGGTTCGCCGCGCGACCACCGGCGCATCCATCGCGTGGTCGAAGTGCGAATGCACGGGCACTACCGCCGCCAATCGAAGAATACCGGCACGGCGTAGCGCCGCTTCGATAGCGGCGCCGTCCGGTTCGATCTTGCCGAACAGGATACGCAGCGTAGAAGGTCGCGTGAACCAGCCGTCGGTGAGCACGGCAGTCGTGCCATCGCTGACGAGGACGTTGGTGTTGCCGAGCCACTGCAGGTTGATGCCTTCGCCAGGCACGTTGGGTGCATCGTCCACCACCAGCGCGTCGAAGCGATAGACGTTGGCGCGCGCGACCAGTAAAGCAACTGCTGCTGCAGCGAGCAGCAGCACGAGGGCACCGAAGACCAGCGCGATACGCTTCGAGGTGGTCATGGCGTTCGGCCCGGAGACACTTCCCGGTACTGTAATGCTTTGCGGCGCGTGACTCACGCGGCAACGTTCAGTGGGGGCCGCGGGTTGCCTGCGTGTTCCGCGTACGAACCGCATGGATTACGATGCGCACTCTCCGGATGCGTCGCGGAGTGCTACGGGCGTGTCGCTTCACTTCCCCCGCGCAGTACTCGAATGAGCGTGCTCACACTGCTCGGTGCCGCATCGTTTCTGAACGCCGATGGACGCGGCGGCGGACCCATCGCACAGCGGCATCGAATTGCGTTGCTTGCAGTTCTGGTCGTGGGTCGTTCGCGCCCGATTCGACGGGAGAAGGTTATCGGGATGCTTTGGCCGGAGCGCGATGCGGAACATGCGCGCCGGCTCTTGAACCAGTCCGTCTACGTGCTTCGACAAGCACTCGGCGATGACGCGATTGTCTCGGCCGCGGATTCGCTGCAGATCGATTCGAATCGTGTGCGTTGCGACCTGGTCGAATTCGAGCAAGCCCTGGAGGATGGGGAGTTGGAGCGTGCCGTCTCTCTCTACGGTGGCGCGTTCATGGACGGCTTCTTCCTCGACGACGCCGAGGAATTCGAGCGCTGGGTGGAACGCGAACGTACGCGGCTGGCCGACGCGCAAGCGCGTGCGTTAGAAGAACTCGCCAATACCGCAGAAGACCGAGGCGAATGGCGCGCCGCTACGCGCTGGCGGAAGGCGTTGGTTGCGCTCGATCCGTGCGATACCAGCGCAGCGCTGCGGCTGATGCAAGTGCTCGAGTCAACGGGTGACCGGGCGGGTGCGCTCTCGGTCGGTAATACGCATGTGCGGATGCTGCGCGAGGAACTCCGGGCCACACCGCCGCCAACCTTCGAGGCCACGATTGCTCGGCTACGGTCGGTGCCCCAAGCGGAGCAGTCCAAGATACCTGAACACGGTGGCGAGCAAGCGCACCTACCGCTAGCTCCGGTAGCGGCTGCCGCTGCCGCGATGTCACCGCGGAACTCCGACATTTCATCGCTGCGAAGTCGGCGTCCGGCGATTTACGTTTCAGCAATGCTCGTTGTTGTTGGCGCGCTCGCGGTCTGGAGCTGGCGGTCGAACGAGCCGTCGCCAAGGAGCGCTCCGCTCGAGACGACGAATCGTTTAGCGAGTTCCGAGCGGCCGGCTTCGGAACGCACCACGAGCGTTGCCGCTTATGAGCTGTACAAGAAAGGAAGTGACCCCGCCGCGCTTCGCGACGACGAAGCAGCGCGACAAGCGCGGGATGCGCTCCGTGAAGCGGTAGCGCTCGACCCAAACTATGCCGCCGCGTGGGCGGCGTTGGCCAGAATGTCGTTGCGTGTCAGTGCCGCGAGCAGATGGCAGACGACTGTCGAGGCCAACCAGTCCGCAAGAGAGGCGGCGCGTCGCGCGGTCGAAATCGACGAGTCACTTGCCGACGGCCACGCCATTTTGGGTCTGCTCAGCATGATCGAATTCGACTTTCCGGCAGCCGAAGCCTCCCTCGACCGCGCAATCTCACTCGATCCAATGCACAGCATGGCCAGGGAGTGGCGCGCTACGTTGTATCTATGGACGGCGCGCCCGGGCGAGGCACTGGCCGATGCGGAGTTCGCAGCAGCAGCCAATCCGCTCGCCCCGACCACGCACGCCGAGGTGGCGCGTGCCTTGAGTGCTGGCGGCCAATGTAGAGAGGCGCTGGCCCGGCTCGAAAGAATCGCCGCGCTACGTCCTCCCTTGGGACGCGTGCCAATCATCTCGGCGCAATGCAAGGCCCAGCTCGGCATGTCGGACGAAGCAGTCGCCGACCTCGACGATGCGGTGCCGATGCGTGCGGTGCTGCGGGCGTATTTGCTAGCACGCAACGGATCGCAAGCTCGGGCGCTCGAGATGCGCGCGCGCTTCTTCGAGCGGTACGAGGCAGGGCAGGGCGGCGCCTTTCCGCTGGCCGTGGTCGATGCCGGACTCGGCGATGCCGACCATGCGATCCAGTGGCTCGAACGGTCGTTCGAGGATCAATCGCTCATGGGTACGCCCGAACACTTCACCGTCATGCAACCGGTCCTCGACGTACTGGCGGCCGACCCGCGTCTCGAGCGATTCGAGCCACTGGCTCGCCT
>QJXZ01000219.1 GCA_003248125.1 Gammaproteobacteria bacterium | reverse complement strand
TCGGCCCGCCCATCATGCCCGCCTCGCCGGTGCTGAACGGCGGGAAGTTGTAGTGCAGCAGGAACTGATCCTTGAACGTGCCTTCCAATGCATCGACGATCGCAGAATCCCGCAAGGTGCCGAGCGTAGCTACCACGATCGCCTGCGTCTCACCACGAGTGAACAATGCAGAACCGTGGGTCTTCGGCAACACGCCGACTTCGATGCTGATCGGTCGCACCGTGCGTAGGTCGCGGCCGTCGATTCTTGGGTCGCCATTCAACACGCGTTGACGCACGATCTCCTTCTCGAGCTTGGAGAACGCGTCCGCCACGGCGGCAGTGCTCCACCGCGGTGCATCACCGCCCGCGAGCGTGGCAATCGCTTTGTCGCGCAGTTCACCAACCTGGCCTTGACGCGCTTGCTTGTCGGTGACCCGGTACGCGCTGCCCAAATCTGTCTTCACCAGATCGGCCACGGCGCTGGCGAGTTCCGAATCGGGTTGCGGGGGCTGCCACTCCCAACGTGGCTTGCCTGCTTCCTTGACCAACTCGTTGATTGCCGCAATGGCTTTTTGCATTTCCTGATGCGCGAACAGCACGCCGCCGAGCATCTGGTCTTCGGTGAGCTCACTCGCTTCCGATTCCACCATCAGCACAGCCGACTCGGTGCCGGCCACCACCATGGACAACAGCGACTCCTTAGTGGCTGCGTAGCCCGGGTTCAGCAGATAGTTGCCATCCTTGTAACCGACACGTGCAGCGCCGATCGGGCCATTGAATGGAATGCCAGAGATCGCGAGCGCCGCGGATGCACCGAGCAGCGAAGCGACGTCTGGATCTGTGTCTTTGTCCGCTGACATGACCGTACAGACCACCTGGACTTCGTTCTTGTAGCCCTTCGGGAACAGTGGACGAATCGGTCTATCGATCAGACGCGAGGTGAGCGTCTCCTTTTCGGATGGCCGTCCTTCGCGTCGAAAGAAACCGCCGGGGATCTTTCCCGCCGCATACGTCTTCTCTTGATAGTTGACCGTGAGCGGAAAGAAGTCGATCCCAGGGCGCGACGAATGCAGGCCCACCGCCGTGCATAGCACTACGGTATCACCCATGGTCACCAACACGGCACCAGTCGCCTGACGCGCTATTCGGCCCGTTTCGAGCACCACCCGGTGCTCACCATACTGAAACTCTTTTCTTACTATGTTCAAAGTGATTCCTCCTCGAGGATTGCTTACCGGCGCAGCCCCAAGCGCTCGATCAATTTCGTATAACGGTCGACGTCCTTTTCGCGCAGGTAATCCAACAGTTGCCGACGTTGATTCACCATGCGAATCAGGCCGCGCCGGGAGTGGTGATCCTTCTGATGTGACTTGAAGTGATCCTGCAGCGTGTTGATGTTGGCCGTTAAGAGCGCTACCTGAACTTCCGGGGATCCGGTGTCGTTCTCTGACAGTTGGTACTCTTCTACGATTTTCGATTTTGCTTCGGCAGACAGTGCCATTTCGATTCTCCGAATATGCTTCGAGTTATGAACGCGCAGGGCCCCATGCCGAGCGCGATACCGGTCGACGACCACGCATATCTACAGTCGTCGCCGCATCTTCATCCGTGGGCGCTCATCAGACGTCGTGGCGCAACACGCCCGTCGTCCAATATCTCGCCCACACCCATGAATTCTCCGTCGCAGCCTTCCATGAGCCGTACCCACCCGCGCGAGGGTGCATGCGGTACGATTACAGGCTGCCCTTGCCGAACGTAATACGCCGTCGATTCCGACAGCTTCACCGTCGGCCAGTCGCGAACCGCCGTCGCGATCGGCAGCAGCATCGCGTCGATTGCGGGAAATCCGCCTTTCTGCAGCGCTTCTTCGACTGCATCGAACGTCACCAGCTCCGCCTCACCGTACGGCCCAGCCTTGCGGCGCCGCAGTGCCACCACGTGCCCACCGCAGCCCAGCGCATCACCGATCTCTTCTGCCAGCGTTCGCACGTACGTGCCTTTACTACAGTGAATCTCGAGCTCTAGCTCGTCACCTTCGAGGCGTGTCAGTTCATTGGCGTGAATGATCACGCGTCGCGATGCGCGCTCAACTTCGATTCCTTGCCGCGCGAGCTTGTAGAGTGGTTGACCGTGGTGTTTTACGGCCGAGAACATCGACGGCACTTGCTCGATCTCGCCACGAAAATTCGCGAGCACGGCCTCGATGCGTTCCCGTGTGACACCAACTACGGGCGACGTGTCGATGACTTCACCGTCGGCATCGCCGCTATTCGTGCGAACTCCGAGCTTGATGCGCGCCCAGTACTTCTTGTCGGACTCCAGCAGAAACTGCGAGAACTTGGTCGCTTCGCCGAAGCAAAGCGGCAACACACCGGTCGCCAGCGGATCCAAGCTACCGGTATGACCAACTTTGCGCGCTCTGAACAAGCGCTTGGCACGCTGAACGGCGTCGTTGGAACTCATTCCACGAGGCTTGTCGAGCACCAATACGCCGTCGATTTCACGACCTTTGCGGGTGCGATGTCTCGCCATCACTTCACCTTGCCGTCGTGCGCGGCGCGATCTGCGGCTATCGCGTCGTCGATCAGCTCGTCGAGCTCACCTGCACGCTGCCAGATTTCGTCGAAATGAAAGCGCAGCTTCGGCGTCACCCGCATGGTGCTCTGCTGCGCAATCTCGCTGCGCAGGAAACCGGCCGCGTTGTTGAGCACGCGCTCCAGCGCCTGCCGTTTATCAGGCGTATCCGCAGCGATCGAAGACACATAGACATCCGCGACCGAGAGATCCTTCGCGACCCTGACCTCGCTGATACTCACCATACCGACGCGCGGATCGCGCATGCGCGAGCGGATGATGTCGGCGAGACGCTCCCGCAGGTCGTCCGCTACACGCAGCTCTCTACCGAATGACTTCATCACTCGCCGCCCACGCTACAGCGTGCGCGCGACCTCCTTGGACTCGAATACCTCGATCTTGTCGCCAATTTTGACGTCGTAGTTGCGCACGCCGATGCCACACTCGAGACCGTTCCTGACTTCCGCGACGTCGTCTTTGAAGCGTCGCAGTGAATCCAGGTCGCCTTCGTGGATGACGACGTCGTCGCGCAGCACGCGCACCTTCCTGTTCCGGTAAATGGTGCCCTCGACGACCATGCAACCCGCCACCTGACCGAAGCGCGGCGAGCGGAAGACGTCACGGACCTCCGCGACACCGAGGATGGTTTCCCGCACTTCCGGCGCCAGCATGCCCGACATCACCTTCTTGACGTCGTCGAGCAGCTCGTAAATGACACTGTAGTAGCGCAGATCGAGCCCTTCGCGCTCGATGACTTTCTTTGCTGCGCCGTCGGCACGCACGTTGAAACCGATGATCACGGCGTTGGAAGTGACAGCGAGCATTGCGTCGGATTCGGAAATGCCGCCGACTCCGGAGCCGACGACGACCGCCTTCACCTCGTCGGTATCGAGCTCCGAGATGGCGTGCATGATGGCCTCGAGCGATCCGCGCACGTCGGCTTTGATGACCAGCCGCAGCACCCGCTTTTCGCCTTCCTGCATAGTGGCGAACATGTTCTCGATCTTGGTCGCCTGCTGCGCTGCCATGCGATGCTCGGTGCTACGCGCCTTGCGGTGATCGGCGAGATCACGCGCGGTCCGTTCGTCGGCAACCACGGCAAAGCTATCACCCGCCTCGGGTGTGCCAGATAGGCCGAGAATCTCGACCGGTGTCGAAGGCCCGGCGGATCGCACCGCCTCACCTCGGTCGTCGATCATTGCGCGCACGCGTCCGTAAAACTCACCCGCGATGACGATGTCACCTTGCTTCAGTGTGCCGTTTTGCACGAGCACGGTCGCGACCGAGCCGCGGCCGCGATCCAAGCGCGATTCGACGACGACACCGCGGCCGGGCAGATCCTCGACCGCACCGAGCTCCAACAGTTCTGCTTGCAGCAGCACCGCATCGAGTAGTTCGTCTATACCTTGGCCGGTGATTGCCGAGACATTGACGAATTGGGTGTCGCCGCCCCAGTCGTCGGGAATCACACCTTTCGCGGCCAGCTCGTTCTTGACCCGTTCCGGATCTGCGCTTTCCTTGTCGATCTTGTTGACCGCGACGATCAACGGTGTCTCGGCGGCCTTGGCGTGCTGAATCGCTTCCTCGGTCTGCGGCATGACACCGTCGTCGGCGGCGACGACCAGGATGACGATGTCGGTTGCTTGCGCGCCGCGCGCTCGCATCGCGGTGAACGCTGCATGGCCAGGTGTATCGAGGAAGGTAATCCGACCTTTGGGAATCTCGACGTTGTAGGCACCGATGTGCTGCGTAATGCCGCCGGCTTCACCGCTCGCGACCTTGGTCTTGCGAATGAAGTCGAGTAGCGATGTCTTGCCGTGATCGACGTGACCCATGACGGTCACGACAGGGGACCGTGGCTGAAGCTCGCCTTCCACCTGCAAGGATTCTTCGTGCGCATGCTCGATGGCATTGGCGCTGACGGTCTTCGCTTTGTGGCCCATCTCTTCGACCACCAGCGTCGCGGTATCCTGATCGAGCGCGTGATTGATGGTGGCCATCACACCGAGACCCATGAGGGTCTTGATCACCTCGCCGGCCTTCACCGACATGCTCTTTGCGAGTTCGCCGACGGTGACGACTTCCGGGATCGCCACCTCACGCTGGATGAAGTCCGCAGGACGTTCGAAGCCACCACCACGCTGCTCGACCGGTTTGCGCTTCACACGGCGCGTCTCCGTCCTGAGCGTGAGCTCACGGCGCCGTGTACGGCCGTCATCGAACTCGTCGCGCCCCTCGCGCTGTCGTTCGCGGCCACGTTCCTTGGCGGCGCGTTTGCCCCCCGTACGACCCTCTGCGGTTTTCTGCGCCGCGGCCTGAGCGCGGGCAACCTCTGCCGCTGCCTCGGCTGCCTTGTTCGCCTCGGTTGCAGCCTCACGTTCCTTGGCCGCTTGTTCGAGCTCCTTCGCACGCTCGGCTTCTTCACGGCGACGCTCGTCTTCGGCTTTGCGCTCTGCTTCCTTACGCCGCGTTTCTTCTTCCGCAGCCTTGCGCGACAGCTCCTCGCTCCGAATACGTTCGGCTTCGAGCTCCGCTTGCCCTTTCACTTGCGGCGTTTCGGCCTCGACGGTCGACAGCTTCGCAGGTTCCAGCCCGGCCTCGCCGCGCTTGACGTAAGTGCGCTTCTTGCGAACCTCGACCGCGACCGTTCGGCCTTTACCCTGACCGCCCGCTTTGACCGTGCTCACCGACTTGCGCTTCAAAGTGATTTTGCGTGGCGCAGACGCCGACTCACCGTGACTGCGCTTCAAGAACGCGAGCAGCTCTTGCTTCTGCTCTTCAGAAACCACTTGTTCGTCGCTGGTATGGGGCAGTCCCGCATCCTGCATTTGCTTCAGCAGGCGATCGACGGGCGCACCGACCGTGTCCGCGAGTTCCTTTACCGTGACGTCAGACATGCCTTACTCCATCTCCCCGCACACCCGGCCTACTGGGCGCCCTCTTCCGCTTCCTCGAACCAATGCGCACGCGCCGCCATGATGAGCGCGGCTGCTCTTTCCTCGTCCATCGGCTCGATGTCGATCAGATCCTGCACTGATTGCTCCGCCAAGTCCTCGCGCGTGACCACATCGCGGCTCGCCAATCGATACGCGAGTCGCCGGTCCATGCCTTCGAGATCGAGTAGATCCTGCGCTGGCTCGACGTCGCCGAGCTTCTCTTCATCGGCGATGGCTTTGGTAAGCAGCGCATCCTTTGCCCGGTTGCGTAGCTCTTGCGCTAGCTCCTCGTCGAAGCCTTCGATCGCGAGCATCTCCTCGATCGGTACGTAGGCGACCTCTTCGAGCGACGTGAAACCCTCTTCGACCAATACCAGCGCCATGTCTTCGTCGATTTGCAGCGCTTCGATGAACGCCCTAGCGATGGTGCTCGCTTCTTGCTCTTGCTTCTGCGCTGCTTCGTCGAGCGTCATGATGTTGAGCGTCCAGCCCGTCAGCTCGCTCGCAAGCCGCACGTTTTGCCCGCCGCGTCCGATCGCCTGCGCGAGATTGTCTTCGGCGACTGCGAGATCCATCGAGTGGTCGTCTTCGTCGACCACGATCGACGCGACTTCCGCTGGCGACATCGCGTTGATGACCAGCTGGGCAGGATTGTCGTCCCATAGCACGATGTCGATGCGCTCACCGGCCAGCTCGCCCGAAACCGCCTGCACGCGCGAACCGCGCATGCCAACGCAGGCACCGACCGGGTCGATGCGGCCGTCGTTGGTCTTGACGGCAATCTTGGCGCGCGAGCCCGGATCGCGAGCAGCACCCCGAATCTCGATCACCTGCTCGGCGATCTCCGGCACCTCGATCTTGAACAGCTCTATCAGCATGGCCGGTGCAGTACGCGACAGGACCAGCTGCGGCCCGCGCGCGTCCGGCCGCACTTCGAGCAACAACGCTCGCAATCGATCGCCGACGCGGAACGTCTCGCGCGGAATCAAATTCTCGCGGCCGAGCAACGCTTCCGCATTGTTGCCGAGATCGACGAATACGGCATCGCGGGTGACCTTCTTGACCGTGCCCGCAACCAGTTCACCCACGCGTGGCGCAAATGCCGAAACGATCTGTGCGCGTTCTGCCTCGCGCACCTTCTGCACGATCACTTGCTTGGCGGTTTGCGCCGCTATGCGACCGAACTCCACAGATTCGACGGGGATCTCGAAGAAACCACCAATGGTGAGCGCAGGATCTTTCTCCCGTGCTTGCTCGGGTGTGAGCATGGCCGCCGGATTGAACTCCTCTTCTTCGAGCGCGTCGGGCTCGATCACGGCCCAGCGCCGGAAGGTCTCGTACTCACCGGTTTTGCGATCGATCGCGACGCGAAACTCTGCATTTTCCTGATAGCGCTTCTTCGTTGCGCTGGCGAGCGCGTGCTCGAGCGCATCGAAGATGACTTCCTTCGATACCCCCTTCTCGTGGGAGACCGAATCGACAACCAGCAATATTTCCTTGCTCATATTTCCGACCTAGTCGAATTGCGGCACGATACGCGCCCGCTGCACGTTGGCGAGCGGAATCACGACTTCGTCCTCGTCGTCGACCTGTACTGCGATCTCGTCGCGTTCCATGCCGTTCAACCGTCCGACGAAGTGCCTGCGCCCTTCGAACGGGTAGCTCAACCGCACATCCAAAACCTCGCCGAGGCTCTCGGCGAACTGCTCGGGCTTGAACAACACCCGGTCGAGGCCAGGCGAAGACACTTCGAGGGTGTAGCTCGAGCCCACCGGATCTTCGACATCGAGCACGCCGCCGATCAGCTTCGATGCGCGCTCGCAATCGTCGATCGACACCCCAGCCTCGTTGTCGATGTAGACCCGGAGCATGGCGCGCCTGCCCTGACCACGGAACTCGATGCCCCAAATTCGTAGCCCCAGGGCCTCGATGCTGGGCGTGAGCAGCTGCTCCAGTTCCCGTTCCTTTCTCGTCATGCCGACCGAACCCGGCTTCGTGCGCCTCAACGAAGCGCGTATTCTCAAGGCGCAATTTTCTGGCGCCCAGAAACAAAAAATGGGCTGACGCCCATCTGGATGGGATCCGCTTCGCTAATCGCGCATGAGCGCACTAGACCGCGATCCCCGACGAAAAAGCCCCAATCGGGGCCTTCAGCTTCCTTTGGTAGCGGGGGCAGGATTTGAACCCACGACCTTCGGGTTATGAGCCCGACGAGCTACCAGACTGCTCCACCCCGCATCAGCGGTCGCGGATTATAGGTAGGGCACCAGAACCGGTCAACCAAACGATGGCCGTGACGAGGGTCGATATTGGCCCTTAGATCAAAGGGTTGGTGCCGAAGAGAGGACTCGAACCTCCACGGGCTTTCGCCCACTACCCCCTCAAGGTAGCGTGTCTACCAATTTCACCACTTCGGCATTGCGAAAATCGCGTCCCTATACGTCGGGGATGTCGGAATCTACTGGTTCGGCGGGCACTGTCAACTCATCCCCCGGCGCCTCTGATGCATCGTTGATTGGCACCTCGATGGTCGGCATGCCGGCATCGCGCAACGACATCGCCCGCTCCTTCGCCGTGTATGCCAGCGCGAACGAGATCAGGAAGAAGCCGATCGCGAGCCACGTCGTGAGTTTCGCCAAGAACGATGCCGAGCCCGCACTGCCGAACACGGTATTCGACGAGCCGCTGCCAAAGGCAGCCCCAATGTCGGCACCCTTGCCCTGTTGGAGCAACACCAGCACGCCAAGCGCCACGGCATCTACGACCATGAGCATCAGCAGTATCGTTTCCAAGGTATCCATCGCGCACTCGTCACACTGCGTTACAGATTCGGGCGAACTCCCTCGCATCGAGGGATGCACCGCCCACCAAGCCGCCGTCGATATCGGGTTGCCGGAACAGCGCACCGGCATTCGCTGCCTTCACGCTGCCACCATACAGCACCCTGAGTGCTGCACCGATCGCCGCACGCTCGTCGGCGACACGGGCGCGAATCACGGCATGCATCGCCTGCGCGTCAGCCGCTGCCGCCGTGCGCCCCGTGCCGATGGCCCAAACCGGCTCGTAGGCAACGACGGCACTCGCGAAGGCATCGACACCGGCGGTGTCGATGACGGCTTCGAGCTGCTCGATCACCACCGCTTCCGCTCGACCGGCTTCGCGCTCGGCGAGCGATTCGCCAACGCATAGGATCGGCACCATGGCCGCCCGTTGCACCGCCGCGAACTTGGCGGCCACCACCGTATCGGTTTCACCACACAGGGTGCGCCGTTCGGAGTGCCCCACCAGCGCAAACGATGCACCCAGATCGCGCACCATTTCGGCTGCCACCTCACCGGTGAAGGCACCTGCCTTCTCACCGTGTACGTTCTGCGCACCGACTCGAATCGCGGTTCCGGCAACGCGCTCGACCACCTGACTCAGGTAGGTCGCGGGCGGCAGCAGCAGCACCTCGGCACGATTGTCCAGAATTGGTACGAGGGCATCGAGCAACTCGCGAATCTGCGCGCGGCTGCCGTGCATCTTCCAATTCCCGGCCACCAGCGGTCGGCGCACGCGGCATTCCTTCTTTTGCGACTCGGCCGCGCACGGCCGGCGCAGGCGGGTCAAAAAAGGCCGGCCATCTTAAACAAGGGACCCTGCCGAAACAACGGCTTGCGTGGGTCGTGCGAGCGGGCTCGAACGCTAGGCGCCAACGGCGCGGACGACGTCGGCCAGCTCGTTGGCGAGCCGTTCGACCTCGTCGGCGCTTTCACCCTCGACCATGACGCGCACCAACGGTTCGGTCCCGGACGGACGCAACAAAACACGGCCGCGCTTTTCCAGGGCATGCTCGGTACGCGCGATGGCGGCTTGCACCAGCGCGTGGCCGACAAGGACCTGAGGCGTGCTCGCCTGCACGTTGACCAGTGTCTGCGGCATCTTGGCCACCGCCCGGCGTGCCTCACCCAAACGCTGACCGCTCATCGCCAGTGCCGCCAACACCTGCAGCGCCGAGACGATGCCGTCGCCGGTGGTGTTGAGATCGAGGCAAACGAGGTGGCCCGACGACTCGCCGCCGAGCTGCCAACCGCGCCGCCTGAGCTCGTCGAGCACGTAGCGATCGCCCACCTTGGTGCGCACGAACGGGATGCCGCGTGCGCAGAGGGCGCGCTCCAGCCCCAAGTTCGACATGACAGTGCCGACCACGCCGCCCGCCAGCACGCCGGCCGCGTGTCGATGCGCCGCGATCAGGAACAGGAGTTCATCGCCATCGACGATCGCCCCGGTCTCGTCGACCATGATCACGCGATCGCCGTCGCCATCGAACGCGACACCGACATCGGCACCTCGCGCGCGCACTTCGCGGCTCAAGCGTTCGGGATGAGTCGAGCCACAATTCTCGTTGATGTTGAGCCCATCTGGATCAGCGCCGATCACCGTGACCTCGGCACCCAGCTCGGCGAATACGCGGGGCGCCACGTCGTAGGTGGCGCCATTCGCACAATCGAGCACGACATTGAGCCCAGCGAAGCGCAGACCGCGATCGACGGTCGCCTTGCAGAATTCGATATAGCGGCCGCGGGCGTCCTCGACGCGCTTCGCTTTGCCAATCGCCTCGGAAGCGACACACACCATCGGCGTGTCGAGCTCGGCCTCGATAGCGGCCTCTTTCTCGTCGGGTAACTTGTCACCGTTGGCATCGAAGATCTTGATGCCGTTGTCGTAGAACGGATTGTGGGAAGCGCTGATGACGATGCCCGCATCGGCACGTAGCGTACGCGTGAGATAAGCGACACCCGGTGTCGGCATCGGACCCAATAGCCGCACGTCGACCCCCGCCGCCGACAGGCCCGCCTCGAGCAGTGACTCCAGCATGTAACCGGAAACGCGCGTGTCCTTGCCGATCACGATCCGGCGCCGACCGTTGGACGCAAACACCCGGCCGGCGGCCCAGCCGAGTCGCAAGCAGAACTCGGGTGTCATGGGCGCTTCGCCCACTCGACCGCGAATGCCGTCCGTGCCGAAGTACTTACGCGCCATCGCTCACTGCCCTCGTCCTACATCACGCGCCCCGGCGGTGCCCATGGTCTCCACGGTGCCGGCCGTTTGTACGGTCCCCGCAGTTCCCTCTGTGCCCGCCGTTTGCACGGCGGCCAGCACCGCCAGCGCATCGACGGTTGCGGCAACGTCGTGCACCCGCACGATACGAGCACCGTTCTGCACCGCCAACATGGCCGCCGCCACGCTGCCGGCGGTACGATCCTCGACGTCGCGCCCGGTGAGGGTACCGATCATGCGCTTGCGCGATACACCGACCAGTATGGGGCAGCCGAGCGCCGCGAACTGCGAAAGCTCCCGCAACAGTTGTAAGTTGTGCGCAAGCGACTTGCCGAACCCGAAGCCAGGGTCCACCAGCAGGCGCGCCCGATCAATGCCCGCGGCCACCGCTGCGTCGATCCGTTCACGCAGGAACCGGCGCACATCGACGACCACGTCGTCGTAATAGGGTGCCTGCTGCATCGATTCCGGCTCGCCCTGCATGTGCATGATGCACGCCGCCGCGCCGAGCGCACGGACTACCTCGAGCAGGTCGGCGTCCCGCAAACCGCCTACGTCGTTGACGAGTTCCGCACCCGCTGCGATGGCCGCCCGGGCGACCCCTGCCTTGCGAGTATCCACCGACAACACTGCATCGATGCCGCGCAAACGCTCGACAATCGGTAGGACGCGATCCGTTTCCTCCGTCTCGGACACCGCCTTGGCGCCTGGTCGGGTCGATTCGCCGCCAATGTCGAGCAAGGCTGCACCGTCTTCCACCATGCGAACGGCCGCCCTCTCGACCCTGGCAAGGTCGACGCGGCCATCGAGCAAGAATCGCCCACCGTCGGAGAAGGAGTCGGGCGTGACGTTTAGCACGCCCATCACGCGCGGTGTCGAGAGATCAAGGTCGCGCTCGCGCAGCCTGAGCAGCATGTGCGATCTCGCGTCGGGCGCTAGTGCTCCTCGGCCGGACCGCCGATGTTGCCGGACGACTCGTCGCCTTCGCGGCGACGCCCGCTCTCGCTCCGCGCCGCGCCTCTGGCGGTGGGGCCTGCATCGTCTCCCGGTGCACGGGGTTTGGCACCCGCCATGATGTCGTCGATCTGATCGGCATTCAGCGTCTCGTACTCGATGAGCGCATTCGCCATGACGTGCAGCTTGTCTTCATTGTCGGTCAAAATCTGCTGCGCCCGGCCATAGCACTGATCGATGATGCGACGGACCTCCTCGTCGATCAGCCGCGCGGTGGTACCGGACACGGCTTTCGGTCGGGTCGCAGCGGACATGCCGAGAAACACTTCGCCTTCGTCTTCATCGTACTTGAGCGGACCGAGTTTCTCTGACAAACCCCAACGCGTGACCATGTTGCGCGCGAGCTGCGTGGCGTGCTCGATGTCGTTCGATGCACCGGTCGTGATGCCGTCGGGTCCGAGCACCATCTCTTCGGCGATACGACCGCCGAAGAACGAGCTGATCTTCGACAGAATGGCCTGGCGGCTGTAGCTATAGCGGTCTTCTTCCGGCAAGAACATGGTGACGCCGAGCGCACGACCGCGCGGCATGATGGTGACCTTGTAGATCGGATCGTGCTCGGGCACCAAGCGTCCGACAATGGCGTGGCCGGCCTCATGGTAGGCGGTATTTCGTTTCTCCTTCTCCGACATCACCATCGAGCGCCGCTCGGCACCCATCATGATTTTGTCCTTTGCCTTGTCGAACTCGAGCATCTCCACCAGACGCTTGCCTGCACGCGCTGCGAACAGCGCGGCCTCGTTCACGAGGTTGGCGAGGTCGGCACCGGAGAAGCCCGGCGTTCCGCGCGCGATGATGCTGGCATTGACGTCATCGGCGAGCGGCACCTTGCGCATGTGCACTTTGAGGATCTGTTCGCGGCCGCGGATGTCGGGCAGCGCCACCACCACCTGACGATCGAATCGCCCGGGCCGAAGAAGCGCCGGGTCGAGGACATCGGGGCGGTTGGTCGCAGCAATGACGATGATGCCGTCGTTCGGCTCGAAGCCATCCATCTCGACCAGCAATTGATTGAGCGTTTGCTCACGCTCGTCGTGACCACCGCCGAGGCCCGCGCCTCGATGACGACCGACGGCATCGATCTCGTCGATGAAGATGATGCACGGTGATTGCTTCTTCGCCTGATCGAACATGTCGCGCACGCGCGAGGCACCCACGCCGACGAACATCTCGACGAAGTCGGAGCCGGAAATAGTGAAGAACGGCACTTTTGCTTCGCCGGCGATCGCCTTCGCAAGCAGCGTCTTGCCGGTGCCCGGTGGGCCCACCATGAGAATGCCGCGCGGAATGCGGCCGCCCAAGCGTTGGAACTTGCCCGGATCGCGCAGGAAGTCGACCAACTCCTGAACGTCTTCCTTCGCTTCGTCGACACCGGCGACATCGGCGAAAGTGGTCTTGATCTGATCTTCCGACAGCAGGCGTGCTTTGCTCTTGCCGAACGCCATTGGTCCGCCACGGCCGCCGGCGCCACCCTGCATCTGCCGCATGAACAGCATGAAGACGGCGATGATGATGAGAATCGGGAAGCTCGCGATCAGCAGCTGCGCCCAAATGCTCTGCTGCTCCGGCGGCTTGCCGATGACGTTGACGCCGTGGTTGATGAGGTCGTCCATCAGCTTCGGATCGTCGATCGGCGGGCGGACGACCTTGAAGCCCTCACCCGAGCGGCGCTTGCCGACGATGACCAAGCCGTCGATTGCCACCTCGGCGACCTGATCGCCCTGCACTTCGGTGACGAAGTTCGAGTAGGTGATCTCCTGTGGCTCGGGCTTGACGCTGAAGTTGTTGAACACGGTCAGCAACACGGCCGCGATGATCAGCCAGAGCAGGAGGTTTTTTCCTAGATCGTTCAATGACTTATCCTCGGCCTCCGCTACGTGCGGAGGCGTTCGAGCTTACTACACCTCGGACTCCGCGGCGAGGCACGGATCCGCTTTCCCAGAGAAACCCATTGCAACCCCATACACTTCCCGGGACTGCGCGCGAGAGGCATCGGGCTTGGCGAGCACCACGCGGTCGAATTCCTTACGCCGCGCCGCGAGCCACGCATCGACACCTTCGCCCTGAAACATCTTGACCACCAGATGGCCGCCGCGGTTCAGATGACGATGTGCCACCGCTGTCGCGAGATCGACCAGATCCATGGTGGCGGCCTGGTCGGCCGCGCGTATGCCACTGATATTGGGGGCCATGTCGGACAACACAAGTGAGGCCTTGCGGACACCCAGCCATGATGCCAATTGCGCGTCAAAGTCGCGTGAATACACATCCAGCGCCAGTACGGTGACGTTCGGCGCGATGTTCGGCATGGGCAGTATGTCGATAGCGATCACGCGCGCCGCATGCGTCGCCAAGTAACGCGTCCAACCACCGGGCGCTGCGCCAAGCTCGACGACGACCGCGTCCTTGGCAATCAGCTTGAAGCGTTCGTCGAGCTGCTTCAGCTTGAAGTGCGCACGGGAGCCGAGCCCTTGCTGCGCGGCCTGCGCCACGTAGCGATCGCGGCGCTGCCGCTCGAGCCAGCGACCCGACGATTTCGAACGTTTTGTCACAACTTTGCCTCGGAGCCGAAATTGGGGACAGTTAGCCGAAATTGGGGACAGTTACCTATTTCCTTCTGCTGGTTTGCGGTGATAGCCACCCAAATGGGAAATAGGTAACTGTCCCCAATTTCGGCTCCGAGGCGAGCCTCGAACCTTTCTATAATGCCGCGATGCTAACTGCGAAAGACAAACGACGCTTGCGCCAGATCGCTCATCACCTCGATGCCGTCGTCCTGATCGGCGACAACGGTGCGAGTCCGGGGGTGATCGTCGAGACCAGCCGCGCGCTTGCCGACCACGAACTCATCAAAGTGAAGGTCAACATCGGCGATCGTGGCGTCCGCCGCGAGGTCGGCGATGAGCTGGCGACGACGTGTGGCGCCGACGTGGTGCAGGTGGTGGGCAAGGTTTGGGTCTTGTACAGGCCGAACCCAGATGCCGACCCGCGCCTGTCCAACCTTGCCCGGTTTGGGCATCAGAATTGAAGTGCTACACGTGCTCGACGGCTTCGATTTCGTACTCGACCACGCCGCCGGGCGTTTGCACGGAGACGACATCGCCCTCGGATTTACCCACCAATGCGCGCGCGATCGGTGACATCACCGAGATCTTGTTGAACTTGAGGTCGGCTTCGTCCTCACCGACGATCTTGTAGCGTTTCTTTTCGTCGGACTCGACGTCGATCATCGTAACCGTCGCGCCGAACACGACCTTGCCGGTGTGTTTGATCTTCGCTATGTCGATCACCTGCGCATCGGCGAGCTTTCCTTCGATCTCTTTGATGCGTCCTTCGGTGAATCCCTGCTGTTCCTTGGCGGCATGGTACTCGGCGTTTTCACGCAGATCGCCGTGCTCACGAGCCTTGGCAATCGCCTCGACGATGCTCGGCCGCACCACCGACTTCAGATGCTGCAGCTCTTCGCGCAGCTTTTCGGCTCCTTCCAGCGTCATCGGCACTTTCACGACGCAATCCTCGCATGAAGATCCTGCAGGCGGCGCACGGTGCTACTCCGACCGAAGCGAATCGCCGTACAGAATGCTTCTCCGCCGGCGAGCGTGGTCGTGTAACACACCTTGTTGAGCAGCGCCAAACGTCGAATCACCGCCGAATCCGCTATCGCCTGACGACCTTCGGTCGTGTTGACGATCAAGTCGACCTTTTCGTTCTTCAACAGGTCGGCAATGTCGGGCCGCCCCTCAGTAACCTTGTTTACCACCGCGACCTGGAGGCCCGCCTCGGAAAGCACGCGCGCAGTGCCGCGTGTCGCAACCAGATCGAAGCCGAGTTCCACCAGATTGCGAGCCATGTGCAACGCGAGCTGCTTGTCGGACTTCTTGAGTGACAGGAACGCACGCCCACCCTTCGGCAAGCGTTCACCCGCCCCCATCGACGCCTTCGAGAATGCCTCGGCGAAACTATCGCCGACGCCCATGACTTCACCCGTGGACTTCATTTCCGGCCCGAGAATCGGATCAACCCCCGGAAATTTTACGAACGGGAACACCGATTCCTTGACGCTGACGTAAGGCGGAATGATCTCCTTGGTGAACCCTTGCGCCTCGAGGCTGGTACCGGCCATCGCACGAGCCGCCACTTTGGCGAGCGACACACCGATGCACTTCGATACGAACGGCACCGTGCGCGACGCCCGCGGATTCACCTCGAGCACGAATACGTCGCGTTCCTGCACCGCCATCTGCACGTTCATGAGCCCCACCACACCGAGTTCCACTGCCATGCTGCGCACTTGCGCACGGATCTCGTCCTGGATGCCCGCATCGAGCTTGAAGGGCGGTAGCGAGCACGCCGAGTCGCCCGAGTGCACGCCTGCTTGCTCGATGTGCTGCATGATCGCGCCGATCACGACTTGCTTGCCGTCGCACACTGCGTCGACGTCGACCTCCACCGCCTGATCGAGGAAGTGATCGAGCAGGACCGGCGAGGAGTGCGACACCTCGAAGGCGCTTTTCAAATAACGCTGGAGTTCGCCAATGGTGTGCACGATCTCCATTGCGCGCCCGCCCAACACGTACGACGGGCGCACGACCATTGGAAAACCGATTTCCTCTGCCGCAGCTGCCGCTTGCGACGCATGAGTGATGGTGCGGTTTTTCGGTTGCTTGAGACCGAGCTTCTGGATCAACGCCTGGAACCGTTCGCGGTCCTCGGCTCGGTCGATGGCCTCCGCATTGGTGCCGATGATGGGCACGCCGGCCGCTTCGAGATCCTCCACCAGTTTCAACGGCGTTTGGCCACCGAACTGCACGATCACGCCGCGCGGCTTCTCGACATCGACGATGGCGAGCACGTCCTCGAGCGTGACTGGCTCGAAATACAGCCGGTCCGACGTGTCGTAATCGGTCGAGACCGTTTCCGGATTGCAGTTGACCATGATGGTCTCGTAGCCATCTTCGCGCATCGACAGCGCCGCGTGCACACAGCAATAGTCGAACTCGATGCCTTGGCCGATTCGGTTCGGGCCGCCGCCGAGCACCATGATCTTGTTCCGGTCCGAAGGTGAGGCTTCGCACTCTTCCTCGTACGTGGAATACATGTACGCAGTCGCCGCCGGAAACTCCGCTGCGCAGGTATCCACGCGCTTGAAAACAGGCGTCACGCCGAACGACTTGCGCCGCTCGCGCACGGTCGACTCGTCGGTTGCAAGCAATGTCGCAAGTCGCGCATCCGAAAACCCTTTTCGCTTCAGACGCAGCAGGCCTTCGGCATCGATCGCATCCAGCGAGCTACCCGTGAGCGTGGTTTCCTCGCGTACGATGTCTTCGATCTGGACGAGAAACCATGGATCGATGCCGGTCAGCTCGGCCACATCGGCCAAAGAAAATCCGGCACGAAACGCATCCGCGACATACCAGATACGTTCCGCACTCGGACTCTTCAGCTCGCGAACGAGCAGATTGCGATCGTCCTTAGATTCGATCGCCATGACAGGATCGAGGCCGCTTTTACCGGTCTCGAGTCCACGCAGTGCCTTTTGCAGCGACTCCTGAAACGTCCGCCCAATCGCCATCACTTCGCCGACCGACTTCATCTGCGTGGTGAGCCGCGTGTCGACGTTCGGAAATTTTTCGAAGGTGAAGCGCGGCACTTTGGTGACCACGTAGTCGATACTCGGCTCGAACGAGGCGGGTGTGACACCCGTGATGTCGTTCATCAACTCGTCGAGCGTGTAGCCGACTGCGAGCTTTGCGGCAACTTTCGCGATCGGGAACCCTGTTGCTTTCGATGCAAGCGCCGATGAACGCGATACACGCGGGTTCATCTCGATCACCACCATCCGGCCGTCGGCCGGATTGATGGCGAACTGCACGTTCGACCCACCCGTTTCCACGCCGATCTCGCGCAACACCGCAATCGACGCATTGCGCAGCAGCTGATACTCCTTGTCCGTGAGCGTCTGCGCCGGCGCAACGGTGATGGAGTCACCCGTGTGGATGCCCATCGGATCGAAATTTTCGATCGAGCAAACGATGATGCAGTTGTCGTTCTTGTCGCGAACGACCTCCATCTCGAACTCCTTCCAGCCGAGTAAAGACTCGTCGATCAAGAGTTCGTTGGTTGGCGACAAATCGAGCCCGCGCGTGCAGATCTCGATGAATTCCTCACGGTTGTAGGCCACACCGCCGCCGCTGCCGCCCAATGTGAAAGACGGACGAATGACACAGGGGAAGCCGAGCTGCGCTTGCACCTGCAGCGCCTCTTCGAGGCTGTGCGCGAGCGCTGCGCGCGGGCTTTCGAGACCGATCGCCTTCATCGCATCGCGAAACCGTTCGCGGTCCTCGGCCTTGTCGATCGCGTCCTGGCTTGCGCCGATCAGCTCCACACCGTACTTCTCGAGCACGCCCTCGCGCACCAGATCGAGCGCACAGTTGAGCGCCGTTTGGCCGCCCATCGTCGGCAGCAACGCATCGGGTCGTTCTTGGTCGATGATTTCCGCGACGGTGCGCCATTCGACGGGCTCGATGTAGGTGGCATCGGCCATCGCCGGGTCGGTCATGATGGTCGCTGGATTCGAATTGACGAGGATGACGCGGTAGCCCTCGTCGCGCAGCGCCTTGCACGCTTGCGCGCCGGAATAATCGAACTCGCACGCCTGCCCGATGATGATCGGTCCGGCGCCGATGATGAGTACCGACTCGATGTCGGTCCGCTTAGGCATGCGCGTTTGCCCCCGACATCAAGTCGACGAAGTGATCGAACAGATACTCGCAGTCCTGCGGCCCAGGACTCGCTTCGGGATGCCCCTGGAAACCGAACGCCGGCCGATCGGTGCGCTCGACACCTTGCAGGGTGCCGTCGAACAACGACGTGTGCGTCACGGTCAGGCAGTTCGGCAGCGTCGCCGGGTCGACCACAAAGCCATGGTTCTGGCTCGTGATGATTACGCGACCGGTCTTGTGGTCCTTGACCGGGTGATTTGCGCCGTGGTGCCCGTGACCCATCTTCAAGATCTTGGCGCCGCTCGCGAGCGCGAGCAGCTGATGACCGAGGCAGATGCCGAAGGTGGGCACGCCTTGTTCGACGATGGTCTTGATGGCATCGATGGCATAGCCGCATGGCTCCGGGTCGCCCGGGCCGTTACTCAAGAACACGCCATCGGGTCGGCGGCCGAGCACGTCCGAGGCCGGCGTTTGTGCAGGCACTACCGTGACCGCGCAGCCACGATCGGCGAGCAACCGCAAGATGTTGCGCTTCACGCCGAAGTCGTAGGCGACGACGTTGAAGCGCGACGTGTCGGGGCGCGTATATCCGCGGCCGAGCTGCCAGCTGCCCTCACGCCATTCGCGCACGTCATTCGCCGTGACCTCGCGCGCCAGATCCATGCCCTTCAAGCCGGGAAATGCGCGTGCCGCCGCAATCGCCGAGTCCGCATCGGCCGTGTCCGTCGCCCGAATACAGCCGGCCAGTGCACCCTTCTCGCGGATCAGCCGGGTCAAACGGCGCGTGTCGATATCGGCAATGGCGACCACGTTCTCCGCGCGCAAGAACTCGCTCAGCGTGATCGTACGCCGCCAAGAACTGGCGAGCAGCGGCAGATCGCGAATGACGAGGCCCGCGGCCCATACTCGATCGGATTCGACGTCCTCGACATTGGCGCCGGTGTTGCCGATGTGCGGGTAGGTGAGGGTGACGATCTGGCTCGCGTACGACGGGTCGGTGAGGATCTCCTGATACCCCGTCATCGCCGTATTGAACACCACTTCGCCGACTGTCGTGCCGGACACCCCGATCGAGGTGCCCTTGAAGACGCTGCCGTCTTCGAGGGCGAGTAGTGCGCGCTGCATGGCCTTCCCGCGGTAAAAAAAACGGGGGGAGGTTCCCACCCGTCGTCTTCAATTCATCGCAATGGCCGCGCTCGATCGCACGCCGCTCCTTGAGCGAAGGAGAGCGCGGTGAGGTCGAACGCAGGCTAGGCGCGTATTCTAGTGTCGTGTCCTTAGACTGTCACGGAATACCGCCGCTCATGGCCGATTCGTTCTATCGCTGGCGACCGCACCCATGGCACGGACTCGAGGTCGGTCGTCGCCCCCCGAAGCTCGTGCAAGCGTACATCGAGATCACGCCCTTCGATCTCGTGAAGTACGAAGTCGACAAGACGACGGGGTACTTGCGCGTCGACCGCCCGCAGCGCACGTCCTCGCAGCCGCCGGTGCTGTACGGCTTCATTCCGCAGACGTATTGCGACCATCGCGTCTGCAAGCTATCGCCCGGCGCCACGTGCGGCGATCTCGATCCGCTCGATGTGTGCGTCTTCAGCGAACGCCCGATCAGCAAGAGCGAAGTGATCCTGAACGTGAAGGTCGTGGGTGGGTTGCGCGTGATCGATCATGGCGAGGCCGACGACAAGATCGTCGCCGTACTCGAGAACGACTACTTATACGGCGCCATCGAGGACATCGACGAGCTGCCGCCCATTCTGATCGAGCGCCTCCGTCACTACTTCAGTACCTACAAGCTGATCCCGGATGAGCCGGCGGCGCTGACGGTCGAGGCCACGTACGGTCACGAGCACGCACTCGCGGTCGTGCAAGCTGCGATCGAAGACTACGAAGCCAAGTTCTGCTGAGCGAGCCGCAGTGTGCCCCTTGCCTCGTAGCGAGGCGTTGCTCCGGGGCACGATCGTTGCTCCGAGGCAAAGTTTGGCGCCGAGGGCGCTAGCGGAAACCGAGCACGTCCTGCATGTCGTATAGGCCGGGCGGGCGGCTGGCGAGCCACTTCACCGCACGCACCGCGCCGCCCGCGAAGTTGGCGCGGCTGGAGGCACGGTGGGTGATCTCCAACCGCTCGCCGGTGCCGGCGAACATCACGGTGTGTTCACCCACGATGTCGCCCGCACGGATGGTCGAGAAGCCGATGGTCTCGCGATTGCGCGCGCCGGTGATCCCTTGCCGGCCATAGATGGCATCTGTTTCCAAATCACGGTGCAAGGCTTCGGCGAGGATTTCACCCATGCGCAGCGCGGTCCCGGACGGTGCATCCACCTTCTGTCGGTGGTGCGCCTCGATCACCTCCACGTCGACGTCGTCACCGAGCACCTGCGCGGCGAGCTCGATGAGCTTGAAGCTCAAGTTGACACCGACTGCGTAGTTGGCGGCCATCATGATCGGCACATCGCGCGCCGCCGCTTCGATCTGGCCCCGCCCACGCGCATCGAACCCGGTTGTGCCGATCACCAACCGCCGGCCATGGCGGCGAACGAGATCAACCATGGTCAGCGTCGCCGCCGGCACGCTGAAGTCGACGAGCGTATCGAAGTGGTCGATCGCCGTGCTCGGTTCGCAGCCGATGGCGACTCCAAGCCGGCCAACGCCCGCGACTTCGCCGGCATCGGCGCCCAACACCGCCGAATCCGACCGTTCGAACGCGGCAGTCAATGAAACGCCATCGGTTGCCGCGATCGTCGCGACGAGCGTGCGGCCCATACGCCCCGCCGCGCCGGTGATCGCCACACGAATGTCGGAACCCGCCATGGCCGCGAGTCTAGCCGATCAGGGCTTCAGGCCGTCGAAGAAATCCTTGACGCCCTTGAACCAAGACGCTTCCCGCGGTGAGTGTCCGCCGCCGCCGTGTCGCAACGACGCCCGCAGGCGTTCGAACAGCTCTTTCTGCTCGGCGGTGAGCTTGACCGGCGTTTCCACCACCACCCGGCACAAGAGATCCCCAGTCGAGCCACCGCGCACCGGTTTCACACCTTTGCCGCGCAGACGAAACAGCCGGCCAGTCTGCGTCTCGGCGGGTACCTTCAGCTTCACGCGGCCATCGAGCGTGGGCACCTCGAGCTCGCCGCCGAGCGCTGCGTCGGCAAACGAGATGGGCACTTCGCAGTACAAATCGCTGCCTTCGCGCTGAAAGATTGCGTGCTCGCGCACTGCCACCTGCACATACAAGTCGCCCGGTGGGCCGCCGTTGAATCCAGCCTCACCCTCACCGGCTAGGCGAATGCGATCGCCGGTATCCACCCCCGGTGGAATCTTCACGGACAGCGTCTTGCGGCGCTCCGTGCGACCGCTACCGCCGCAGGTACGGCAAGGATCGCGAATGACCTTACCGGCGCCACGACAACGGGGGCAGGTCTGCTGCAGTGAAAAGAAGCCTTGCGAAACTCGGATCTGGCCCGCACCGCCGCAGTCCGCACAGGGGGTGGGCGTGGTGCCTTTCTTGGCCCCCGTGCCGCTGCACTCCTCGCACGCACCGAGCACGGGCACGCGAATCTCGACCGTCGAGCCGGAAACCGCCTTCTCGAGCTCGAGCTCGAGCGTGTAGCGCAGATCGGCCCCGCGCGCGACCGAGCTACGCCCGGCACCACCCGCGCCGAAAATGTCGCCGAATACGTCGCTGAAGATGTCGGAGAAGCTGGTGCCCGAGAAACCGCGGCCGGCGCCCATGGCGTTCGGATCGATACCGGCATGCCCGAAGCGGTCGTAGGCCTCCTTCTTCTCGGCATCGGTGAGAACTTCGTAGGCTTCGGTCGCTTCCTTGAATTTCTCTTCGGCACCGGGATCGTCGGGATTGCGATCCGGATGAAACTTCATGGCAAGACGCCGGTAGGCCTTCTTGATGTCGGCCTCCGATGCGTCCCGGGACAATCCCAGCACCTCGTAGTAGTCGCGTTTCGCCATGCTCCTCGCCAGTAAGAGACGCCTCGCGAAAAGACGTGGGGCGCCTCGTGCGGCGCCCCCTCAATCAATCGGCGCCGAGTCTACTTCTTGTCCTCGTCTTTCACTTCCTCGAACTCGGCATCCACCGCACCCGGGTCGACCTTGGCTTGACCGCCGTCGGCGCCGCCATCGGTACCCGCCGCCTGCGCCTGCTCGGCGTACATCTTCTGCGCGAGCGCCGCCGATGCTTCGCTCAACGATTCCATCTTCTTGGTGATGTCGTCCTTGTCGCCGCCCTTGATGGCCTCCTCGAGCGCCTTCGCGGCCGCCTCGATCTTGTCCTTTTCGTCCTGCGTCGCCTTGTCGCCGGCATCTTTCACGGCTTTGCGTGCCGCGTGCACTAGACCATCGGCCTGGTTACGGAGGTTCACCATTTCTTCGAATCGACGATCCTCCTCGGAGTGCGCTTCGGCGTCCTTCACCATCTTGTCGATTTCGCCTTCCGACAAACCGCTCGACGCCTTGATGACGATCGATTGCTCCTTGCCGGTCGCCTTGTCTTTTGCCGACACATGCAAGATGCCGTTGGCGTCGATGTCGAAGCTCACCTCGATCTGCGGCATGCCGCGCGGCGCAGGCGGAATGTCGGCGAGATCGAATCGACCAAGCGACTTGTTCTGCGATGCTTGCTTGCGCTCGCCCTGCAACACGTGGATCGTCACGGCCGTTTGATTGTCATCGGCGGTCGAGAACACCTGCTGCTTCTTGGTCGGGATGGTCGTGTTCTTCTCGATCAGCACACTCATCACGCCACCCAATGTCTCGATGCCGAGCGATAGCGGCGTAACGTCGAGCAGCAACACGTCCTTGACGTCACCCGACAACACTGCAGCCTGGATCGCAGCGCCCATCGCCACCGCTTCGTCGGGATTGACGTCTTTGCGCGGCTCCTTACCGAAGATTTCCTTCACTTTGGTCTGCACCATCGGCATGCGTGTCTGACCACCGACCAAGATTACGTCGTCGATGTCGGACACTTTTAGCCCAGCGTCGTCCAGTGCAGTGCGGCATGGACCGACAGTGCGATCCACCAGACCTTCCACCAACGACTCGAGTTTGGCGCGCGTGATCTTCTGCACGAGATGCTTCGGCCCGCTCGCGTCGGCTGTGACGTAGGGCAGGTTCACTTCGGTCTGTTGGCTCGAAGAGAGCTCGATCTTGGCTTTCTCGGCGCCTTCTTTCAGGCGCTGCATGGCGAGCGGATCGCCACGCAGGTCCATACCCTGCGACTTCTTGAATTCGTCGGCGAGATAGTCGATCAATGCCTTGTCGAAGTCTTCGCCGCCGAGGAACGTATCGCCATTGGTGGACAACACTTCGAATTGCTTTTCGCCGTCGACATCGGCGATCTCGATGATCGAGATGTCGAAGGTTCCGCCGCCCAAGTCGTAGACCGCGATCTTCGCGTCGCCGCGCTGCTTGTCCATGCCGTAAGCAAGGGCAGCCGCGGTCGGTTCGTTGATGATTCGCTTGACGTCGAGACCGGCAATGCGGCCGGCGTCCTTGGTGGCTTGACGCTGGGAGTCGTCGAAGTACGCAGGCACCGTGATCACAGCCTCGGTGATCGTTTCGCCGAGATAGTCCTCGGCAGTCTTCTTCATTTTCTTCAGCACCTCCGCCGATACTTGCGGCGGCGCGAGCTTTTCGCCCTTGATGCCGATCCATGCATCGCCATTGCCCGCTTCGACGATTTGGTAGGGCACCATCTTGATGTCCTTTTGCACCACGTCGTCTTTGAAGCGGCGACCAATCAGCCGTTTGACCGCAAACAAGGTGTTCTTCGGGTTGGTGACCGCCTGACGCTTGGCCGACTGCCCGACGAGGATCTCACCATCCTCCGTGTAGGCGATGATGGAAGGCGTCGTGCGATCGCCCTCGGAGTTTTCGATGACTTTCGGCTCTTTGCCTTCCAGAACGGCGACGCACGAGTTCGTGGTGCCGAGGTCGATGCCGATGATCTTGCCCATGACCGTTGATTCTCCGTGATTGCCGGGGCTGCCCGGCCGTTTCAACACATTCGGAATATTGGCCCGCGCCGCGAGAATTCAAGCGCGCTGCCGCGTTTAGCCTGTCTCGTCGCCATCCTGCTCGGCGGTCTTTGGCGCCGCCTTCGCGACGATCACCATGGCGGGCCGCACCAGCCGGCCATGCAACGTATAGCCGCGCTGCAGCACGCTCAGCACCGATCCCGGTTCGGCGCTGTCGCTCTCGACCATCGACATGGCCTGATGGAACTGCGGATCGAACGGCGTACCGACCGGATCGATGCGCTCGATGCCGGATTTGGCGAGCGTGTCGAGGAACAGCTTGAGCGATAGGCCCACCCCTTCGGCGATGGCGCCGATGTTGGCGTCCTCGGCCGCGCCGGCGTCCACCGCCCGCTCCAAGCTGTCGACCACGGGCAACAGGTCGGCGGCAAAGCGCTCGAGCGCGAACTTGTGCGCCGCTTCCACGTCGCGGGCCGCTCGACGGCGCGTATTTTCGGCCTCTGCCTTCGCCCTAAGTGCTTGATCTTTGAGGTTTTCTATCGATTCGCGCGCCTCGGCCAGCTGCGCCTCCAGGGCGCCAACGGTCGGCCCCTCCAGGGCCGGGGCACCGTCACCGCCCTCGGCTGCGTCTTCGCGCGGTGCGTTCTTGTCATCGACCATGACGCTCGCAACACCCCATGAAAGCTCGGAACGGCCAATATGGGGCCCGTCACCTCGATTGCAACCGACCCGGCGCGCGGACTCAAGAACGCGAGTCGCTTGCCTCCGTCGCCTGCTGCAAACGCTCGAGCTCGGCGAAGAAGCTCGCGCGGCCACCCGTCAAGCCCAGCGCCTTCCACGTCGGATACAGCCGCACCACCCGTTCGGCGAACGCGTCGCGGTAGTACTCCTCGTCCAGGAAGCCCTGCTGATATTGGAAGTGCATGTTGTCCCAGTGAGTCTGCTGGGCGATCTGCCACAGCCGAAAACGGCCGCGTTCCTCGGCCGTGAGGGCATCGAGCGCATCGACGTTCTGCGGATAGCCCGCTTCGGTCAGCTTGACGATCACCGTGCCGATCGGTGATGCGGCCGCTTGCACGGTCATGGCCTGCAGGGCATCGGCCCGCAGTTGATAGGTCTGCGACAGCGCGAGCCGCTGCGCCGCTTCCAGCGAATGCGTGTTCTGGCGCACCTGTACGGCAAGATAGGCAAGGGTCGCGACCACGGCGATCGCACTGACGAACTCGCCCAACGCGCCCAGTTCTTCGATGGTCATCACACCCCCTCCGCCCGCCGAACTTGGTGGTGGTCGACGATCAGTCGTTGCTTTCCAACGCGGCCCCGAGCACCCGCGCGGTGACGTCCACCACTGGAATCACACGCTGATAGGCCATGCGCGTGGGTCCGATCACGCCGAGCACACCCGCGACGCGACCCTTCACGCGGTAGGGTGCGGTGACCAAACTGAAATCGTCGAGTAGCCGATAGCCCGATTCCCGGCCGATGAACAGATGCACGCCATCGGTCGCCACGCAACGATCGAGCAAGTGCAAGATGTCGCGCTTTTGCGCAAACGCGTCGAACAGCTGCTGCAACAACTCGACATCCGGCTGCGTGCCGAGCAGGTTGGCTTCGCCGCTGACGACGAAGTCGGTGTCGGAGTCGTCCTGCGCCATGCCGAATGCCTTGCTAGCGACATCGATGGTCAGCTGCATGAGCTCGTCCATCCGTTCCTTGTCCAACCGCATGCTGTCGATCAGCGCATCGCGCACCCGGAGCAGCGAACGGCCGGCGAACTGGCGGTTCAAGAAATTGGCCGCCCTGATCAGTTCGGCTTCGCTGTACTCGCGCTCGGTGCGAATCACACGGTTCTGCACTTCGCGTTCGTTCAGCACCAGGATGACCAACACGCGGCATCCGGACAGCGGTAGGAATTCCACGTGCCGCAGCGAAGCGCGGTCGGCCTTCGGCAGCGTCACGAGCCCGGCCATCTGGGTAATGCCGGACAGCAGCGCCGACGCTTGCTCGACGAGCCGGGTCGGTGCGAGATCTGGGTTCAGCTCGCTTTCGAGCACTCTGAGGCTCGCATGATCGATGGGCTGCACCGACAGCAGACTGTCGACGAAGAACCGCAAGCCGATCGTGGTCGGCACCTTGCCGGCCGAGGTATGCGGCGACTGCACGAGACCCCGTGCCTCGAGATCGGCCATGATGTTACGCACGGTTGCCGGGCTCACTTCGACACCCGGCTGATGAGCGAGGATCTTCGATGCCACCGGTGACCCGTCCAGCAAATAGCGCTCCACCAGCAGCTTGAAGAGCTGCTGGGCGCGCTCGCTCACGCCGTCGTCGGGCATCGGCTGCTTCTTCACGATCTAGCCGCTCCGCGGTTCGCTGAACACGTTTACCGGTATCGAGATCGACACCTAAAATGGCACGAAAGTTCGACGAATCCAACTCGATGCTACGGCACCTGACCGTGCGGGACTTTGCCCTGGTGCGCGAAGTGCAACTCGACTTCGAGCCCGGGCTGACCGTGTTGACCGGTGAATCCGGTGCGGGCAAGACCATACTGCTCGCGGCACTCGGCCTGGTGATGGGTGATCGAGCCAACACCGGGCACATTCGCGACGGCGCCGATCGCATCGAAGTGACTGCCGAGCTCGAGCTGCGCGACGGCAGCGAGGCGGCGGGATTCCTGATCGATCGCGGTCTCGTCGATGCTGATGCCGCCGATCGCTGCCTGTTGCGCCGTGTCGTCGGCCGCGACGGTCGCTCGCGGGCATTCATCAACGGTACGCCGGTCAACCTCGCCGACCTTGCCACCCTGACCCACTCGGTCATCGACATCCACGCCCAGAACGAGCATCAGCTCTTGTTGAATCGTCCGGCGCAGCTCGAGCTGCTGGACGACTATGCCGGCGCCTTGCCCGCGCGCGCTGCGGTCAGCAACGCTTTCCGCGCGTGGGAAAGCGCCAAGCACACCCTTGCTGAGACCCGCGCGCGCACCACCGCCACCCGCGATCGCCGAACGCTGCTCGACTACCAAGTCACCGAGCTCTCCGAAGCGAACCTCGACGACGGCGAATACGAAGCCGCGCACGCGCGCTTCCGGCGCCTCGCGCATCTCGCCGAGACCCGCGACAAAGTCGCGCAGGCGGTATCGATACTGAGCGGCGAGTCGGAGGACAGCAGTAGCGATCCGGCTGCCGCGTTGCGCTTACTCGAGGGCATCGACGACGAGGCCGAGCAGCTCGCAGCGGTGCGCGATCTGCTGCGCACTGCGCTTGCGCACCTCGACGAGGCGGGTACGGAACTACGTCGCTACGCCGATTCCTTGGAGGAAGAACCGGAGGCACTCACGGCGCTGGAGCGGCGGCTGGATTTGATGACCGATCTCGCCCGCAAGCATCGTGTGCGGCCCGAAGACCTACCGGCACACGCCCGCGCGCTCATTGCCGAGCTCGACGGCTTGGCTGCCGACGAAACGTCGCTCACCACCCTCACCAAGGCAGTCGACGATGCAGCAAAGCGCTACGCAACGCTCGCGCGCACCCTATCCGAGACCCGTCACAAGGCGGCCAAACCGTTCGCACGCGGCGTCAGCGAAGTCATGCGAGAACTCGGTATCAAGGGCGGCGCACTCGAGATCGCATTCACGGACACCGAATCGGCGTCCGGCATCGACGCCATCGATTTCCGAGTTCGAACGAATCCGAAATCGCCCTCGGCGTCGCTCAAAGACATCGCCTCGGGCGGCGAGCGTTCGCGCATCAGTCTCGCCATCGACGTGGTGGCTGCCGAGAAGGCACGGCTGCCTGCGCTGGTGCTCGACGAGGCCGACGTCGGCATCGGCGGCACCACGGCAGACGTGGTTGGTCGCCTCCTCAAAGGCTTGAGTCGTCACACGCAGGTGCTTTGTGTCACTCACGCACCGCAGGTGGCCGCTATCGGCAATCACCACGTCCGCGTCGGCAAGACCGACGCGGGCGAAACGATTCTCGAGCCGCTATCCGGCACGGAGCGCATCGAAGAGCTGGCCCGCATGCTCGGCGGCCGTGAGATCACCCGCAAGACGCGCGAGTACGCCGCGGAGCTGATCGAGGCCGGCGGGGCATGAGCGCCAGTGCTCCACGGCTTGAACGCGAGCGCTCGTCGGCTACACTCTGCGGCCCAGCAAGGAACCTCAGACTTTGCGCATCGTATTGGTACTGATCGTTTGGGCAACACTCGCGGCCTGCAGTTTCAGCTGGCCGCGCGTACATCGCATCACCGTGCAGCAAGGCAACGTGGTAACCCAGGAGATGATCGACAAGCTGAAGCCCGGCATGACTCGCCGCCAGGTGGCTTTCATCATGGGCGAACCCGTCCTACACAACCCCTTCGATGCCGACCGTTGGGACTACGTCTACACGATCGTGGTGCCCCGGGTTGGCGAGTCGCACGTGCGGATGTCGCTGTTCTTCGACAACGATCTGCTCGCACGCTTCTCCGGCGACTTGAAGCCAAGTGCAATCGGCACCGACACCGAGGCATCTGAACCGGCAGCCGACGGCGAACCGCAACAGCCCGAGCAAGCCGGCTAGCGAACGCGGGATTTCAGCCGGTCGCTCTTTTGGCTTTCACTGTCGGCGACTCGGCCCCTGCGCTCGTATGTTAGTTTCCAGCTCCAGCGCCCGACGATAGGACTGCGGGTAGACACGCCGCAGTACCCAGTGCAAATCAGTTTGCGGGGGCATGGCGAGCCCCGGCACACCACCGGGACTCTGCCACGGTTGGATGTACAACACCTTCGGCAGTTCTTCGTCGCCTGAAATGATGGTCTTCTCGAGTTCTACCGTATCGCCGGTCGATTGCTCGGCCGCTCCTGCGTGCATGGTGAAGATCATGAACACGAGCAGACCCCAGGCACCGCGCATCACGAATCCTCCCTCGCCAGCCTGCGTTCGAGATCGGCGATCCATCCCGACACGCGAGGATCGTCTTCGCTCTCCATGGCCTGGTATTGCCGGTACGCTGCGAGCGCATCGGGCAGTCGGCCAAGATAGAGTTCGAGCAGGATGGCGAGATCCAACTGCGCCGGCGCAAATTCGGAGTCGGCCGCCAGGCACGCACGATAGTGGACCTCGGCCTGCGCGAACTCGCCTGCATTCCGCGCAAGAATTCCGAGGCCCGTTTGCGCCGTGCAGTTGCGCTCATCGAGTGTGATTGCCCTTTGGTAGGCATCGCGTGCCCCTACCTCGTCGCCGAGTTCCGCACGAACTACACCTAGATTGGCCCATGGGCCGGACAGATCGGGCGCCGCAGTGGTGATCTCGTCCAGCAGGCGTGCTGCGCGCGGGTAGTCTTCGTCATTCATTGCCGCTAGGGCGGCGTCGAATTCATCCATCACTGCGCAAGCAACGTCCTCGACCAGGCAAGTCGGCGTCGATGTGCACGCCGCGAGCGACACCGCGAGCGCGAGCGCAGCAACATCAGTGAATTTCGGTCGCACTCGCCAATACCTCCGACTTGTCGAATCGTGCGGGAAGCAGCGATCGCAATCGTTCGAAGCTGCGTCGGACCCACTCATCGTAGGTGCCCTCCCACGCCCGCCGCGCATTGGTCTCGTGCAGCTCAATCGCCTGGTCCACGAACGGGTCCGCCTGTTCTTCCAATAGAAGCTCATACTGCTCGCGCTCGAGATCCGACAGGTCGTCGGGACGGCTCGAATCGAGAATGGCGGTCGCGAGTTCCGCATAGACGTCCGCAATGTTGAAGGTCGCCGCAGTGGTGACTGCCAATACCTGGTAGCCCGCGGCGCGCTCGTAGGCCGTCACCGCATTCGTCAATGCCAGCTGCTTACGCTTCAGACTATCGGCAATCGGGTTCTCCAGCGCGATCGACGAGAACGTCGTGCGCGCACCGTCCGCTAATTCGATCGCGGACTCGGCGGCAAGGAACCGCTCGCGATCGGTGGGCTCTACCAACGAATCCACCTGTTCGAGGATGTGCGCTTGCCAAACGCGCTTCTCCTCGCCCGCACTCAGCTCGACAACGTAGTGCATGGCTTCCACCGCCACGTCCGCTGGCACCGGGTAGCGCATCGCATAGTCGCTGAACGTCTCCTTCGCCGCCGATTCATCGACTTGCAAATAGAGTTCGCCCGCTCGGTAGAGCGACTGCCTCTGCACATCCGGATCGTCCACCTCCGTGGCGGCAATCCGATATTGGTCGCCCGCCAATCGCGGCGACGACGCATTCTCATAGCACGTTGCGATCCTGAGAACGATGTCGCGCGTCGTCGGTGTTGGTTCGAAACGCGTGCGCACGGCGCTCAACAGTTCGGCGGCGTCCATCCATCGTTCTTGCGTCTCCCGAATCGACGCGGCGTTGAGGTAACCCTCGAGCGCAATCGCCGCCGTAGGGTCGATCGACTCGATGCGCAAGAAATGGTGTACCGCCTGCTCCAAGTCGCCTGCCTGCCGTGCGCGCTCGCCCTGTTCGAACACGCTCGCGAGCAACTTCGGTTCGACATTCTGGGATTCGGCGGTCGCCGTTTCGGTACCGGCGAGGAACTCGGCATACGCCTGCTCCGCCGCAACGAAATTCTCGAGCTCGAAGGCACTGTGCCCTGCCACGACCAACGCACGCTGCCGCAATTCATCCGGATTCGACGCGCGCGCCTCGACCCGTTGCGCGAGATCGAATGCTTGTTGGTAGTTTTCGTACTGGAAGCTCGCGACTGCCGCAGCTAGGAGTGCCTCGGATGCGCGCGGATGGTCGGGAAAGGCGTCCGCGAACGAAATCTCGGCGGTCACCCGTCGCAACTCCAGCTCGCGCGAGTCTTGTCCGGCCGCCAGAAGCTCGATCATCTTCGTGATGCCGAGGACGGCTGCATAGGCGGCTTCGCCCGCTCGATCGAAGTCTGGATGTTCGGCAACGATGCGCTCGAAGGTCGCCACCGCGCGTTCCAACTTACCCGCATCGGTAAGCGCCTCGGCCATGAGGAACAAATTGCTCGCCACCTCGGGGTCGTCGGGAAACGACGAAGCGAATTGGTCGTAGTAGCGCGCTGCACTATCGAAGTCGGCAACGTCGCCGCTCGACTGCGCGTCGGCGTGCGCCCCCCGCGCCAATTCCAGCAGATAGCCGCGCAGCGTCGATCGGTAATCGTTGCGCTCGTCGCCGGCATACGAGTTCCAATAGTTCGTGCCCACACCGTAGCGTCGAACGAACATGTCCTGGTGGCGCCGCACATCAGAGGGAAAGTCGCCCTTCGCGAGCGTTTCGATCGCACGACGCTCGAACAGCACCGCGCGCCAATCCATCGGGTTTTCATCGATGAAGGTTTCGAGGGCTGCGACGCTGTCGAGGAAGCGCTGTTCACGCTCGAGCTCGTCGGCCAATCGTTCGAACAGGTAGTGCTGCCAGGGCGGATGGTCGAGTTGCCTGGTAGCGAGCGCGAGCGTCCGCGGACCATCGAGGTTCTCGACAACCAGCGTTATCCCCCGCAGAACATCGTCGAAGAGTTCGCGCGAAGACGAGCGCGGCGCATCGCGCTCGAGTGTCGACGGCAAAACGTCCAGGAAATGCTGCAAGCTTTCGTCGGGCCGCGACAGCTTGAGCTTAGCCCAGCCGAGCATGTAGCCCGCGTTCAGCCAGTATGGCCCGCCCTCACCGTTCGCGAACACATAGTCGTAGTCCTCGGCTGCTGCTTCATACCGTTCCGCGACGAAGCGCTGCTCGGCGCGTCGGAAACGCGCTTCGATGACGTATTCGCTGTAGGGGAATCGCTCGATCAGCGCGTCTAGGTATCCACGCGCCTGATCGAGATCGCCGATCAGCTCGTAGGCGCGTGCCAACCGATAGGTAATCGAGTCCCTTTCGCGACTCTGCGGATCGGCAAGCAGCAGTTCGTAGCGAGCAATCGCTTCGCGCAACGCGGTAGCGTCCGGCACCTCACCTTCATCGGCCGATTGCACCGCCAAATCGGCCAATCGGCGTTCGATGGCTCGTGAGTCGGCCTGTGCCGGAAGATTTGCCATGGCTTCTCGGTATCGCTGCGACACTTCGGCCGGAGACGGTTCCGATGGATTCGGTTCAGGCGAACTGGCGACTTCCTCCAGTACGTCGGTCGCCGCCGGGCCTTCGGCAACCAGGGGCTTTTGCCCAGCACAGGCGGCGAGTAGCAGTGCCGCGACGGCAACGAAGTACCGGCAAATGCTCACCGGTCACCCCGCGATTCGTCCGTCACGCGATCCATTGTGTGTGCCATCGCGAGCTTGGTCGCACGCATCTGTTCGTCTAGCACGTCCACCTCCGATTGCACGTGCACGTGCAATCGGTCTGCAAGGTCTCGGTCCAAGTCATCGCGCACCGCCGCCAACCGATTCACGAGGTCGCGGATTCGCGTTGATGCGTCGTCGAGATCGAACTTCGCCGCCCACCTTTCCATCGCGTCGGCCGCGGTTTCGGCGTGCAAAACGCGGGCGCGCGTCGCTTCGTCTTCGGCCTCGAACGTTGCAATCGCTGTCCTGTATTGCTGCACCGAGTCTGCGTCGGTCTCTGGATCGTCCGCCAGTTGCTCTATGAGTCCACTGACCACAGCCGTTTTGGATGCAATGCGCGCCAGACGCGCGTCGAGATCATGAGCCTCGATTGCGCGACGAATCTTGACGGCCCGCTCTCGGTTGTCCGCGGCGACGACATTCAGCGCGCGGAGCTGGGCGGCGCGCGCCTCGAGCTGCGCGATCATCGAATCGACGGTCAACAGCCCATCGAGGACGCGCTGTGTGTCCTCCTCGCTGAACCAGCCTACCCAGTCCGGGTGATCCACGGCAGCAGTGAACTCGTCGAATTGGTCTAACGTCGCGGGCTCACCACCCGCGAACGAGTACGCGATGCCACGCAGTACCGCCTTGCACCACGTCTCGTCGCCTTCGATGCGCGCAAGCAGCTGTCTCAGTGCAGCAGCACGCATTGTGTAGGCTTGTTCGATGTCTCGATAGCGCGCCAACAACTGCGCAGGCGTCTCGCTGAACTCGAGACTCATCGGCAGCGCGAGTTGGGCCGTCACACCGGTGGCGGACCACTTTTGATCGGCGAGCACCGTCGTCCACAAGCGAGCAGCGAGCTCCCATTCGCCATCGATCATGGCCTGCTCACCGAATTTGGCGAGCGCGCCATCGCGGTAGCGACTCTGTGCCGGAACGGTGCGCAACGCTGCTTCTGCCGACGCCGACTTGGTCTGCAGCAGCCTCACCAGCGCAAGCGCAATAGCGGCACGGCTCTTCAGATCCAGCGCATCGTGCGTATAGACGTCGGCGCCGGCGAGCTCCTGCAAGGACGCTTCCGCGAGATCCAACGCCCCAGCGGTGTACTGTGCGACGGCGAGGTTGTACATCGCGTAGGCACGGCGCGCATCTTTGACGGGCATGGCGAGAACGATCGCTTTCGCCCGCTCGAATCTGCCCGTCGCGATCAACTGCTCGGCACGCAGAAACGCGACCTCTGTGCGCATGTCGTCTTCGACCGACGCACCACTCGACGCAAGCGTTGCGAGCACTGCTTCCGCGGAATCGACATCGCCTTCGAGCTCACTCCATCGTTGGCGCCAATGATGACTGCGCGCACGCGCGACATGGAGACGCAGGCGCTGCGCAGCATCGAGATCGACTTCCTCGAGCGCGAATGGTGCGAAGCGTTCGACTGCCACATTCGATTCGTAGGCAACGGTCTGTGCGAGCAGTGCCAGTTCTTCACGCTCGGCGGGAGCAAGGGACGACCCTGATGCAATGCTGGTTGCGCGCACGATCGCATCCAGTCCGCGGCCATCGTAGTAGTCGTACAGCACCGCACGCTCGTTCAGCGACTCGTTGCCGCCCATTGGTGTCGTGAGCGCGCAGAGCAGCAACCAATCGCACAAAGTGGTCATCTGCAAGTCATCACCACATCAACGGACTACGCGCACGACCAGCGTGGGCTTGGCGTTGCCACCCGCACCCGAGATCGCGCACTCCAGCACCATCGATGCGAACACCTTTTCGAACTCGAGTTCCGCTTCTCGCGTCACTGTTTTTCCGCGCTTGCCGAGCGACCGCAATGTGGCGCGTAGCCGATGCACACCGGGTTCGAGGTTGCCGAGGTAGGCTTGTTGAACACCGCCCATGAACAATGCGTTTGCTTCATGAGCCGTATAGAGCAGATGCGCCGCAGCCCGTCCGTCGATTTCCAAGTCCATGCTCTGAATATCGAGCGGCTCCTTCACGTCCATGGATAGGTAGACGACGACTCGCGAACTAGCGGGATGAAGCAGCTCCGTCTCGATCGCATCCAGCTCGCCCACCAGCGCCGCGTATTCGGCTTGCAACGTAGCCAATGCATCCTCGATCGGTGGCTCGTTCGGTTGCGGATCTACCGAAGGTTCGACCGGGTCGGCGAACAGCAACGTGGCAAGGATCAGGATTACACCCGCGCATACCCGAGGCCAAGCCAAGAAACTTAGGATCGCCATCCTCATCATGCGATCGACTCCTTACGGCTCCGTCTCTCATTGGGCGAGCGGAGATGAGTCCAACTCCTCACCGCACAACCGACTAGGACCGCCCGCCAATCAATCGCGCCAGCACCGATCGATGCTCATCGAGCAATGCGAGCAGCGCCGTATCATTGCGCTGGCCCGCAATGTCGAAGACGTTGGCCTGACGGTAATTGCGCAGCTCGGGTTTCGCACCGCCATCGAGCAAGGCTCTCGCGACATCGAGTTGGCCGTTGCGCGCCGCCTTGTGCAGTGGCGTATCGCCGGCGCCGTCGCGCACGTTCACATCAGCGCCCGCCGTCACCAACTGCGAGACGATGTCGGTCGCGCCGCGAGCGGCGGCGATCGCCAATGGGGAACTACCGCTCGAAGTCAGCGGATCGACGGTATGACCGCCACGCAGCAATGCGGCAACCACCGCCGGTGAACCGCTCGTTGCGGCCCGATGCAACGGACTCACGCCATCGCGATCGGCCAAGAACGTGGCACCGTGCGCCATCAACATCTCGACCACCTCGACGTTCGATTCACCCGCCGCAAACCAGAGCGCGGAGCGCTCTAAAGTATCGAATGTGTCGACTCGCGCACCGCGATCGAGCAGCGCTTGCACGCAACGTTGACAGGTTGCCGCCGCCATCAACGGACTGACACCGTTCGAATCTGTTTGATTGACCGGTGCCCCGCCCACGAGGAGCGAGAGCGCGACTTCTACAGCGCCGCGTCGGATGGCCAACATGAGACTGGTCGCGCCGTCCCTGTCCGTGTCAGCGAAATTCGCGCCGGCATCGATTAGTCGCCGTGCGATCGCGTCGTGGTTGCCCATCAAGGCCACGTGCACCAATGTACCTTCTGCGCCGAGCGAGAGCCGAGCATTTGCCCCGGCGGCGAGCAGTTGATCGACGACAGCCGCGTGATTGCGCACCACCGCCCAGTACAGTGCCGTGTGACCTTCGCTACCGCTCGAGTCGACCGCGTCCGTGCGCAGCCGTTCACGCACCAAGCCTTCATCGCCGAGCCGGCGTACTGCCGCCGAGATTTCGCTTCGGCATGGCGCCGAACGATCGCAACGCCGACACCATCGCCTCGTCATCGCGGGCGATTGCAATGTCGAGCGCGCTCCAATCATCGGCATTGACTGCGTCGGGTCTCGCGCCTGCCTGTGCCAACGACGTCGCAATCGCCGTCGATCCCCGTGATGCCGCCAAGTGCAACGCGGTGTTGCCCGTCTCATCTGCCACGGCTACTTGCGCACCCGCGGCAATAAGCATGTGCACGATCTGCGAATCATCTCGTTCGACCGCGTAGAACAAGGCGGATCGACCACTGCGATCGATAGCGTTCACATCGACACCGCGCTCGATGAGCTTAGCCGCCACCTCGGGCGCGTCAGCCGCAACGGCAGCGATCAGCAACGTGCGATCGTGAGTGTCGCGGCTGCTGAGATCGGCATCGGCCACTCGAGCCAGAGTGGTCGGTGCATCACCCCACTGCGCAAGCGCCTCGAACAAATTGCGCTGTCGGCTACCGAGCGTCTGCAGCCGTGTCTGCGCACGCTCATCACCACGCGCGGCGGCCTCCTCGTACCAATGTCGTGCGAGCGCCGCGTTGGATTCGACGCCGATGCCGCGTTCATAGCATTGCGCCAGCATGTACATCGCCCGCAGATGGCCGCGCTCTGCGGCATCGGCGAACAGACGCGCGCTATCGTCCAGGCGCCGAAAAACGCCCTGGCCGGTGCGGTACATCGATGCGAGCCGGAACATCGCCTCCGTCTCACCGCGGGCGACTCTCTCTTTAAGGGCAGTCTCGGCGAGCACGAATTCTTTACGCACGATCAGCTCGTTGATCGCGCCATAGTCGTACGCTGCGAGTGCAATGCCGGGCAGCAGCACAAACATCAAGAGCAGCTGACGCAGCACGCTCATTCAGTGCCGTACTTGGTTTCTACGTTGATGCCCACCTGCTTCAGGAATGGAGTCGGCAGTTCACCGCCAGCGCAGACGATGACATAGTCGTTGGCAAGGTCGAATTCTTTGCCGCCTTGCGCCATACGAACCTTTTCCTTGCCGATGGCGACCACATTCGACTCGAGCAGCACCCGTGAGTTGCCTTTCGTTTCCATGTCCTCGATACGCGCGCGGTTTTTTGGCTTCGCGCGAGAGAAGCTCTCGGAACGATAGGAAACGGTGACTTGCGTTCCTGGCGTCTCGGCCAGCGCAAGTGCGGCTTCCAAGGCGCTGTCGCCGCCGCCGACCACCAGCATGCGTTTGCCCGCGTACTCGGCAGGATCGGCGAGCCGGTAGGCCACCTTGGGTAACTCCTCGCCCGGCACACCCAGTTTTCTCGGTGTGCCGCGTCGGCCGAGCGCGAGCAGCACAGCACGGGCTCTGCGAACGCCCTTCGTCGTGGACACTTCGAGCGTGCCGTCGCTGTGCGGCTTGATACCCGTGGCTCGCTCGGGGCTCGCGACTTTGATCTGATACCGCTTTGCGACGTTCTGCCAATAGTCCATGAGGACTTCTTTGGTCGTTTCCTTGAACTGCATTTCGCCGGCCAACGCAAGCTTTGCGGGCGCTGTCATGACGAGCTTTCGGCGCGGGAAATGCGCCACCGTGCCGCCCAGGGAATCCTGTTCGACCACGAGATAGTCGAGCTTCGATGCTTTGGCAGCCAGCGCGGCAGACAAGCCTGCCGGTCCCGCGCCAACGATGAGCAGGTCGACCACCTTGGGCACCGGTCGCGTGTTGCCGAGATAGCTCTTGACGCCATCGACGGCCTGACGGCCTTGTTCGATCGCATTCCGGATGAGCCCCATGCCACCTAGCTCACCCGCGATGAAGATGCCCGGTACGTTGGTTTCGAAGTTGGGTTTCACTTCCGGGATATCGACACCCCGTTCTGCCGTCCCGAATACCAAGCGGATAGCGCCCACCGGACACGCTGTCTTGCATGCGCCGTGACCAATGCAATCGCTCGGGCTAACCAGATGCGCCTTGCCGCGCATCACGCCGAGGACGTTGTGGTTCGGATACTCGGGGCAGGCATGCACGCACGCTTCGCAACCTATGCACTTGGCGTGGTCGATGACGGGATGAAGCGAAGCCGGCGAATCCAATCCCGCTTCGCGAGACTCGCGGAACGCGTTCATGGCGGCGTGCTGGCGTCGAGTCTTGCTGCGCCCAAGCCGAAGCAGAATCCATGCTGCCGGCGCAACGTAGGCCGCGTACGGCAGCCAGTTCATCACGGAATCGGTCATTCGCGGGCCGCACCCAGTCCGTCGACTCGAACAAATCCCCTCGCTGTGCCGATTCTGTCACAGTCCCAATCACGCTTTATGTGAGAATCCGCACACACGAACGACAACATGACGAATGGCCACGCGCGCAGCAGCGATTAGTCCGCCCCACGCGGTGACTAGCCGATCTCGCGCGCCAACAGCCAACGGTTCGAAACGAGAATCATTTCGGCGGCGCGCTGCCGCGTTCACCTTCTATCTTTCGACCGCGCTAGTCATTTGGGGCGGCTGGTCGATTCGCGACCAACGCTTGCTATCGCCGGAGTTCGGCACCGGATACTGGCTCGGTATCGTCGGCGCCGCGACCATGGCATCGCTGTTCCTCTACCCGTTGCGCAAGCGTTGGCGGCGGATTCGCACCTGGGGCAAGGTGTCCACCTGGTTTCGCGTGCATATGACACTCGGCGTAATCGGGCCGGTACTCATTCTCTATCACTCCAACTTCGAACTCGGCTCCTTCAATAGCCAAATCGCGTTGTTCTCGACGCTGGTGGTCGCCACCAGCGGCCTGTTCGGTCGCTACCTTTATTCGCGCGTGCATTACGGATTGGCTGGCCGTCATGCGACACTCGAGTCGCTGCGGAGCGATTTCTCCAATCTAGGCGACAGCGGCTCGACACTCGCGCGGCTGCTGCCGGCGGTCATTGCCGATCTCGAGCCCGTCGAACAGCGATTGATGACACCGCGTATTGGCGTACTCGAGTCGTTCGTGGCCGCACTGCAGGCAAGCGTCTTAACTCGATGGGCCGCGCTCAAGGCACGTTGGCACCTGAGGGGCGCCGTCGCCGAGGCATGTCGCACTTCTCCTCTGCTCGAACGCGAGCGACGCCGTCTAAAGCGCAATGCCACACGCTACATCGCCAACCGCATGCGCGCGCTGCGCAAATTTTCTCAATTTGCGTGGTTCGAACGACTCATGTCGCTATGGCACGTGGTTCACTATCCATTGTTCATCGTGCTCGTGCTGTCCGCCGTCGTGCACGTCATAGCGGTTCACCTCTATTAGCGAGTGGAGGTTGTGCGGGGACGATCCCTCTTCACTGTGTTGTTCGCCTACCTCGCGGTATCGACCCAGCCGCTGCTCGCCGCATCGCTCGAGCAATTGGTCATGCCGGGTCCCGTGATCGAAGGGCATGCCGAATTCGAAACGGAGTGCGGCAAGTGCCACGCCTCGTTCGCGCGCGGTGCTCAAGACGGCCTATGCCTCGATTGCCACGATGCGGTCGCCGCCGACGTCACCAACAAGAACGGCTTTCACGGCAAGCAGCTGAGCGCACATCCACAGCTCTGCCAGAACTGCCATGCTGAGCACCAAGGACGTGCGGCAGACGTGGTCACGCTCAATGTCGAGCTATTCGATCACGCGGTAACCGACTTCCCTCTCGATGGTGGTCACATCAGCCAACCCTGCATCAGCTGCCACGAAGCAGACGTACTGCCCAGAGACGCATCGTCACGTTGCATCGATTGTCACGAAGACGATCAACCGCACCGGGGCCGTCTCGGTGACGATTGCGCTGGTTGCCACTCGACCGCGGGCTGGACGAATGTCGAGTTCGATCACTCGTCCACCGACTTTGCGCTGACGGGAGCGCATCGCGACACCACGTGCATGCAATGCCACGTCGGCCAGACTTGGGAGAACCTCGCGTCGAAGTGTGTGTCCTGTCATGCGGTCGACGACCAGCATCGCGGAACGCGAGGCAAGGATTGCGGCAACTGTCATGTCACGTCGAGCTGGAAGGTCGAATCATTCGATCACTTCGCAAAGACAGGTTTCCGGCTACGTGGCGCGCATGCCTCGATTGCCTGCGAAGCCTGCCACTTGCAGGACATGGCACGGCCCAAGCCGCCCGACAGCTGTATCGGTTGCCACAGCTTCGATGATGTTCACGGTGGGCGCCACGGTCGCGACTGCGTCAAGTGCCACTCGGTCGACGACTGGAAAACCACCCGTTTCGATCACCTCGCCGAGACTGGATTCGAACTCAAAGGCGCCCATGTGGACCTAACGTGCGCGGTGTGTCACGTCGGCGCGCTGGAAGATCCCTTGGAGAAGACTTGCGATACGTGCCATGCCGAGGACGACGCCCACGACGGCACGCAACCGCACTGCGAGCGGTGCCACGACGAACGCTCCTGGCACGACGTTCGCTTCAACCACGACTTCACTTCGTTTCCGTTGATCGGTCAGCACCGCACCGCGGCCTGCGAGGACTGCCACTCCGGTACGGTGTTCAACGACGTACCCGAGGCCTGCCTCGATTGCCACACCGGCGATGACTACCACCATGGCAAATTCGGCGCGGCGTGCGCCGATTGCCACAACCCGAATGGCTGGAACCGTTGGGTATTCGATCACGACACCCAGACCGGCTTCCCGCTCACCGGCGCCCACCGGAAATTGGAGTGTGATGCCTGTCACACTCCAGACAGCGTAGAACCCGGAGAATTGCAAACACTTTGTATCGCCTGCCACCGCAAAGACGACGCCCACGAGGGCCGTTTCGGCGGTGATTGTGGTCGCTGCCACACCACCGAGTCGTTCGACACGGCGGTGACACTCCCATAACCAGGTGGCTGCGAATGACCCGGAAGACGATCGCGCAACTCCTCTTCTGCGTACCCTTGCTGTGCGCGTTGCATGCGCGCGCGCAAGAAGCATTCGATCACTTCGCCACCGGTTTCGAGCTCGATGGCATGCATCAGTTCGCGCCCTGCGACAGCTGTCACGTGCAGTCGATCTTCAAGGGCACGCCGCATGCTTGCGGCACTTGCCACGACGGTTCCAATTTTCGTGCACAAACGGAGAAGCCGCCGAATCACATTCAGTCGAGCAATCTCTGCGAGGCCTGCCATGTGACCGCGAGCTGGGCCGCCATTCCGCGCGTCGACCACGACGAAGTCGTTGGCGACTGCGCAGGTTGCCACAACGATTTCTTCGCGCCAGGAAAGCCTGCCAACCATCCCACCACCTCGGACGATTGCGCCGCTTGCCACAACACGCTGATCTTCAGCATGGTCGGATTCGATCACGCTGGGATCACCGACGGTTGTTTCGGCTGCCACAACGGCAGCGATGCCACGGGTAAATCGGCGAGCCACATCACCAGTGACAACACCTGCGAGGCCTGCCACACGATCGGACGCTGGCAGCCGACTTGGTATGTGGATCACGACCACGTGCTCGGCAGCTGCTCGAGCTGTCACAACGGCACGACTGCGCCGGGCAAGCACGCAAACCACGTGACGACAACGGCCGAGTGTAGCGAGTGCCATTCCACGTTCGCCTGGCGGCCGGCGACATTCGATCACGTCGGTATCGTCGACAACTGCGCGTCGTGCCACAACGGCACGCAGGCGACCGGCAAGTCGCCGAACCACATCACCACCGACGCCGTGTGCGAAGGCTGCCACGGCACCGACTTCTGGCAGCCGGCATTGCTCGTCGATCACGCACACGTGGTGGGCAGTTGCTCAAGCTGCCACAACGGTGTCATCTCGACGGGCATGCCGGCGAATCACATTCCGACCACGGCGCAGTGCGACAGCTGCCACTCGACGTTGGCCTGGACCCCGGCAACCTTCAGCCACGACGGCATCGACTCGGGCTGCGCGCAATGCCATGACGGCACACGTGCCACCGGCAAGTCGCGCACCCACGTCGCCACCGACAATGTCTGCGAGGCGTGCCATTCGACCACCGCCTGGTCGCCGACCTCGGTGGTCGATCACGATCACGTGCTCGGCAGCTGCGGCCAGTGTCACGACGGTACGACGGCAACCGGCAAGCCCACCGACCACATACCCACCACCCTCGAGTGCGACGCCTGCCACTCACCACTCGCATGGGTACCCGCAGCCTTCAGCCACGACAACGTGACCGGCAATTGCATCGAATGCCACAACGGCAGCACGGCCACCGGCAAGTCGAACGACCACATTCTCACGGACGACGTCTGTGAAGCCTGCCATTCACCCGGCGTGTGGGTACCCGTAACAACGGTCGATCACGATCATGTGCTCGGTAGTTGCTCGAGTTGTCACAACGGCACGATCGCAACAGGCAAGACGCCAGAGCATCCAACCACCACCGAAGAGTGCGATTCATGCCACTCGACACTCGCCTGGCGGCCTGCCCGGTTCGACCACACGGGCATCGTCTCGGGTTGCGCTCAATGTCACAACGGCACTCGGGCAATGGGCAAGAATGCAACGCACATCAACTCCGACGATGTCTGCGAGGGCTGCCATACCACCACCTCGTTTGCACCGGCGTTCATGGTCGATCACGACCACGTGCAGGGCAGCTGCAGTCAGTGCCACAACGGCACGACGGCGACGGGCAAGCCCGGCAATCATCTGCCCACCACCGCACAATGCGACACCTGTCATTCGACGCTCGCGTGGACACCTGCGAGCTTCGACCACGCCGGGATCACCAGCGGCTGCGCACAGTGCCACAACAACTCGACCGCCACCGGTAAGACCGCAAACCACATCCGCACCGACGACTTCTGCGAGGACTGCCATTCCACTACCACGTGGGCACCGGCCGTCACTGTCGATCACACGCATGTCATCGGCACATGCGTGAGCTGCCACGATGGCAACACGGCGCCTGGAAAGCCCGCCAATCACATTCCGAGCTCGGATGCATGCGACGACTGCCACACCACGATCGCGTTCACGCCGGCCGTGTTCGACCACGCTGGAGTGGCGCCCGGCAGCTGCGAGACGTGCCACAACGGTACGACCTCCACTGGCAAACCGGCTAATCACCTGCCGACCACGTCATCGTGCGACGCGTGCCACTCCACCATCGCTTGGATTCCGGCCGGCTTCGATCACGCCAACGTGGCACCCGGCACCTGCGCCTCTTGCCACAACGGCGTACAGGCGACCGGCATGTCGGCCAACCACTTTCAGACGAACCGGTCGTGCGACGAATGCCACACCACCGATTTCTGGACGCCTTCGGTGTTCCGGCATACGTCGCCCGATTATCCGGGCGACCACGCCACCAATCCGCCTTGCACCGCTTGCCACACGGCGAACGCCGAAGCGGTGACTTGGCGCTTCCCCTATCAACCCGATTGCGCCGGCTGTCACGCGAACAACTATCGGCAGGACCCGCATAAGAAGACGGAGGTTCCGACAACGATCTTCTATACGGTCTCCGAGCTGCGCGATTGCTCCAGCGCGTGCCACCAGTACACCAACAACACCTTTACGACGATCCTCCGTACCAGAACGAACGAGCACTCGGTCCGCCAGCGGGACTGGTAAGAGACCATCCAGTGATACGGACCTCTACTCTTCTCCTTGTGCTTCTGCTTGCGGCTCCAGCGCTAGCCGACATGCTGGCGGGCGTGGAGGTTCGCGGATCCGACACGGAAAACGACCTCTACGTCATCACCTTCGAACACGACGTGCGGCTCGACGGTACACCGACGCGCGAGGACGCCACACTGATTGCCAAGCTCAACACCAAACTCGAGGCACCACCGGCGTTCGAGAGCAAGACGTTGAGTCTGTATCCGGCGATCGACGCCACCTTGAACGTCACCGTCGAAGGCTATCCGGCACGGGGCCTCACCTTGACGATCTCACTGACGAACGGCGAGTCCATCGACCTGCTGACGCAGACGGATCCGCGCCGGCTCGAGTTCCGCATCGCTCATCTCGGCAAGGCGATGGCATCGGCCGCGCCTTCGCCGATCGCCAATATCGCTGCAGACGATACGGCGCCGACGGAACCCGTTGCCACGGAGCAACCGACCGCGTTCACGGCTGCATCGACGCAAGTCTCGCAACGCGTAGTGGCCGCCACCCCACCCGTCATCGCGCCCGAAGTCGCGAACTCAACTCGTGTGACGGTCGCGCCCACCGATGCGCACGTGGGTGCACCAATGCAGGCGGCTGCCGCTGCACCACTCGCGGCAGAAACCAACGTCGAACAGACTGCGGCTAGCGAAGCCCTGGCGCATGGTCGCGAGGCGGCTGCGAGCGGCGACTACAACGCCGCAATTGCTTCGTTCACCAAGGCACTCGGCACCGA
>QJXZ01000014.1 GCA_003248125.1 Gammaproteobacteria bacterium | reverse complement strand
GCTCGAGGTTGCGCACGAAGCGATCGATGTTGCGCGCCGCCCGATATTGGCTGGCGCCCGCGGTGTGCGGCGTCATGACAACGTGCGGCATCGACCAGAGCGGACTATCGGGGGGTAGCGGCTCGCGTGGCGCAACGTCGAGGGCTGCGCCCTGCAACGTGCCATCGGTCAGTGCCGCGACCAACGCATCCTCCACCATGACTTCGCCACGCGTGACGTTCACCAGGAACGCACCGCGTTTCGTGTTGGCAAACGCGATTGTGTCGAACCAATTGCGCGTCAGCGGCGTGAGCGGGCACGATATGACGACGACGTCGGACGTGCTGAGCAGATCATGAAAGTGGTCGAGCCCGTACAGCGCTTCGACGTGCTCGCCGCGGGGCACGGGATCCTTGTCGAGCGCGACGCACCGCATGCCGAACGCTACCGCGCGTTTCGCCATGGCGCGGCCGGTGCCACCGTAGCCGACGATACCCATGGTCAGCCCCGTGAGTTCGATCTCTTGCCGTCGCATCTCGGGGCGGTGATTCCAGCTGTCGGCACCGAGGCGGTCCGCTGTCTTCAGTTGGCGAGTGAGCATCAACAGCAAACCGAATCCGTGATCCGCCAAATGCTCGCCCACCAATCCTTTCTCGCTCGTCAGCACTACGTCGCTCGCGACGAATTCGCGGTACAGAAACATGTCCACACCCGAGGCAATGGCATGCACCCAGCGAAGATCTTTGGCAGCGGTGAATAGCTCCTTCGGCACGAAGCCGAGAATCACTTCGGCGCCTTCGACATGGTCGATCGCGTCGCGCTGCGACGTGACGACTATGGATGCATTGCCGCCGGCGGCCCCGCGGATGCGCTCGAGGTCGGTATCCGACGGTGTCGGCAGCGTGAGACCGGGAATGATCAGGATCTTCATATAGCGTCCCCAGACCCACGAGAGTAACTTGGTTCGCGGAGAAAGCGGAGGGAAGTGTGATGCGCAACGGCTTGAAAGTGCTCGACACCGATTGCCACCAGATGGAACCCGCCGGCATGTGGGCCGAATACATCGATCCCAAGTTCGCCGACCGGGCGCCGGCGCGGCGCGAGTTCAACGGCGCACAACTGATGATGGTCGAGGACGAACCGATCACCAATCAGACCGGCAGCTACCCGATGGATGCGAAGGAGTTTCGCGATGCCACGTTGCGTGGCATGCAACGATTCGTGAAGGCGCGTGAAGGTCAGTTCAGTGCGGCCAGCCGGCTTGCCGACATGGCGGACGAGGGGGTCGATGCGCAGGTGATCTATCCGACCGTCGGCGGCCAACTGCTCGGCAAACCGTTCAAGGACGAAGCGTTGCTGCTCGCCTGCTGCCAGGCTTACAACGACTGGAGTCTCGAGTACTGCAGTGCGGCACCCAAGAAGCTGATCATGGCGGCCATGCTGCCGATGCAAGCCCCCGCACTCGCCATCGAGGAAGCGAAGCGCGTGGCGGCGAAGGGCGCTGGAGCGTTCTACTTGCGGCCGAATCCGACCAACGGCCGCAATTTACATCACGCCGACTACGATGGGTTGTGGACGACGATCGAAACGCTTGGCAAGCCGATCTGCATCCACGATTCGGGTTCGCCGTACTGGCCATCCTATGGTGATCGTATGGAGACCCATACGTCGGGCCACATCATCGCGCATCCGTTCGAGGCAATGGTTGCCATGATGAGCCTCATCTGGTTCGGGGTGATCGAGCGCTTCCCGCGGCTAAAGGTCGTGCACGTCGAAGCGGACGCCGGTTGGCTACCGTATTGGCTGCAGCGCATGGAGCAGCACTACGAGTTCTCCGGCAATGCCGAGCATCCATTGCTGAAGAAGCGGCCGACCGAGTACTTCAAGTCGAATTTCTTGGTCGCATGCCGCGGTGACGAAATGACGTTGCCGGCCGTGATCGATCTGGTCGGCGATGACTACGTGACCTTCAACACCGACTACCCGCACCCCGATGGCACGTGGCCGATGGGTTTCGAAGCGTTCGAGCGCCAGGACATCAGTGAGGCGAGCCGGCGCAAGATCTATTGGGACAACGGCGCACCACTGTTCGGCCTCAGTTGACATGGGAGCAGACTCAATCGTGCGAGCGGGCTTGCCCGCGATCGGGATCGGTACTCGTGGCCAGCCTGTTTGCATCGAGTTAACGATTCTGTAATGCCAGTCGCATCTCGGCTACGAATTCGGCGTTGACTTTGTAGGCAACTCGTCAACACTGGTCGCTTCGGTCCAAGAAGCGGATTGCGTCGATGTTGTGCGTTCGAATGTTCCTAGCGGGTGGACTACTGGCAGCAACGGTCGCTGCTGCCGCAGACGGTAAAGTGGTCGGTGAATTGCTGGCTGCCGATGCGTCGCGAGACCAAAAGGTCATTGTCGTGCTGGATGACGCCGCGCTGTCCCCGGGGCTTGCTCGCCGTGACGCGATTCGGGCGTTGCAAGATCGCGTGTTGCAGGGTTTCGACATCGGACGGGTCTTGAACCGCTATCAGACGGTCAATGGGTTCTCGGCGCACATGAACCAGGGCGAGATGATGGCGATGGCGGCGAAAGGCGAAGTACTCCGTATCGAACCGATGCCCATGCATCAGAAGATGGATGCCGAGAGCCTGCCGCTAACCGACGTGGATCTGGCGCAGGCGGATGGCTTCGACGGCACCGGCACGGTGATTGCCATCATCGACGACGGCATCGATCACGATCATCCTGCGTTCGGCGGCGAAGCGAATTTCCCAAACAGCAAGTTCCTCGGTGGCTGGGATTTCGCCGACAACGATGCCGACCCGCGGATCGACTGCATTGCCCAATCGCACGGCACCGCCGTCACCGGCGTAGCGACCGGCAATGGCGCGGGCGTGACCGGTGTTGCACCGAATGCCAAGGTGGTATTCCTGAAAATCCAATCCGCGGCCATTTGCGGCTCCAACTCCTTGGACGGCGACATTGTTGGCGCGCTCGACTGGATCGTCGCCAACAAGGACACGTATGGGATCGACATCGTCTCGATGAGCTTTGGTGGCGGCAACTATTCGTCGGTCGCAAGTTGTGACGGTTCCAGCGTCGCGTACTTGAACGCCGTCAAGAATGCCGAGGCGGCAGGCATCTCGATGTTCGCGGCGTCGGGCAACTCGGGTCTATGCGACTCGATTTCGCGGCCCGCGTGCCTATCGCCAGTGGTGAGCCTGGTGCGTGAGTCGCAACAGTTGCGCATCCACGTCCCCTCATCCTGCCTGCACGGGCGGCACGCGCGCGGCGTTCGAGACGGCGGTGGCGGACAACGTGATCGTCTACTCCAACAGTGCATCGTTCTTGGACATCACGGCGCCTTCCACCTGCGCGACCACGGCCGACACGCAGAACGGCACCACCGATTGCTTCGGTGGCACGTCGTCTTCGACCCCGTTTACGGCAGGCGTTGCTGCGATCGCTACTCAGGCTGCCGGGGGCACCATGGCTCCCGCCACCATGCGCCAATTGCTCGTCGATTCGGGCGACACTGTGACGGACCCGAAGAATGGCCGCGTCTCGGCGCGCGTCAATGGCTGGAACGCGGTCGTTGCCGCATCTAATTCCGAACCGCCACCGCCGCCACCGCCACCTCCGCCCCAATGCGACGTGACTAGCGTGTTCGTCTCCGGCATCGTGCTCGGCACGCAATCGGTTGGCCGCGGGTCGAAGCTGGGAACGGCAATGGTGACGCTCGCCGACGATTGCGGCGGTGCGGTATCGGGCGTCGATGTGACCGGCACGTTCACAGGCAGCTTCTCGGGCACGTCGACCGAATCGACCAATGGTTCGAGTGTTGCAGGCTTCCTGTCCGACAACACGGCGCAGAAGAAGATTTCATTCGCGTTCTGCGTCGACGATGTTGCACATGCGGCCTACAAGGC
>QJXZ01000108.1 GCA_003248125.1 Gammaproteobacteria bacterium | reverse complement strand
CGGGACGCGCCGCTGGAATCCAGACGTCGGACGGCACAGCGATCAAATCGTCGTCGGCCAGCGGTTCGCCTTGGTCGAGTTCGGCAACCGACCGGCCCGCCGCCTTGAATTCGATCAAGCGTGGAATGTCGAAGCCCGCTTCGCACGAGCGCGCGCCGCCGCTGTCCGATACCGCCACGAGCTTGGCGCCACGCGCCCCAAGAAAGCGCGCGGCATGCTTGCCGACCGAGCCGAAGCCCTGCACCACAACCCGTGCGCCCTCGAGCTTCATGCCGCAGAACGGTTGCGCGACTTCGAGCGCGTGCGCCAAACCGAACCCGGTCGCGCCGATCTCGTCGAGCGGAATGCCGCCAACCTCACGCGGTAGGCCGACGGAGCGTCCCATGACTGCGCGAATCTGCGCCATCGACACTTCGTTGGTACCCATGTCGGGACCGGGGATGTAATCGCGAACGTCGGCGATCGCACGCGCGAAGGCACGCACCAACGCGGCCTTTGCCTCCGCTGGCATGGCAGGATCCGCCGCTATGACCGACTTGCCGCCGCCGTGTGCCAAGCCTGCCATGGCGTTCTTGAGCGTCATCGCCCGCGCGAGGCGAAAGCATTCCTCGGTGTCGACGTCGTTTGCCATTCGCACACCACCGATGGCAGGGCCCGCCGCCACGTTGTCGACTACCAGGATCGCCCGCAGTTGCGTCTCGGGATGGTAGATCTCGATGACCTTGTCGGGGCCCAGATCGTCGACGAATCGGAACTCGTTCGCCACTTGGTCGCACCTCCTTTCAATCGCTCGCCAAGCTACGCTCGACGGCAGCCTGAATTCTCGCCGCATTGGGCATGTAGTGCCGCTCCAGTCGTGAAAGCGGCATGACCGTGTCATAACCGGTGACGCGCATGATCGGTGCGCGCAGATGATAAAGGCCAACGTCCGCCACGCGCGCGGCGATCTCGGCGCCGAAGCCGGCGGTGCGAGCCGCTTCGTGCACGATCACCAGGCGTCCGGACCGCGCCACAGATTCGACAATCGTGGTGACATCAAGCGGCTTCAACGTACAAACGTCGATGACGTCACTCTCGACCCCCTTCTCGGCAAGTTGCGCCGCGGCAGCCAATGTCTCTTTCATCGACGCACCCCACGAGACCAAGGTGCAATCGTTTCCCTCGCGGCGCACCAAGCAGCGGTCGAGCGGCGCGCCCTCACCATCGTCCTCGAACGCCTCTTTGGCGGCCCGATAGAGGCGTTTCGGCTCGAGAAAGACCACTGGGTCGGGATCGCGAATGGCCGACAACAACAGGCCATAGGCCATCTTCGGCGAGGATGGAATCACGACGCGCAACCCTGGCACGTGGGCGAATAGCGCTTCGGTACTTTCCGAGTGATGCTCCGGTGCATGCACGCCGCCGCCGTAGGGTGCGCGCAGCACCATCGGGCACGTCAAACGGCCGCGTGTGCGTGTGCGGAGCCGCGATGCATGGTTGATCAACTGATCGAGTGTGGAGTAGATGAAGCCCATGAACTGAATTTCGGCGACCGGCCGGAAGCCCTGCGCGGCGAGCCCGATCGCCATGCCGGCGATCAGCGTTTCCGCGAGCGGTGTATCGAACACGCGCTTGGGCCCGAACGCCTGCATGAGACCTTGGGTTGCGCGGAACACACCGCCGCCGACACCGACGTCTTCACCGAACACGAGCACGCGATCGTCGTCACCGAGCGCGCGCCGGAGCGCCAAATTCACCGCCTCTAGTAGCGTGTGCTCAGCCATCGGCTCGGTTCTTCGTCGCTGCGACTACTTCGTCTCGTTGCGCTGCGAGATCGGCCGGCAACTTGCCATACAAGTGATCGAACATCGCCTCCGGGCCCTGCGGCGGCGTCGCCAGATAGGCTTCGGCCGCGCGCTCGATCAACGTACCACACTCGTCGAGCAAGGCCTTTTCCTGCTGGTCGGACCATCCCGCCGTTGCCGATAGATAGAGGCGAACGCGCGCGATCGGATCCTTCTCCCACCAAGGCGTCACCTCGGATTCGTCCCGATAGCGGGCGGCATCGTCGACGGTGGTGTGGTCAGCGAGCCGGTACGTGAGACACTCGATCAGTCGCGGCCCATTGCCGGATCGCGCGTGGGCAAGCGCTTCGCCGACGACTTTCGCGACGGCGATGACGTCGTTGCCGTCGACTTGCTCACCTTCGAAGCCAGCCGCAACGGCTTTCTGCGCCAGCGTCGTTGCAGCCGTCTGCTCGCGTCTTGGCGTCGACAAAGCCCATTGATTGTTGGTAACGATGAATACCACCGGTAGCTGCCAGAGCCCGGCCACGTTCATTGCTTCGTAGACGTCGCCCTTCGACGTTGCGCCATCGCCGAACACGCATACCGCAACGCGCGCTTCACCACGCAGCTTGAAGGCGAGCGCGACACCGGCCGCATGTGGGGCATGTCCGCCGACCGTGGCACTGACCGGAAAATCCTGCGTCGGTCCGGCGAACGCCGACCCACGTTCGTCACCACCCCAATACAAGTAGAGCTCTTCTGGACGAACGCCCCGCCGCAACTGCGCGGCGTGCTCGCGAAACGAGGGCACCAAGACGTCTTCGGGGCGCATGACGTGGCCAATGCCCACCCCGACGGCCTCTTGCCCCAAGAGCGATGCATACGTCCCGAGCCTTCCCGAACCATGTAGCGCAACCGCCTTCGCGTCGAACGTGCGCGCCAGCACCATGTGCCGATACAGGTCACGAATGGTCTCGTGGTTGGCGAACTCGGCCGGCAGCGGCGCCAGCGGATGACCATCCGGACCCAGTAACGTGGTGTGGTGGATATCGAGGTTGCTCATTCAATCAGCATAGTCACGACGAGGCGCGTTTCACCAGGAACAATCCCGGGTGTTGCGCGGCAGGCATTCCATCATAGGATGGCGACGGGAGGGTGTGCGCGTGACGGATCAGCTTTCAGTTCCCGTTCGGAGCAAGGTCGCATTCGGTGTCGGCGCAAGCGCAGAGGCCATCTGCCTCATCACGTTCGGCGCGTTTGCGATGTTCTACTACAACCAGGTGCTCGGCGTGCCCGCCACGCTGGCGGGCCTTGCACCGACCTTGGCGTTGATTGCCGATGCGGTGACTGACCCGTTGATGGGATCGATCTCCGACCGCTGGCGCTCCACGCGCTGGGGACGGCGGCACCCGTTCATGTTCGCCGCCCCGATTCCAGTGGCGCTCTGCTATTTCGCCATCTTCAACCCACCGGACGGATTGACTACCGGCTGGCTATTCGCCTGGTTTACGGCGTTTGCCGTGCTGCTGCGCTCGTTCATGACGCTGTTTCACGTCCCGCACCTCGCGCTCGGCAGCGAGCTGTCGAAGAACTACACGGAACGATCGCGGGTCATGAGCTACAACAACTTCTTCGGCTGGATCGGGGGCGCCGGCAGCTACTGGGCGGCACTGACCTTTGCATTCGGTGCGACCGCAGAATACGCAAACGGATTACTGAACCCGAATGCCTACCCTAGCTTTGCCGCGATGGCGGCGGTCGTCGTCGCGATCATTCTCTATTCGTCTGCTTGGTTCACTCGTGATCGGATCCCGTTACTGCCCAAGCCGCCGAAGGATCTGCCGGCATTCAGTTTTCGCGCATTCTTCGCCGATGTGGCATCGGCATTGTCGAACAGGAATTACTTGTTCCTCTTGCTCGGCTTCTTCTTCCTGTCGGTGATGCTCGGAATCCGGTCGGGACTGGGACTTTACGTCAACACCTACTACTGGGAGCTGGTGCCCGGGCAGATTCGCTACTTCATCATCGGCACGTTCGTGGGATACGTTTCCGGATTTGCGTTCACCACACTCATCCATCGCCACTTCGACAAACGCCGTACGATCTTGAGCACTGCGATCGCGTTGTCCGTGTTTCCAGCCATGCCGGTCATTCTGCGAATGGTCGGCTGGTTCCCAGAGAACCACAGCGCCGCATTGTTACCGATTTTGATCGCCTTCGGCGCGCTGGGTTCGGCGTCCGGCAGCATTCTCAACATCAGTGTCATGTCGGCGCTCTCGGACGTGGCGGACGAGAACGAGCTACGTATCGGCCATCGCCAAGAAGGCATCCTGTATTCGGCGCGGTCGTTCTTCGCGAAGGCCGATCAAGCACTTGGCCACTTCATCGCCGGCGTGTCCTTGGACCTCATCAGCTTTCCGCAGCGCGCCAAACCCGGCTCGGTCGACGCGGAGACGCTGTGGTACCTGGGCGTGATCGATTCGCCGGCGTCGATAATTCCCGGGCTCGTCGCTTGTGCATTCTATGCACGCTATCGCATCGACCGGGCGCGCTATGACGAGATGCAGTCGGCCCTCGAAGCAAAGCGGAGCATGGCGGCCTAGGCTGCGCCGAACTCGGCGCGCATGTCGGGCCGAGTAAATCGATACAGAACCCAGCCGCAGGCGACGATGATCAAGACCCCCAACACGCGCGCCATCATGGTGGCAGTACTCAACGCAGCAACCATGGCTGGGTCCGATTGCAGCGCCTCCGGAAGGAGCTGACCGAGATCGCTCGGCGCCGCCAGATCGATGGCCTGCCAAACAGCCAGCGCGATTGCCGAGATGAGCAACAACATGCGCGCCCAGTTCTTGCGCTGGACCAGACCGATACCCATCACCAACTGCACCACCACGAACGCCGCGAGAGCCCCGAGAGCCACAGAGATCCCGGAAAACATCACCGCATCCGCCATCATCGGCAACGCCGCGAGTCCCAACAGCAGGAACGGAATACACGCCACCGACAGGCCGATGGTTAGCCACGCGAGCACGCTCACCCAGCGCGATCGCGGCGGCAGCGCCGGTTCAGGCACCTATTTGCGCTTCTCGAACAGCTGCAGCAGCACGCCGTGCGCGGACTTCGGGTGCACGAACTGCACCGGCCCGCCGCCCAGGATCGTGGCACCACGTGCCTTCAGATCGGCGACCGTCTTGTCCATGTCCTCCACAGCCATCGCGATGGTATGCACGCCTTCGCCACTGCGCTCGAGCGCCTTGCCGATTGCACTGTCGGCAGACAGTGGCGCGACCAACTCGATGAAACCGCCATCGGGCAAGTCGAAGAACGCCTGCTTGCCGATCGCGGGGTTCTCACCCGTGCGGGAAAGCGTCAGTCCCAACACGTCGCGATACGTCTTGATACCTTCGTCGAGATCCTTCACTCGAATCACGACGTGATCGACTCCGGTCAATTGGCTCATGTCGTCGTCTCCGTCAGTCTTTGTTTCGCGCGCTCGATGAATCGACTCATCGTGTCCACCGGTTGCGCACCGGGGATCGCGAATTTGCCGGCGAGGATGAAGCACGGTACTCCCGAGAGCCCAGCATCGTACGCGCCGCGCACTTTCTCCCGCATTGCTTCACGGCCTTCGTCGCCCGCGAGCCGCTCGCGAATCGCGCTCGGATCTTCTCCGAATCCCGACGCGATCTCGGCCAGCACGTCGAGATCGCCCAAATCGCGTCCTTCGCAGAAGTATGCGGTGAACAAGGCATCCATGAGGTCATGCTGCCGCGCATCGCCGTCGAAGAACGAGACCAGGCGGTGACCCGCCTGCGTGTTCGGCACGCGTGCGATCTTGTCGTAGGCAAGTGCGATTCCTGCGTCGTATGCCTCGTCGCGGATTCTGCTGCCTACCTTGCGCGAGTCTGCCTCCGAGCCGAATCGCGCTTTGTAGAACGCGGCCCGATCCACACCTTCCACCGGCAGGTCGGGATACAGTTGGTATGGCCGCCACCACACACGCACGCCCTCACCAACCGGTGTCGCCAGAACCGCGTCGAGCCGGCGCTTGCCGATGAAGCACCACGGACAGATGAGATCGGAAAAGATGTCGATGTCCATGGCTGGCCCCACGTGACGAATGGACCGATTATAGGCGTCACCTGAAATCGAGGGACACGGTATGCAAGTTGGGCTCGTCACCGGCAAGGAATGCTTCGAGCTGGTCGACATGCCCGAGCCGAAGCCCGCGCCCGACAAGGCCGTGGTCGCCGTCAGCTATTGCGGTATCTGCGGCACCGACCTGCACGCCTACCAGTCCGGTGAGCCCTACAACCCGGCCATCTGTGGGCACGAATGGATGGGCCACGTCGCGGCGTGCGGGGCGAACGTGACGTCACACAAGGAAGGAGATCGGGTTGCCATCGGCATCGCTGCGGCCTGCGGCCGCTGTGACACCTGCCGGCGCGGCGACGCCGCACATTGTGAGGTGGCTTTCATGGGGGTGATCGGCGTCGGCCCGCTCGCGGCGGCGCATGGCGGCTTCGCGTCGCACATCGCCATCGACGCATCGCGGCTGTATGCCGTGCAAGACCGCATCTCGGACACCGATGCCGCGATGCTCGAGCCCGCCACTGTTGCCGTGCACGCAGTACGCCGCACCGGTCTTCGGCTAGGCGATGGTGTAGTGGTATTGGGCGCCGGTCCCATCGGTTTGTTCGTGCTGCAAGCCGCGCGCGCGGCGGGCGCAGGCAAGGTGGTGATGGTGGAGCCGCAACTGCGACGACGAGCCTTGGCGAGCGCGGTCGGCGCCGACGCCGTCATCGACCCGAGCGCCGTCGGTGACGTCACGGTGGCGGTCAACGAAGCACTTGGCCTCGCCAGCGCGAGCGCCGGTGCCGACGTGGTCTTCGAATGTGCCGGTATACCGGCGACCATCAATCAGTCGGTCTCGCTCGCCCGCCGTGGAGGTGTGGTGTCGCTGGTGGGGGTGGCCAATCACGCCGCCGAGATTCAGCCCGCAGAGTGGCTGATCAAGGAAATTCGGCTCACCTCGTCGCTGGCGTATCAACGCGAGGAGTTCGAAGTCGCACAAGGGCTCATCGCCGACCGGCGCATTCATTGCGCGCCGCTTCACACCTCCACCGTATCCCTTGCGCACGCAAGCGACGCCTTCGCGCGACTTGCAGCGAGCCCGGAGGAAGTCAAAGTATTGGTGGATCCACGACTGTAGGAGGAGACATGGCGCACGCAGCGTTCGAACTCACAACGCACGGCAAAGTCGTCAACGGCCCCATGCGCCATCCGCGCAATCTCGAACAAGGTGCACCCAACTCGATCCACAACGACGCGGTTGCAAGCAAGCTCGGCATGCGCGGCGGTACGGTCGCCGGCAACTACCACATGGAGCAGTTCCCGCCATTGCTAACGGCCGTGCTCGGCCGCCGCTGGTGGCAAACTGGGAACCTGTCGCTTTACTACAAGTACGCGACCACCGATGCCGAGGGAGTGACCTGCTATGCCGAGCGTCCCGCGCATGCAGATGCCGATTTCGTGCGCATTCCGGTATGGATGGATCACGAGACGGGACAGCGCGTCGCGGAAGGCACCGCAGCTGTCGGCGCTCCTGACCTCGAGTCGGCGCTGCGGATGCGAATCGCCGCCACCCCAGAGCCGAACGACGTTCGTATCTTGGCCGATCTCGAAGTGGGACAGAGCGCCGTAGCACCGCTGTTCAAAGTATCGAGATCACGCTTCGACACGCGCATGGGCGTGATCGTCGAACCGCTGCCGGACTATACAGCCGCATCGAGCTGGGGTGGGCCCATCCTGCCGCCAAGCCTCATGTGCGATGTGATGTACATGGCGCAGTTCTCGCTCTTGAAGCGCGATGCGAAGTACGGTGTGGGATTGTTCGGCGCCATCGAGCTGCAGATCTACGATGGACCGATGTTCCCGGAGCAAGACTACGCGGCGCGCATCGAAGTGCTGGCAATCGGCGAGACGCCGAAGACCGAGTACTTCTGGTACGAAAGCATCGCCGCAGATCCCGCAACCGGTCGCGACGTCGCGGGCATGCTCATGATGTTGCGCTTCATGAAGGCGTCGAGCTCGCTCTGGCGGTAACCGGCTCGATCGACGGCAGAAGACGCAGTCATGGCCTATGCTCCGAATGCATGTAGCGCCGAATGATCGGTGCAGCCAGCAACACGACCAAGCCGACCAAGATCGCCACCGCCGCCAGATAACCGAAGGTCTCCGCGTAGATTGGCAAGGATTCCGCCGCTGCCACGCTCGCGCCCGGATCGTCCGTGACCGCCGCGCCCGCGGCGATGATGCCGGCGACGTAGTTGGAGAACGAGCTCGATAGAAACCACACACCCATCATCAAGCCTACTACTCGAGGTACCGACAACTTGGTCACCATCGACAGGCCAACGGGCGATAGGCAAAGTTCGCCGGTCGTGTGTAGAAAGTACGCGAGCACGAGCCAGGCCAGTGCGACCACCCCGTCCGCGCTCGCCGTCGCCGCACCTTGAACCAGCGCCAAGAATCCGAGCCCAACCTGCACGACGCCGAGCGCGAACTTCGCCGGCGTGCTCGGCTCATGGCCGCGCCGTGCGAGCGCCACCCACAACCACGAAAAGATCGGTGCCAGCACGATGATGAAGAACGGGTTGAGCGACTGCAGCTGTGCCGCCTGAATCGTCACACCGAGCACTTCGCGATCGACGTTGCGCTCCGTGAACAGGTTCATGGAGCTGCCGGCCTGCTCGAAGAACGCCCAGAACACCACCGAGACGGTGGTCAGCAGCAGCACGACGAGCATGCGATCACGTTCTACCTTGCCGAGCCGCGCGATCGAGAACACGACGATGCCACCGACGGCAATCACCGCCATCGCCGTCACCAGGCCGCCGACTAGCGCACGCCACTGCATGAGCTGCCAAGCCACGAGCACAGCGATTGCTGCGCCGCCGAGTATGATCGGATCACGCCTGACGGCACCGGCCGGGGGCTCTCCTGCGCCACCGAGCAGCGGCCTGCCGCGTACGAACGTGACCAAGCCGATCAGCATGCCGACACCGGCAAGACCGAAGCCGTACGACCAGCCGAACGTCTGGCCCAGGTATCCGCATGCCAGCGCGGAAGTCATCGCGCCGATGTTGATACCCATGTAGAACAGCGTGAATCCGCCGTCGCGGCGCGGGTCGTCGGCCGCATAGAGCTGACCGACGATGCTCGAGATGGAGGGTTTCAGGAAACCGACACCGACGATGATGAGCGCGAGCGACAGATAGAAGATCTGCAGCGCGGCCGCATCACGTTCGATCCCGGCAGTACCGAATTGCGCCGCGTCGCCTTCGATGGCCATGCCGAAATGGCCACAGCACAGCAGCACCGCGCCCAACAGCACGGCCTTGCGAAATCCGAGGTATCGATCGGCGATCAGCCCGCCGATCACAGGAGTCAGATATACCAGGGCACCATAGCTCGCGTAGATGATGGCGGCTTCGGCGTCGGAAAACAGGAAGTGCTCGGTTAGGTAGAAGATCAGCAGCGCGCGCATACCGTAGAAGCTGAAGCGCTCCCACATTTCGGCGAAGAAGAGCACATAGAGCGCTCGCGGGTGTCCCGCGTTCGTCTTTGTCATCGGTACTGCCGAGTCCACGTCGTGCCCCACCCCATCGCGCGCACGAGACGCTAATGGCAGGCCTCGCGATTGTCCATGCATCCGTGCGCAAGACGCGCCCGGTGGTGGTCCGTACAATCGAGCCATGAGCACACCACAGCCCGGCATCCTCGAACCCCCGCCGCGCCATGCCCGATTCGTGACCTATCGAGTACAGCCAGGCGCCGACGTTCGCGCGGCACTGCGCAGGCTTGCATCGACCACGCACGGTGGCGCGCTGATCGTGGGACTCGGATCGAGCTTGGTCACCGCGCTCGGTGCGCGTGTGCCGGGGTTACGGCCATTTCCGGCGCTCGCCACGCCGGCCGTGGCGATTCCGAGCACACCGGCTGCGCTCTGGTGTGCACACCGCGGTGACGATCGCGGCGACCTGTTGCACGCGGCACGCAATCTCGGCGCCATGCTCGAGCCGGAATTTCTACCGACGGCGATCGTCGATGCATTCCAATATCGCGACAGCCGCGATCTCACCGGCTACGAAGACGGCACGGAGAATCCCGAAGGGGAAGACGCTATTCGGGCGGCAATTGCCCCCGACGGCTCGAGCTTCGTCGCCGTGCAACGGTGGGTGCACGATCTCGATGCGTTCGACGCGATGCCAGAACACGCGCGCGACAACGTAATCGGGCGCCGCATTGCCGACAACGAAGAGATCGACGACGCACCGCGGTCGGCGCACGTCAAGCGCACTGCGCAAGAACAATTCGAGCCATCCGCGTTCGTGGTGCGCCGGTCCATGCCTTGGACCGATGGCAAGCATGCCGGACTGGTGTTCATCGCGTTCGGCTGCAGCTTCGATGCATTCGAAGCGCAGCTGACGAGAATGGCCGGCATCGACGACGGTATCGTCGATGCGCTGTTCTCGTTCACACACCCCGTCACGGGTAGCTACTTCTGGTGTCCGCCGCTCGCAGCGGATCAGATCGACCTGTCTGCCGTCCTTTGATGCCCTTGGCCAATTCTTTCATCGAGGAGGGAGCATGCGCATCGTCGTAGCCGGCATGAGCCACGAGACCAACACGTATTCGCCAGTGGTCACCGATCTCGCCCGCTTCTCGGGCGGCGCCGATCGCCCGCCCGAAGGCGAGCACGCGATGCGCATCTTTCGTAGCACCGCCACGTGCATGGGCGGCTTCTTGGCAGAGTGCGAGGCGCGCGACGTCGACGTAGTCGTCCCCATCGCCGCCGGCGCGGCACCGAGCGGTCCGGTCGAGAACGACGCCTACGAATACATGGCGGAGAAGATCGTGGCGGCAGCGCGAGCCGGTTGCGACGGCATCTTGCTGGATTTGCACGGCGCCATGGTGACCAAGCAATATGAAGACGGTGAAGGAGAATTGCTGTCACGCATTCGCAACGTGGCACCGGGCATACCCATCGCCGTCGCACTCGACATGCACGCCAATCTCTACCCCGCCATGATCCAGCACAGCAATGTGATCGCCGGCTATCACACATACCCGCACATCGACATGGACGCCACGGCGCGGCGCGCAGCCGTTCCGCTGTTTCGCATGCTCGCTGGCGAA
>QJXZ01000251.1 GCA_003248125.1 Gammaproteobacteria bacterium | reverse complement strand
CGTCCTGAGCACTTCATCGTCGCGGGTTTCGCATTTTTCGCGCTGCCGTGGGTGGTGCCGCACCCGCGCAACGAAAGCTTCGTGCCGATCTATCGGGTGCTCGGTCTCACGGCGGCGTTTCTCGCGGTCATCGTGCTGTCCAATTGGGGCAGCGCGAGCTACTTGCCTTTCTCGACATACGCCGTCGAGGTCGGCTATCAGCTGCTGGGCTTCGTCGCCACCACGGCCGCGATCTGGATCGGCATCCGTCGGAGCTGGCACGACGTCGCCAACACCGGCATGACGTTCTTCGCCATTCTGTTCTTCACGAAAGTGTTCGATTGGTGGTGGGAACTGCTGCCACGTTATCTCTTCTTCCTGCTGCTAGGCGTCATCGCCATTGGGTTCTTGTTCGTCATTCGACGCCTGCGACGATTCGCTGCGGAGAGTTCGTCATGAGCCGACTCGCAATCGCTGCGCTCGTGCTGGTTGTTGCTGCGGACGCATTGGTGCTCGCTGGGGTAGCCTCGAACCGTGCAGTCGTCGAGGCATCGCTCGAACTCACCGAGCGCGAGCTGTGGTTGGATGCCGGTAGCGAAGAGAACATCGGCATGTCTTTGGTGCTGAGCTGGGATCGCGATCTGCAACCGATGTCGGTCGAGGCGATTACGGCACTTGGATTCGACTGTTCCGTGCCGCCGTCCGCAGAGGATGCGTGGCAGCACTACGACCGCCAGCCGTCGCGCACGGCGTACGTGGTGCTCGAGATGGACGGTCCCGCCTGGCAGCGGCAGCTGGCGGCGTTTACGGCGGCACAGCCCGTCGACGAGGCAACGTTCGTCCAAGATTACGAGGACATTTTGCCCGCCGAGGCGGCGCGGCGCGCGAAGCGCCAAGCGCAAGCGAACGCCCGTTGGTTGGTCGAGAAGCGGCAAGCGGCGTCGCGGCTGATCGCAATCGATCTCGGTACAGACGCAACGGCGCTTCGTTCGCGCTATCCCAATGCTGCCCTGTACGCGATTGTCGCGGGACGCATCGGCATTCGGCTGGTGCGAACCGCGATCGAATCCGAGCCGATGCGCCTCGACGTGTACCTATACGAGCTGCTCGTCGACCGTATCCACGTCGACCACCGACGGCGCGCGTTCTTCGAGGCGCTTGCGCGCGACGTGCCCATTGTTCGCGTGCGCCGTGGCGATTGGACCGATCCCGCCGAGATTACCCCACGCTTTGCGGCCACGGTCGCGTTCGGCGCCCGATTCGAGCCCTGGATTGTCGACCTGACGAGGTTGCCGTAGCGCCGACCGGTTGTGACGTGCGTATCGGGTCACGCCCAGCGTGTGATTCAAGCGCTTGCTTGAACCATGCGCTTGAATTAGTGTGCGCGGCCCCGACACCGGTATTGGCCGATGGCTGCCCCCGAATCTGCAGTTCAAGCCCCTACGGCGCCCCGCGAGCGCCTGCTCGAAGCCGCTCTCGAGGTATTCGCGACCCGTGGCTTTGCGCAAGCCTCGACGCGCGAGATCTGCGCGCGCGCGGGGGCGAACGTGGCCGCCATTCATTACCACTTCGGCGACAAGGCATCGCTGTATCGGGCACTGTTTCAAGCCATCGACGACGCCGTGGTCATGCCGGCCGAGCTCGACGATCCCACCATCGAGTTGGAAGAAGGGCTGCGCGCCTGGTATGCACACGTCATGGCGTTCGCGCTTGCGCGCGACGAAGGAAACCATGCGCGGCTCCTGGTATTGCGTGAGCAGATGCAGCCGTCCGGTGTGCTCGAGCGCAGTCGTACCGGCATCATCGGGCGTTACCACGCCAAGTTGTCGACCTTTCTGAGCCGCCGGCTCGACATCGCAAGCATCGACAACGGCCTGCACCAACTCGTATTCAGCTTGGTCGGCATGGCCATGCTGTTGATCGTCGAGCGCGGCGCCGTGCAGCGCTTGGCACCGGGGCTCGCCGATTCGGAGCCTGCGCTCGCTGCGGTGGTCGAACGTTTGGTGGTTCAGGCTTGCGATCTCATCACGGGTGAGCGGCGGCGACGGGAACGGTCATCGTGAGCGCGAAAATGAAACGGTTGAGTGCGCTGATTGCGATTCTCGTAGTCGCGGGTGTGCTTGCGGCTGCGCTCAGTCTGCGTGCAAATCGATCGGTCGATGGCGATCAGAACGCCCCCGCGGCGCGCTCGACCGATGTGCCGGGAGCGGCACTCACGGTATCGATGGTGCACCCGATCGCGATCGTCTGGCCCGAAACCGTGACCGCCAACGGTGCGATCGGTGCATGGCAGGAAGCCGTGGTGGGTGCCGAGATCGGTGGTGTGCGATTGGTCGAAGTACTGGTCGATGTCGGCGATCAAGTCGAGCAGGGCCAGTTGCTCGCCCGCTTGGATTCAGCACCGCTGGAGGCGGCCTACGCACAACAGAACGCGGCGCTGGCGGAATCCGAAGCGCGCCTCATCGAAGCGGTCGCCAATGCCAAGCGGGCCCGCAGCCTGCGTAGTACGCAGGCGATCAGCGAGCAGGACCTCATTCGCGCAGTCACCACCGCGCAGGCGGCGGAAGCGCAGGTGGAAGTAGCGCGAGCCCGGCTCCTGAGCCAGAGGATCGCGCTCGACAACGCGCGCGTGCTGGCGCCGGATCGTGGCGTGGTCTCGTCGCGCAGTGCCATGCTCGGTGCGGTCGCCGCGCCCGGAATGGAGTTGTTTCGACTTGTCCGGCAGAACCGCCTCGAATGGCGTGCGGAGCTGACCGCGGGTCAGCTGGCCGTCGTGAAGACTGGCGATGCCGCCGAGATCATGCTCGCCAACGGTGAGGTGGTGACGGGCACGGTACGGCAAGTCGCACCGGTGCTCGATACCGGTAGTCGAACGGGCATCGTGTACATTGCGCTCGACGGCGAGCACCCAGGCGCGCGGGCCGGCATGTTTGCGGCCGGCAAGATCATGCTCGGCGAACGCCCCGGCATTGCGGTGCCCGCATCGGCCGTGGTGCTGCGCGATGGCCGTGAGTACGTCTTCAAGGTGGATACCGAACAGCAGCGCACCGTTCAGGTGCTGATAAGCACCGGTCGCCGCTCAGCCGATCGCATCGAGGTCGTCGATGGTCTATCGATCGATGATCAAGTGGTCGAGAGTGGCGGTGCGTTCTTGAACGATGGCGATCGTGTGCGGGTGGTGCCATCACGGTCGCTCGCCGATGCCGGCGAGCAACGCCACACATGAACTTCGCAACTTGGGCAATTCGCGAGCCGATTCCGCCGGTGGTGCTGTTCATCGTGCTGGCGCTCGGTGGGTTGTACGCGTTCAATCGGCTGAGCATCCAGGACATGCCGGACATGGAGTTTCCGGCCGTCATCGTCACCGCCGCAATGCAGGGCGCATCGCCTTCACAGCTCGAAACGGAAGTCACGCGTAAGATCGAGAATGCGATCGCCAACATCGAGGGAATCGAGAGCATCTCCTCGACGGTGAGCGAAGGTGTGTCGAGCACCATGATTCAGTTCGTGCTCGAACGCGATTTGTTCGAAGCGCTCAACGACGTCCGTGCCGCCATCGGCAATGCCCGCTCCGACCTGCCGCGCGATCTCGAGGAGCCGGTGGTGAGCAAGATCAACACCGCCGGCATGCCGATCCTCACCTACGTGGTTGCGTCGAAAACCATGGACGAGGAGGCGCTCTCTTGGTTCGTGGACGACGTGGTGACGCGCAAGCTGACGGCGTTGCCCGGTCTCGGCGCGGTCAACCGCTTGGGCGGCGTCAACCGCGAAATTCGTGTCGAGCTGGATCCGGTTTCGCTGGCAGCCCTCGGCATGACCGCCGCCGATGTGTCGAGGCAACTCCGGCGTGCCCAACAACAGCTCTCCGGGGGCCGCGGCGAGATCGGTGAAACGCGGCAGTCGCTGCGCACGATCGCGACCGTGGACAATGCCCGGCAACTAGCCGCGTTCGACATCGCGTTGCCCGGTGGTCGTCACTTCAGTCTCGATCAGATCGCCACGATTCGCGACACGGTGGCCGATCGAGCGCAACTCGCATTGCTGGACGGCGAACCGGTAGTCGCATTTCAGATTCAGCGAGCGCGCGAAGCCAACGCCGTGGCACTCGCCGATCAGGTAAGTGACGCCATTGCCGAGCTCGAAGCGACTCACCCTTCGGTACAAGTCACGCTGGTGCTCGACTTCGTCGAGCGCATCGAGAACGAATTCCGATCGTCGATGAACATGCTCTACGAAGGTGCGTTTCTCGCCATGGTCGTCGTGTTCCTGTTCTTGCGTGATTGGCGAGCGACGCTCATTTCGGCCGCTGCATTGCCGCTGTCCATCATTCCGACGTTTGCGTTCGTCTATTTGATGGACTTCTCACTCAACATCATCACCATGCTCGCACTGTCGCTGGTGATCGGCCTCCTGGTCGACGACACGATCGTCGAGGTCGAAAACATCGTGCGTCACTTGCGGCAAGGCAAGTCACCTCTGCAGGCGGCGATGGACGCGGCGACCGAGATCGGTCTCGCAGTCGTCGCGACGACCATGACCCTCGTTGCGGTATTCCTGCCAACCGCGTTCATGGGCGGCATTCCCGGGCGAATCTTCAAGCAGTTCGGGTGGACCGCCGCGATCGCGGTATTGGTTTCGCTTGCGGTTGCGCGGTTGATTACGCCGATGCTCTGTGCACGCGTTCTGCGTCGGCACGAGCCTGCTCAATCGACTGGTCGGATCATGAGCGCGTACATGCGTATCGCCGCCGCCGCGCTGCGCCATCCGCTGACGACGTCGATGTCCGCCGCGGCGTTCTTCGTCGCATCGGTCATCGGTCTCGGCTTTCTGCCACAGGAATTCGTGCCGCCATCCGACAATGCGCGCACATCGGTTACGGTGGAGCTAGCGCCGGGTACGCCGCTGGAAACGACGCGTGCGTTCGCCGAAGAGGTGCGGCAACGTACGGCCGATATTCCCGAGATCACGCATGTCTTCACCACGATCGGCGCCGGTGGTGGTGGCGGCATGTCGAGCCGAAGCTCGGGACCCAGCTTGGGTGCAGCAGATCTGCGCAAGGCCAGCGTGTCGCTCAATCTGGTCAGCAGCAACCAACGCACGCGCTCGCAGCAGGAGATCGAGGTCGAGATTCGACGCAGGTTGCAAACGTTACCGGGTGCGCGATTCACGGTCGGCTATGGCAGCACGGGCGAACGGCTGCAGCTCAACTTGACCTCGGAAGATCCGGTTGCACTCACGCGCGCGGCGGAAGCCGTGATGCGCGACCTGAGAACCATTCCGGGCATCGGTAACGTGTCGTCGAATGCCAGCCTGCTCAGGCCGGAGATCTTCATCAAGCCGGATTTCGCGCGCGCCGCGGAACTCGGCGTCACGGCCGCCGCGATCGGTGAGACCGTGCAGGTTGCTACGGCCGGTGACTACGAGGCCGCGCTGGCGAAGATGAATCTACCGGAACGACAGATCGACATTCGGGTGCAATTGCCCTTCGAGGCACGCCGTGACCTCGCCACCATTCGACAGCTTCGGGTCCCGGGTGCGAAGGGTCTGGTGCCATTGGTGGCGGTCGCCGACGTCAGCGTCGGCAGTGGCCCGGCACAGATTTCGCGCTACGACCGCGCCCGCAACATCCAGATCGATGCGGAGCTCGGCGCGCTCAAACTCGGTGAAGTGTCGCGCATCGTCGAGCAGCTACCATCGCTCGTGAATCTGCCGAATGGTGTGCGCAAGATCGATGTCGGCGACGCCGAGCGCATGAAGGAGATGGTTGGCAGCTTCGGTCTCGCCATGGTTACCGGCATCGTCTGTGTGTTCATGGTATTGGTACTGCTGTTCAAGGACTTCATGCAGCCTGTCACCATTCTCGCCGCACTGCCGCTGTCGATCGGTGGTGCGGTCATCGCGCTCTTGGTCGCCGACAAGTCGTTCTCGATGCCGGCGATGATCGGACTCCTGATGTTGATGGGAATCACCACCAAGAATTCGATTCTGCTGGTCGACTACGCGGTGGTCGCGATGCGTGATCACGGCTTGAGTGAGATCGATGCGCTGCTCGATTCGTGTCGTAAGCGAGCCCGTCCCATCGTCATGACCACGCTCGCCATGGCGGCGGGTATGACGCCCGTAGCACTTGGACTGGACGCCGATACCAGTTTTCGGGCGCCAATGGGCATCGTGGTGATCGGAGGCCTCATCACGTCGACCGTATTGAGCCTGGTCGTGGTGCCGGTCGTTTTCTTGTATGTACTGCGGGCGCAGCGCTTCGGCCATCGTTTGTTCGGCCACGTACAAGTGCAACCAGTGCGCACAACCGAAGCTGCGGTTGCGAGCAAGGGTTGAGTGCTGCTCACAATCGAGTGACTCCCATTCCACGCCGGGCGACAATGCCGCATCCGATTCACTGCTCGATGTCGACGTGCGCCGGATCGTAGCGAGCGCATTTCTCGCGCTCATCGTCATTGCCGCATTTTGGTTGTTCGAAGGCGATGTGCCTGCGGCGGTCGTCGACGCGCGGTACACGAGTGTCGCATCGCAGTTTCTGACGACAGTCGACGGTGCCCGCGTGCACTATCGTGACGAAGGTAATCGGTCCGGCACGCCAGTCGTGTTGGTGCATGGCGCGAACGCGTCGCTGCACACGTGGCAGGCCTGGGTGGCGCTGCTCGGAGACGAGTTTCGCTTCATCACACTCGACTTGCCCGGTCACGGACTCACCGGCCGCGTGCCCAATGACGATTATTCTGCGGACGCAATGGCAGCAACCGTGCGTGCCGTCGCAGCAGCGGTTGGCGTGGAACGCTTCGTGCTCGGTGGCAATTCAATTGGCGGTGGTGTTGCCTGGCGCTACGCGCTCGAGCGTCGGGATCAGGTGCGTGCGCTGGTGTTGATCGATGCCTCGGGCCTTTGGTCTTGGCGCGTGGCGGCCGGACCCGCCGAGGGCGACACGCCGATCGCATTCCGCTTGCTCGCGCAGCCGTGGTTTCGCGCTGTCGCCCGCTATCTCGATCCCCACTACCTGGTCGAGCAGGGGCTTCGCGCCACATACAACAATGCGGCGGCCATCGACGACGCGCTGATTCGGCGTTACTACGATTTAGCGATGCGCGAAGGTACCCGGGCCGCGACGTTGAAGGCGTTCGCCGGTATTCGCGTCGCCGATGCCGACGAACCCGATCTGTCGCAACTGACGCAGCCGACACTGGTCATGTGGGGAGCACAGGACGCACTCATTCCGGTCGCCATCGCTCACCGTTTTTACGAGCTGCTACCGCGTGCCGAACTGGTCGTCTACGAAGACGTCGGCCATGTCCCGATGGAAGAGGCAGCCGAACAGTCGGCGGCCGATTTGCGCCGTTTCCTTCGGGCGCTCGATGGGGACATTGTGCGCATGGAGGAGTCGTGATCGACGTTCCGGACTGGGTGCGCAATCGCGCTCGCGCCCATGGTTACACTGCGTGGCTCGACCAATTGCCTGCCTTGGTGGCCGCCGTCGAACGCTCGCTTGCGATTCGTGTGGGACGTACGTATGCAGGCGGTACCGAAGCATTCGTGGCGGACGCCGAGCGCAGCGACGGCTCGTTTGCCGTGGTGAAGATCTACCCGAATCCACAGCAGGCCCGAGAAGAAGGCCTCGTGCTCGAGCTTTGCGGCGGAGAAGGTTGTGCGCAATTACTGGATAGCGACCCCGCGTGCGGTGCATTGCTCATCGAGCGGCTTGGTCCTTCGCTGAACGATCTTGGCGTGCCCTATGCGGAGCGATTGCCAATCCTGTGTGCGACTGCTGCCAAGGTGTGGCGTCCCGCACCCGATTGCGGACTGATGAACGGCATTGCGAAGGGGCGCTCACTCATCGAAATGATCGTGAGCACTTGGGAGGAGCTGGACCGGCCCTGCACTAGGCGCGCTGTCGACTACGCCATCGAATGTGCAGAGCGCCGCATCCGAGCGCACGACGACGAACGCGCGGTGCTCGTGCACGGCGACGTGCATGAGTGGAATACACTGCGCGCCGGCGACGGCTTCAAGTTGGTGGATCCCGATGGCCTGCTGATCGAGGCCGAGTACGAACTCGGCGTGCTGGTCCGCGAAGATCCGCTCGAGTTGATGCGAGGCGACCCGCGTACTCGGGCACGTTGGCTCGCCGCGCGCACCGGGCTCGACGCCGAGGCGATTTGGGAGTGGGGCGCCGTCGAGCGGGTCTCGACAGGGCTGGTGGCGACCAAGATCGACTTGCAGCCGGTCGGCCGCCAGATGCTGGAAGTCGCCGACCAAGTCGCACGTGTGGATGTGTAGGATTTGTAAGCGATAGGTAGATCTACCGGCGACCCGGGCAAGTGTACGGCCGTATGATGGATCTGTTCTCGATCGGGGGAGAGATACGTGAAGACGTCGCGCCATCACACGGTGTCGCGAGTAGGGGTGCTGTCGCTCGCGGCCGTGCTGGCGTTGATCGCTACCCCACTCGCACGCGCCGACCAGAACGATTCGCAAGTCGGCATCGAAGGTACAGACGGCAACGACCTGATCGACGTCTTCGATCCGCTCTTGGTCAACGCGAGCTTGAGCACCAGCCAAGGCGAGAAGCTCGATGCCAGTGCGACGGGTGTCGATGCCAAGGCTGGCAACGACTCGGTTACAGGCGATGCAGCCATCGATGTCGATTCGACATCGTCTGCGGTACTCACTAGCGACCCGAAGGAAACCGAAGCGAAGGCAACCAGCGTCGGTATCTCGGGCGCCGACGGTGACGATACCGTCATCAGCGACAGCGCCGCGACCGCCACCTCCACGTCACTCGCCGCCTACGGCAACGATCTCGCCATCGAGCACGATGCATCCAATCCCGACAAGAAGATCAGCGTCTCGATGCATGCCATCACAGACTCGACGGGTACGGATACCGGTGCAGGTGACGACACTGTAATCAATTCCGGTCTGGTGTCGGCCATCTCGACGTCGACCAGCGGCGGTAGTGCCGATCAGCTGAACGCCACGGTCAAGGATTCGGTTTCGCTCGAGAGCGTCGCCGAGTCCGTGTCGTCGAGCATTGGCGTGAATGCCGGCGAAGGTAGCGATCAGGTGACCAATACGGCGGTCATCAATTCCACCGCGACGTCGCTTTCGGGTGCGCTCGCGCTCGGCATGGTGGCGAAGGACGATGCCGCACCACCACCCGAGCCAGGCACGCCAGCCAAGAAGACACAGATCGAACTCGAAGCAAACGCGATTGCTACTGCCACTGCAATCGGCGTCGAAACCGAATCGGATCGGGTCGAAGACAGCAGCGATGACGTCTCACCGTTCGGCGTCGATGGTCTGTCGATCACCTACTCGAAGACACTCACTACCGTTGCCGGCGACGATACGCTGGTCAACACGGGATTGATCTCGTCACTGGCCACCGCGGCGAGCGGCAGCGGTGCGGGCGCGATCGCGAGCGAAGTCGACGGCTCGGTAGTCACGCGCGCGGATAGCACAGCCACTGCGCTCGCGACCGGTCTATCGACTGGCGGCGGCGCCGATTCGATAACCAATGCTGGCCTTCTGGACGCCATTGCTACTGCCGTTGCCGACGCGGTGGTGCTTTCGCTCGAGGCAGGTATGCCGCCACCCGGCGATGGTGGCGAAGCACCGGATCGAAACAACAAGTCGAGCAGCACGACCACGGCAACTGCCAACGCGACCGCGGTGGGTATAGACGCGGAAGGTGAAGGGCACTCGACCACGATCACTCGTTCGACCGAGATCACCAATGGCACCTTGCTGATCGAGACGTCGACGGTAGTCAATTCGCTCGTCGGGGACGATGTCGTCAACAATCAGGGCGCGATCGTAGTGGCAGCGACGGCGAACAGCGCGACCACGGCCGCTGCCGTGGTGCTGCAGAGTGGCGGATCGGTGGATTCCGATTCCACCTCTACTGCCGATGCATCGAGCATTGGCATACACACGGGCGGTGGCAACGACACGATCACCAATGTGGTGGCCGTGACGAGCACCGCGAGTGCGGGCGCGCGCGCCAAGAGCGCCTCGATCGGCATGGGGCAAGGCGCCGAAACGCCTGCCGATGGCGGGGCGGCGGCGAATCCCGACGTCATTGCCGGCACGAGCAAGAACTCTGTCGAGGCGAGCGCCAGCGCTTCGGCAATAGATGCCGAAGGCGAGTACCACAACACCACGTCGTCGCGCAGCGTATCGATGGGCGGCGGTCTGACCGTCGTGGTGACGGAAGTCGCGGAATCCGTGCAGGGCGACGACACGGTAAACAACCAAGGACTACTCACTGCCAGTGCTTCGGCCACTACCACCTCGCTCGATGCCAGCGTCGACATCGATGCCGTGGGTTCGCTCGAAGCCAACGCCAGTTCGAGCGCCGATGCCGAGGCGCACGGCATCGCAACCGGCGGCGGTAACGACACGATCGACAACGATGGCTGGATTTCGTCGGATGCGGCCGCCGAAGCGACCGCCGTCGCCGTTGGACTCAGTGTTCAGCAAGCCGAGCAGCAAACGCCGCCAGCTGAGGGTGAAAAGCCCGACAAGTCGAACGTCAAAGTGAATGCGACGGTGGCCGCAACGGCTGATGCGTTCGGCATCGATGCCGAAGGCAGCGCACACGACACCAGTCGAACGACCACGGTCACCATTGGTGGCAATGGGCTGACCGTGCAGCACGTGAGCAGCACCGCGGCGCTTGCTGGCGACGACGATGTCGCCAACACCGGCGCGATCACCACCGATGCCACCGCAACCAGTGATGCGCGAGCGGCTGGCATCGTCATCGGCGCTGAAGGATCCGTGCAAGCCGAAGCGGAATCGCAAGCCGTTGCCAATGCAATCGGCGTGTATACCGGCGGCGGCGCCGATCGCGTGGACAACGAAGGCGTGATCGATGCCGAGGCCACAGCCGATGCTTCGGCATTGGCGGTGTCCTTGAGCGTGACGCAACCGGAACAAAGCGATACGACCACTGACGACCCGAGTTACCTCGCCAAGCTGAAGGACAAATTCGCTTCAGCCGACGCCAACGCCAGCGCGACTGCCACGGCCAATGCGACCGGT
>QJXZ01000214.1 GCA_003248125.1 Gammaproteobacteria bacterium | reverse complement strand
GGCTCACCAAGCGAGGCGTGCTCGAGCAGCTCGAGCGTGGCCGCTACGGGCTCGGACCGCGTGGCGGTGGCTTGCACGCTACGGTGCGCGGTTGGGAATCCGTCGAACGGACCGTGAAGTCCTGGGCGGGTGCTTGGCTTGTGGTGCCGACCGGACATCTCAAGCGGAGCGACAAGACGGCGCGGCGCGCACGGGAACGCGCTCTCAAGCTGAAAGGATTCGCGGAGCTGGAAACCGGATTCTGGCTGCGCCCCGACAACCTCGTGGCATCGCTCGATGACGTGCATTCGCAGCTCCAATCGCTCGGCTTCGATGACGAAGCATTCGTACTGCGTGTCGACGAAATCGTGCCCAATCCAGCGCCAAAGCTCGCATCCTTGTGGCATCGCGATCGGCTGGAGCGCCGCTATCGTCAGCACATCGATGCGTTGGCGGCTAGCACGGCGCGACTCGATCGGCTCGCAGTCACCGATGCGGCGCGCGAGACATTGGAGATTGGCCGCATGGTCACCTCGGAGATCTTGCTCGATCCGTTGCTGCCGGAAGCAATGATCGATGTGCCGCTGCGCCGCCAACGCCACGAGGCGATGCGGTCCTACAATCGCCTTGGCCGCGCGGCGTGGCGTCGATTCTATGCGCGTCTTACCCAGTGATCGCGGCCAAGGCCGCACCCACGAAATGCGCTAATGCACTTGGCCATGTGAAAGCGAACTTGCTCGCGATTGACTTATCGAACGCGCGCACGCAAACGCAGTGTGAACTGGGGCAATACGCCCGGTACGCGACCGTTCAATGTGCCAGTAGGTCGAATTCGGACGTGCGTGACTGCTGAATCGAAACCGTCGGCGTCGGGTATCGGCACGTAGGTGAATCCATCGGCGCCACCATCGCGGGAGAAATCGACGCTATCGGTGTTGCTCGCGAGCGATGTGAAGGTGAACGTCAGGCCCGATGAGGCCGGCCCGGCGCCGTCGATGAACTCGATAGGTGACGGTCCTGCCAATGCGCCGACGAACAAGGCGAGATCTGCCGGTACATCGTCGACGATGTCCACCTGCTCGGCGGCGCTGGTGCCGCGATTGCTCACCACGATGCGGTAGTCGAGCCAAGCACCGGGCAACGACTTGGGATTGGCACTCGAATTGACCGGATCTTGCGCGGTTTGCACTGATTTCACGACCGCAATGTCCGGTGTCAGTGCCAGCCGTCCCCCGCCAGGCGCATCCATGTTGTCGTCGAGCTGGTTCGGTAGGTTGGCGCCGTTCGACGAGGCGACGTGGAAGCCAATGTTGGACGGCCCCGGGAGACCGAGCTGTGTCCAGGCCAGGAACGACTCCATTTCGGTGCCGGTGCTCGAGCCCCCGGAAAGCGAGCCGAGACTTTGCGGTGCCGTAATCGCGCCCGGCATATCGTAGCCATCGCCCTTTGGCGGTGCGCCCACCGTAACTGGATCGCCACCCGCTGCCGCCGGCACATACTGCCAGAGAATACGGTCGGTCGAACGGTTGCTGCCTTGCCAGCGCACGTTCAGGACGTATTCGTTGCTCTCCACCAGACCGTCATCGTCGGTGTCGACGTAGAACCACCAATCCGTTCGGTTGTTCGCATTGGCGTAGCGCTCGACGTAGAAGTAGAGGTTGGTCATGTCATACGTGAACGAGAATTTCCGCAAGTCGCGGCCGGTCGATGCGACTGCATAGTCGAGATCGGCCGGCGTATTGCCACGCTCATCCGTGGTGAACTGCCCAGGGTTGTCGCGCACGCCATCCCAATCGCTCATGTCGCCATCGACGGTGATGGTGCGCGCCACAATGGCCGCCTCCGCAGCCATGGCGCTTGTGAGCAGCGCAATACCCGCCAGGATTTGCGCGTGTTTGTTCAGATACTGTCGCTCACGCCGCGGACAAACAGCGGCTCGATGCCTTCGGCGCGCTGATCTTCCTGCATGATTTGCGCTGGCGGCGTTGTGATCGGTTTGCTGGCCGCTTCGAGGATGGCTGGCAGCAGCGTGGCATCGCTCGACGAATTGAGAAACAGACCTGGCCGCGACAGTACGTAGTGTACTGCGCGCGTGAGGGGTGCCGTACTACGAATCGGCATGTACCAGCTGAAGCGCTTCTCCTCGTCACCTTCCTGCCAGCGCCGCCGCGCCACCGATTTGATGGTTTGCAATGCGACGTTGCGCTCGCGGCAGAGTTTCGCCAGCGCCTCGAAATCCGCTGCGTAGTCGGGCTGCGCCATCATCGAGAAATTGTAGGGCGCCAACACCGAAGCGAACGGAAACCGTTCGAGGCTCTTGACGTGCATTGCCGCTACGCGCGTGCCGTGACCCGTGACGCCGATGAATCGAGTCAATCCCTCGTTGCGCGCCTTGATGAGTGCCTCCAGCGCACCGCCCGGTCCCATGGCGGTTTGCCACTCGCCTTCGTCGACCAGATTGTGCATCTGGATCAGATCGACCTGTTCGACGCCTAGCCGGGTGAGCGAGCGTTCGAGTTGCGCGCGCGCCTTGTCCGCGGTGCGCTCGCCAGTCTTGGTGGCGAGAAAGAATTCCTTGCGATGGTCCTCCAGGAACGGCGCCAGTCTGAGTTCGGAGTCACCGTAGCTCGCTGCCGTATCGATGTGATTGACGCCGTAACGAACGATCAGTTCGAGTGTGCGATCGGCACGGTCCTGCTTCATGCCGCCGAGCGCCGCGGCGCCGAACAGCACACGCGTCGACTCGTGCCCGGTATTGCCGAAAGGAATGCGCTCGATCATTCGTTGTGTCCTCCTAGCGTTGGCTGACGCGCTGGCGCATGGCACCGATGTATTCGTCGATGTCGAGGCCGCCATCGCCATTGCGATCGACCGTGTCGAAGTGCGGCTCGAACCCTTGTCGCATTCGCGGCGGCATCTCGCTGAGCTCGAGCTTGCCGTTCATGTCGCGATCCATGAAGCCGTACATCTGGCGCAACTCGAACCGTCGCGGGTCGTGGAATGGTGCGTCGCTGCGCTCGTCTTGCCATCGGAACATGATGGCGCCGTACAGCATTTCGTCCCACGACTGCAGTCCCCACGGTACTTCGCGAGCAGGGTCGGGATTGCCCGGATTACGCGCCGAGTTGTCGTAGACGCTGGTGTACAGCAGCCGGCCGCCGGCGGGGATCGAACGCGGCTGCGTCAATCGATACTCGCGTTGCCAGTTGAAGTCGTACTTCGGTACCGATAGCAACAATTCCTTTCGACCATCGGGATAGATCAGCTCGAATTTGGCGCTGCGGCCGCGGTAGTGCGCGTGCGGAAACATCGAATACAGAATCGCCGCACGCTCGAACTCGATGTACGCGGTATCGGTGTAGGCCGGATCATTTGGTGCAATGTGAATCGTAGGGTCGAGCACCACATGGTGGCGCATGATGTGTGGCGGTGGTTGGTCGGCGAAGTACAGTGCGAGGCGCGTTACGTCCGTCGCGGGCCGGCCCACGGGCGTGTAATGCATCTGAAACGTGAACGCACCGCCCTTGGGTACGAACACACCGGAGTCGTCGGGGTAGACGATCGACTCGGCACCCGGGGCGTAACCGATCAGGTAGTTGTCGAACACCGCATCTAGGTCGTCCTCACCAGGGAGTTCGGTCACCGCGCCTGCAAGCGCGTGGTGCACGACGGCGCGATCACCCGGCGCTATCGTGGCTGCTCGTACCCAAACGCCGCGGTCGAGCGGGTTCGTTACTGCCGGGTATTGGTAGTCGACAACGCCGCTGGCTGGAACTTCGAAGGCGGGCAGCGAAACGACCAGGTCTGGTTCGCCGAGGGGCCAATCTTCGAACGTGCGCCCGGCATCGGCGAGCGGGTCCGGGCCCGCGCCGCGCGGCGCGCCGGCTTCCACCCAATGTACGAGTGTTTGAATGTCGGGTGTCGACAACGTGCGGTCGCCCTCGAAGGTGCCGACGTGCGGATCCGCGTGCCATGGCGGCATGCGCTTGGTGCGGACGACTTCGCGAATCATCGGTGCGAAGCCGCGCACCATCCGATAGCTCGACATGGTCCATGGTCCGATGCCGCCTTCGCGGTGGCACGGTACGCAGTTCGCCTCGAGCATGGGCGCGATCGTTTCGCTGTAGCTGATCGACTGGTGATCCCGATTGCGTTCGGGGAAGTTGATGAGGCAGCCGACTGCATCGCGGCTAGCCGCGTCAACCGACCTGCCGTCGAGCAACGCGTCTAGCGTGTCTGCCAGGTAATTCGCCTTGGGTGCAGGCTTCGTGCGTTCATACGTGAGTTGATCGTTCATCGGGCCACGATAGGCAATCTGCCAGGTCTTCGGATCGATGACCAACACCTCACCGGTGCGCACGACCCCGAGTGACTCGCCGATCAGTTGCGCTTCATCGACTAGAACTGGGATGTCAATGCCAAACGCGTTGGCTTCTGCGGCAATGGAATCGCGATCGTCTTGCAGGTTCGAGTTCAACATCCAGAACTCGACGCCGCGAGGCGAATACGCATCGCGAATGGCTTTGAAGGTGGCAAGGCCAGCCCGCACGATCGGACAGCCGTTGCCTTGCACCATGATGACGATGGCGGGCGCGTCCTTCAGATAGTAGAGCTGGTGATACTCGCCGCGCTGATCCAGCAGTGCGAAATCGTCCACGCGCGCATCCGCGGGCGTGGATGCGATCGCGGTCGATGCGAGTACCAGCGAAAGCATCGTCAGCAATGCACGCGTCATTGCCTGCCTCCAATTGGCGTGCGCAAACCATAGCATGCCCGTGCGCCTTGACGGGCATCGAGAGCGGGTGGTTCCATGCCGGGCGGGTGGGAGGTCAGCAGAATGCTACGGTACGCCGTGTTGCGCGGCCGTGCTGGAACGCAAACGAACCGCAGAAACGAACGGTAGATAGGAGGACACATGGCGATCGACTTCGAGATTCCGGCTGAAGCACAAGCGCTTCGCGAGCGCATTCGCAAGTGGGTGCATGACGAGTGCATTCCGGCCGAAAAGCGGCTGCTGGCAGGCGAGGAGTACAAGAAGGTATTGGGCGAGCTCCGCACCAAGGCGCGCGCACAAGGTTTGTGGTGCCCGTTCATTCCCAAGGAGTACGGCGGCATGGGGCTCGGGCCGCTTGCCAATGCGCTCGTACAGATGGAACTCGGTGAGAGCTACTTGGGCGCCTTGTCGATGAACACCCAAGGCCCGGACGACGCGACAATGATGACGTTGCTGGAACATGGCACGGAGTATCAGAAAGAGAAGTTCCTGAAACCCCTCTTGAACGGTGAAAAGCGAATCTGTTACTCGATGACCGAAAAGGCAGCGGGCGCCGATGCCACCGGCATGCAGACTCGAGCGGAGCGAGTGGACAACGACCGCTACATGTTGAACGGTGAGAAATGGTTTTCGTCCGCAGCGAGCGTTGCCGACATCGCGCTCGTGATGGCGAAGACCGATCCCGATGCGCCTCGACATCGGCAGTTCTCGACATTCTTGGTCGAGCTGCCGAACCCGGGGTACAAGATCAAGCGCAACATCGCGACCATGGCCCTCGAGGGACCGCTGTCGCACATCTTGGGTGGCGGACACGCCGAAATCGAGATCAAAGATCTCGAAGTGCCGGCCGAAAACCTGCTCGGCGGTGAGGGCAATGGCTTCAACATGGGCCAGCACCGGCTCGCCTACGGCCGCTTGCGTCACGGCATGCACAACGTGGCCATGGCTCAGCGCGCGCTCGACATGGCGACTGAGCATGTAACCAATCGAACGACGTTCGGCAAGAAGCTCGACGAGCGGCAAGCGGTGCAGTTCATGCTCGCGGAGTGCGCGAGTCAGCTATACATCGCGCGCTTGATGCTCATGCACATCGCCTACAAGGCAGAGCGCAAGATGGACATCCGGCAGGAAAACGGCATTGCCAAGGTATTCCTCGCCAACATGGTGCACAAAGTGGTTGATACCGCCATCCAACTGCACGGCGCGCTCGGGTATTCGCGCGATACGCCGCTTGCACAGTGGTACACGTCGATTCGGTCGCAGCGGTTGGTCGATGGTCCGGACGAAGTGCACAAGTGGACCACCGGTCGCAACGTCATCAAGGCGTTCAAGGCGACGGGCACCACTGCTGGTGCGTGTGGAGGGGATCTGCTCTGACGCGATTCCCCGATTCACTCCCGGGGCGGCGGACGATTGCCGCCCTGGGTAGCGGTCGGCACGTAGACACTTTGGTTGGGAGGAGCGCCGTCCGGCCAGGCTGCGCGCTCGGCCTCGACCGCGCGAATGAACCTTGGATCGAAATCCTCCGGGTCGATGCCGAGTTCTTGCCATCGTAGATAGGCCATAGCCGCCTTCCTCAACATAGCCTGATACGCGAAAGCATCGAGATAGCCCAACTGATAGTCGTGGAACTGCATCTGCATCCGCAGTATGGCGGCCCGATTCCAGGCGGACCAGCGAACGAACTCGACGCGCGTGAGTGAATCGATTCCTTGGTCGTCGGCCTTCGCCGCGATGGCTGCCAAATCTGCCGACAGGGCGAGTTCCTTGAATGCCTCCTGAATTTCCGTCCCACGGTTGCGATACGCTTCCGATTCGGACACGTCGATCGCATGCCGAGCTTCGATGATCAGCAAGACCAGACCGATCAGCACACCGATGTTGGCAGCCAGTGTCAGCCACCTACTCAAAGTGTCGCTCGTCATTCGTAACTCTCGCGTGGCTTGCTTCAGCGAAGTGTAGGAAACGGGGCGCCGTGTGTCTCCATGGTGTCCGTCTCGACGACCGATCCGCGCGTCATTTGCGGCTGAGGCGCTTAACATACAAAAAGGCCGTCAGGGGTTGAGCGGAAGCGGATCAATGCGAATCATCGAAGAACAGTTTCGGTTCGTGCGTTCGCCGAAATCTGCGCTTGCCGAATTGGCAGAAGACCCGAGGGCGATTGCAATCGGATTCCGGCACGTGCTTTGGCTGGCGGTGTTGTGGGAGTGTGCGGTCCTGCTGTGGGCGGTCGGTGGCGCCACCCCGACCATGCCGGCATTCTTGAAGATCCCTGATGACCAGTATTACTTCTCCCAACTGATCTTCATGATCCCGATGTTTGTGATCGTCTGGCTTTTGGCGAGCAGCATCGCCTATGTGCTGTCGAAAGCGTTGGGTGGCGACGGGTCGTACGACGCGATTCTAGGTGGCTTCGGAATCGCTGCGCCCGTAAGCGGGTACTTCGCGTTGATACCCGATTTCATTCAGGGTGCTTTGTGGACGACGGGGTGGGTATCGTTCGCCGAATATCAGCGCGTCACAACTCAGTGGCCACTCGTCCTGTTGGTGATCGCATACTTGGCCGCCTACGTCGGGATGTATATCTACTTGTACGCCGCGACGATCTACTACTCACGGGGCCTGAGCAAACCGCGGTCAGTAGTCGTGGCGCTCGTATCGTTCTTCACCTCCGCCGGGCTGTTCGTCACCATCGTGCGCTAGGTTGTCAGCCACCGATTTAGGGAGTCGCTGCTCATTCGCCTGTTCGTTTCGATCCCTTCAGGTGGGTGCTAGCGGGCGATGAGCGTTCAACGTCTCTGGCTGAGCTGCAATGGACTGCTGCGCGAGCATCGGGGAGGAGAAGCGAAGTTTGGCATCGGTTAGACTCGCCGTGATTGCACGGGAGGGGTGGTGAAGACTCCGTTCCCAGCTTACCGAGGCAGTGAACCGTATGTTTTCGCGTGCTACTCGCATGCGAACTCGGATCTGGTCTATCCAGAACTCGAGCGGATCAGGGCGCTCGGCATCAATGTCTGTTACGACGAGGGCATCTCTCCGGGTGGCGAATGGACTCAAGAAATCGCGGATGCGATCGACAGCTCGCACAAACTCGTGTTCTTCGTGTCTCCTTCTTCAGTGGCATCACGCCACTGCCGAAATGAAATCCAATATGCACTAGAGCGAAAGAAGCCCGTCATCTCTGTGCATCTGGAGCCGACGGAGCTGCCCGGAGGACTCCAGCTTTCCTTGGGGACTGCGCAAGCGATCGTCAAATACGAACTGAGCGGCTCCGATTACCAGCGCAAGCTCTCTGAATCCCTTTCAGTCACCACTGCGGCGCATGGTCATGTGGGAACTCCGAAGCCGCCTCGTCGCCGCATGCCATGGCGTGCCTTTGCAGGCCTGGTAGCAGTGCTAGCGCTCATTGTGTCGATTTTCGAACTATGGCCTGCAAGAGATCGCAAGGGTGAGGCTAGATTCGATCGATCGTTGGCCGTCACGCGTTTTCTGGTATCGGCGGATGATCGATCCCTCGGTGCCATTGCCACTGACTTTACCGACGAACTGCGTGGACGGTTGGCCAACTACCATGAGATTCGCCTGGTGCATGCTCGCGTAGCTCAGCTTGGAGGCCCAGATGGTGCCGCAGTCGATGCTAGCTATGTTGTTTCCGGAAGTATCCAATCGAGTGGCGGTCATGTCGTCGTGCTCGCCGATCTGGTGCGAGCGAGAGACAAAGAAGTCGTCGCGTCGGAGAGAATAGAACGACCTATTGCAGAGTTCCGTGGAGCCGGTGCCGAAGTTCTCAGCAGAGCCATCCGGGTCGAGGTAGTCAAAGATCACGAATGTGAAACGATTCGTCGTCGTGCGCGAAGTGTGGAAGCGGCCGAGTTGATTTGCAGGGGGTTTGCGGAATTCTACCAGGCTACTCGAGGACGAGGTTCAGATCCTCTTTTGGTGTTTGCAAATGCGAGCAGAGCAGTGCAACTCGACCCGCAGCTTGTCGAGGGCTATCACCTGCTCGTATCCGGTTACATGTTGATGTCGAGCGCTGGGGAGATGGCACCTGAGCAGGCCTACGAACAGTCAAAGAGCGCATTGCGCAAGGCGTACGAGCTGGATCCGGACAACGCCTCCACGCTGTCTGAAGAGGGCATGGTCGAGAGTCTGTTTTCTCTGAATTGGGAGAAGTCGGATCAGCTGCTGAGTAGAGCGATAGCCCTAGATCCCCTACATCCCCATGCGCACGCGTTTCACCACGCGAGAGCATACGCTGCGCTTGGTAGAGGCGATGCCGCACTCGCCGTCGCGCATTGCGAGCGTGCGCTGAAACTAAACGACGCCGATGGGCGGACCTATGTGGAGTATGCGCGAGCGTTGAATAGTGTGGGTCAGCATGAAGACGCGATAAACGCGGCGCGAGCAGGTATCGAGTTACTTCCCTCGGGGTATTGGCGAGCTCTCCTGACGGGAGAGATCATCTTTGCCGAGTCTTTGATCGGTGCGTTCAGCGAGATGCATCGAGAGTTGGACGCTGCGTTCGATGCAATCGAACCCCAGTACAGAATGCTGCTAGCGGATTCCTTTGCGATGGCAGGCGAACTCGATCGAGCAAAGGTGCTTCTAGCGCAAATCGAGTCCACAACACCTAGTCGTCCTACCTTTGAGGTATGGGCGAACCTCGCGTTAGGTAAGCTCGATGAGGCATTCGCGAAAATGCCGAGCGCGATCGATCGGCATGAAGGGCTTTTCATCACTACCTTGCGCGCTCACCCGAGATGGAATCCGATGCGCCAAGACCCGCGCTGGCAGAGTGTGATGCAATATCTGCGTAAGACAGAACGTCGAGATTCACGCGCGAGTGATTCGGCCTTCCGATCCGGCCCCGCGAGGCCCGTTACGGGAATCGGCGCCACGGCGCCGATCCCCGCGTGGACAACATTCGCGGTGCGACGTCAGTTGCACACGGCGGTGTCGGCGTAACGCACAAAGCCACCAGGAATGTTTTCTTCACCGCCGAAGTACACGCGGCTGCCAGATGGTTGGTCGAATGCCATCCGTGACCCTGGTCGAATTTCCCCGCTGCAGTTCACAGGGTCGCCTAAATTCGACCACCACCCCGAGTTTTCGCTATCGAACTCGAACGACCAAAGTGAGCTGTTCGGGCTATCGGGCGTGTCGTAAATGTCCACGTAGCCAGCAGCAATCACGAGCTGGTTGCCGTCCCAAATCATACTGTGACGGTACAAACAGGGTCCGATGCCGTCCGTGCTAATCTCTTGCCAGTTGCTACCCGTCCAAGCCCAGAGATCGCACAACGTTTGTACGCTTTCTCCCAGACCGCCGAAGAGAACGACCTTATTGACCGGCGCTGGAACGAAGGTCATGGCAGCGCTATGCCGCGGCGACGGCGAATCGTCGGGAGTGGGCCGGGACCAGCGTCCGCCGGCGAATACGTAGGTGGTTCCAACGGTGACGTCGTCGCGATCCAGGCCTCCGAACAGGACATGCTGAAAGCGCGCGCCGTCATAGGCAATTGCGACCATGTCGCTTGGTGCCGGACACGTTTGTTTCTTGCAGTTGACCTTCGACCACCTCGCGGTTGCTTCCGTGTACACCCAGGTCTCAGAAAGCAAGCTGATGCCGTTGTTGCCGTTCACCGTGACGCACTGTCCCACACCACATGAAAGGCCGGCGTGTTGTCGCGGTCCCGGTCTTGCAGAGCCGGTTGGTGCCAACGTCCACTCGGCGCTATCGACTTTGTAGTACCAGAAATCGGCGAGCGCCGCCCCGTCTGAACCTGCGCCGCCCAACAGATAGAGTCGACTGCTGTCGCGAACTGCGCCGCCATTGCCGGTGAAGGCGTGCCACGCGCGTGCGGGCGGATAGGTCGCCGGCGGTTCCGAAGGCGGTTGTGGTTTTCCGCGCGCGTGAGAATCGACTGAGTAACCGAAGGAAAATACAGCGGCCAGACAGACCATCAGGCACATCATCATGGAGTTCTGCCGCGGGAAACATTGCGTGTTCATGAAGCACCTCGCAAAAGGCACTGCAATGCTGCAGCAAGAAGAATCTACGCCTTCCTACGGAATCCGCTCTCAGTACTCCTACGGATCCAGAAAGCGACCGGTGCGATCAGCCGACCGCGTGGATCGAGGGTTCCTGCGTGACGACTTCAACCGGCTAGTGGTTAGCCGGGCTCGAACTCCCTGCCGAACAGTTTCCTGCAGATGAACAGCTTTTGGATCTGCGGCGGGCCGTCGCCGATCTGCCAGCCGGCCACGTCACGTAGGCGCTGCGCAATCGGCAACGTGTCGGTGTAACCGAGGTGGCCCCTGATGACCATGCAGTCGTTCAGAATCTGC
>QJXZ01000069.1 GCA_003248125.1 Gammaproteobacteria bacterium | reverse complement strand
CGAGCTCGACATTGCGGGCAACACCGTTTGGGAGCACCGCGATCTCACCCAGCATCACGACTACGTGCGCCTCGCAAACGGCAATACGGTGTACCTGGCGTGGGCCAGGATGCCACGCCAGTTCAGCGAGAAGATCCAAGGCGGCCACCACCACGCAGACGATCCGCAAGAGATGTGGGGTGACGTCGTCCGCGAGATCGACCCCAATGGCACGCTGGTGAAAGAGTGGCGCTCCTGGGAGCATCTCGACTTCGATTTGGACGTGATTTGCCCGCTCGAAAGCCACAAGGAGTGGACGCACGCCAATTCCCTCGAGGTACTCGCCAACGGCGATTGGCTGATCAGCTTCCGGCTGACCAGCACCGTGGTCATCGTCGACTACGACACCGGTGCCATCAAATGGCGCTGGGGACCGCAAAGCGTCTTCGCCGACCATCCGAAGAAATTCGGTCCGCCCGAGCTATCCCATCAGCACAATGCGCAGATGCTGGACAACGGCAACATCATGGTCTTCGACAATGGCTGTCACCGGCAACGCGGGCCCTCTTGGTCGCGCATCGTCGAGATCGACCCCGAGCGCTTCGAATTCAAATGGGTCTACGCCGCCAACACCATCCTCGCGTTCTACAGCTTCATGGTCAGCGGTGCGCAACGACTTCCGAACGGCAATACGTTGATCACCGAAGGCGCGAGCGGGCGGATCTTCGAAGTCACGAAGACGAATCAGCCCGTATGGGAATTCATCTCGCCGTGGACGCTCCCGAGCCGCTTTGGCGTCACACCCGTGGTGTTCCGTAGCTATCGCTTCGCCGCCGATGATCCGCGCCTTGCCGGCTTCGATTTTTCGCCTGATCGCTACGCCGAGCTCAATGCCGCCATCGCAGCAGGCGAGGTACAGACCGAGCCGGATTTCGAGCACGACGTCGAAGAGGTTCGATGATTGGCGGCAGTGGGAAGCGTCGATCCGTCCCCCTGAGACCCGCGCCGACATGACCGCCGTGCGCAGCCGCTGAGCCCGCTGGCGGCCGTCATTCGGCTATCCTAGTCAGCCTTCGTCGAATGCAATTGGCATGACCGATCTCACCCTCGCCCCCATCGCGCGCATCAGCGGCACCGTTCGCCTGCCGGGCTCGAAGAGCATCTCCAACCGCGCGCTGTTACTCGCTTCGCTCGCGAGCGGCACCACGCGCATCACCAATGTGCTCGCGAGTGACGATACGCGTTACATGATCGACGCGCTCACCGCCCTCGACATCGAGCTCGAGTGCCAAGACGACGTCGTCACTATCACCGGCAACGACGGCCCGCTTTGCACCGACGATCGTCACCTCGAGCTCTACCTCGGCATGGCGGGCACCGCCTACCGGCCGCTCACGGCCGCACTCTGCCTCGGCCGCGGCACCTTCACGCTCACGGGCAACGAACGCATGGGCGAACGCCCCATCGCCGATCTCGTCGAGCCGCTACTCGCCCTCGGCGCGCGCATCCGCTACTTGGACAAGGTCGGCTACCCGCCACTCGAAGTGACCGGCACGGGGCTCACCGGCGGCACGGTCACCATGTCCGGCGCCATCTCGAGCCAATACTTAACCTCGCTCTTGATGGCGGCGCCGCTCGCGCAATCGCCGGTGATCGTGAAGATTCACGGCGAGCAGGTGTCCAAGCCCTATCTCGACATCACGCTCGATCTCATGGCGCGTTTCGGCGTGCACGCCACGCACGACGACTATCGCCTCTTCCACGTGCCGAACGGCCGCTACCAATCGCCCGGCGAATTCTTGGTTGAAGGTGATGCCTCCAACGCCACCTACTTCCTCGCCGCCGGCGCCATCGGCGGCAACGTGCGCGTGGAAGGCATCGGCGAACACAGCATCCAGGGTGATGTGGCATTCATCGACGTGCTGCGCGAGATGGGCATTGACGTTACGGTCGGCCACGACCACGTCATCGTCCGTCGGCCCGCACTCAATCGGCTGAACGCGATCGACCTCGATCTGAACCACATTCCCGATGCCGCCATGACCGCCGCGATACTCGCGCTCTTCGCCGACGGTACTTCGCACATTCGCAACATCGGCAACTGGCGCGTCAAGGAAACCGACCGGCTCAAAGCCATGGCCACCGAGCTGCGTAAATTGGGCGCCAGCGTCGAAGAAGGCCCGGACTTCATCGCCATCACGCCGCCCGCAAAGCTGAAACCCGCCACCATCGACACCTACGGCGATCACCGCATGGCCATGTGCTTCTCGCTCGTCGCACTTGGCGGTGTGCCGGTGACCATTCGCGATCCCGACTGTGTGGCGAAGACGTTTCCCGAGTACTTCGACGTGTTCAAGACCCTCTGCGCGTAGCGAGACGATGGACGCACGCGTAGTCGAGACCATTCCCCTCCTCGATGCGGCCAAGTTCCGCGACCCGCACATCACCGCGGACGGCTCGGCGCGCGCACACGTGCAGATGCGCGAGCTGCGCACCGTCTGGTTCAACACCGGCACACTCTGCAACCTCACCTGTCGCAACTGCTACATCGAGTCGTCGCCGAGCAACGACCGCCTCGCCTACCTGACCATCGATGAGGTGGAAACTTATCTCGACGAGATCCGCACCGCGCAGTTGCCGGTGGAGGAGATCGGCTTCACCGGCGGCGAGCCGTTCATGAACCCCGACCTGGTGCCGATGATTCGCGCCGCACGACACGCCGGCTACCGCGTGCTCGTGCTCACCAATGCCATGAAGCCGATGACCAAGGTGCGCAGCCAGTTGCTCGCATTCGACGAGGCAACGCGCGCCGGGCTCGTCGTTCGCGTGTCCATCGATCACTACACGCGCGCCGGTCACGAGCTCGAGCGCGGCAAGCAGTCGTTCCAGCCGACCCTCGACGGCTTGGCGTGGCTCGCCAAGCACGGCTTTCGTGTCGCGGTCGCGGCACGCACCTTCGTCGACGAACCCGAGGCCCGCATTCGAGCCGGATTCCAAACGCTATTCGACGGCCTCGGCATCGCACTCGATGCCCGCGACCCCGACGCGCTCGTGCTGTTCCCGGAGATGGACGCACGGCTCGACGTGCCGGAGATCACCACCGATTGCTGGCGCACTCTCGGCGTGCGTCCCGACGACATGATGTGCGCGAGCTCGCGGATGATCGTCAAGCGGCGCGGCAGCGCGCAGCCGGTGGTCGTGCCCTGCACGTTGCTGCCTTACGATCCGCAATTCGAGCTCGGCCCGTCGCTCGCCCGCGCGGCCGAAGCCGACATACCGCTCAACCACCCGCACTGCGCGCGCTTCTGCGTGCTCGGCGGTGCAAGCTGTAGCTGACGAGTGAAGCCTTTTCTCCAACACGCCAACCCCCATTCGAGCATCCACCGATGAGTACCACGCCGCGCCTCGACGCCGCTCGCGCGGAAATGATTGCCAAGACGCCGAAGTGCCGC
>QJXZ01000021.1 GCA_003248125.1 Gammaproteobacteria bacterium | reverse complement strand
CCTTTCCGCAACCCGCGGCCGGACGCGGCCGAGGAACGAGGCCAACGCACCGAGGCGCGGGTGAAGCATCGACTCTATCCAACCCCGAATTCGCGTTGCGAGGCTCGGTGAGTCACCGCCCGTCGATATCGCGATCGTTACCGGGTCGCGATCGACGATTGCGGGAAATACGACACTCGACAGGCTTTCGTCGTCCACCGTATTGACCAGCACACCTGCCGCAACGCATGCATCATGCACCGAGGCATTCACCGCGCCGTCATCGGTGGCCGCAATCACCAACATGTTGCCTACCACGTCGCCAACATCGAAGGTTCGCAGACTGATGCGCCCACCACTCCCTTCGACAAGCGATCGCACCTCATCGTCGACCCTCGGCGCGACTACCGTCGGAATTGCACCGGCTCCGACAAGCAACTCCAACTTGCGGTGCGCGAGCGTACCGCCGCCCACCACGAGACAACGCCGGCCCGCAACCGATACGAACAACGGCAGGTACTTCATCCCGCTATTCCGAAAGATCGATGGTGTGAATGCCACCCATGTACGAAACGAGCGCGTCGGGTACGTGTACGCGCCCTTCGCCGTCTTGATAGTTCTCCATCACGGCGACCAAGGTGCGGCCGACCGCGAGGCCAGAACCATTCAGGGTGTGTAGGTACTCGGGCCGTCGAGTCTCGGGGTTACGCCATCGCGCTTGCATGCGACGAGCCTGAAAGTCGAGGAAATTGCTGCAAGAAGAGATCTCTCGATACCGATCCTGTCCCGGCAACCATACTTCGAGGTCGATGGTCTTGGCCGCAGCGAAGCCGAGGTCGGCACCGCACAAAGTCATCGCCCGGTACGGGAGCTCCAAGCGTTTGAGCACCGCTTCGGCGTGGCTCGTCAGCTCGTCGAGCGCGCGCCAAGAGTCATTCGGTGACACCGCTTGTACCAACTCGACTTTTTCGAATTGGTGTTGGCGGATCATGCCGCGCGTGTCTTTGCCGTAGCTGCCAGCTTCACTCCTGAAGCACGGCGTATGGCAGACGTAGCGTATCGGCAGCTGGTCGGATTCCATGATTCGATCGCGAAACAGATTCGTTACGGGTACTTCGGCGGTCGGTACCAAATACAGCTCGTTGTCACTGGCGATCTTGAACTGATCCTCCGCGAACTTCGGCAATTGCCCAGTACCGTACAGCGCGAGCGCGTTGACCAAATAAGGGACGTACACCTCCTGGTAGCCGTGTTCGGTGGTGTGCAAATCGAGCATGAACTGCGTCAATGCACGCTGCATGCGCGCCAGCGCGCCGCGCATCACCACGAACCGGGCGCCCGACAGCTTGGCTGCGGCTGCGAAGTCGAGTGCGCCGCGCGCGCCGAGATCGACGTGATCCTTGGCATCGAAGTTGAACTGCGGCGGTTCACGATGTCGGCGCAGCTCGACGTTGTCCGCCTCGCCTTGGCCGTCTGGGACCGAGGCGTCGGGCAAATTCGGAATGCCGAGCAAGAATGCTTCGAGCTCGGCAGACAGCGCGTCGAATTCGGCCTTGGTGGCATCGAGGTGTGCACCTAGCTCGCTCACCTCGGCAAGCAGTGCCGCAATGTCCTGTCCAGCCGCTTTGGCTTTACCGATCGACTTGGATTTCGTGTTGCGCTCGTTCTGCAGGCGTTCGGTCGTGGTTTGCAGAACCTTGCGCCTGCTCTCCAAGACGCTGAAAAGTTCGACATCGAACGCGAAGCCCTTGCGCGCAAGCTGCCGAGCGACGAGCGCTGGATCGCTACGAATGAGCTTCGGATCCAACATGCCTACTCTCCAGCCAACCAGCCCAACCAGGCCGCCGCGATGCACGTCGAGACGCTCCCCATCACGTACGCCGCGGCCTGCGCGGGGCGCCCCGACTCGACCAGCGTCAGCGTGTCCATCGAGAACGCCGAGAATGTCGTGAATGCGCCTAGAAAACCTACGATCAGGAGCGGGCGCGCAATGTTATGCAACGCATGATCGTGGCTCAACGCGCCGACCAGGAAGCCGATCGCCAGGGAGCCGACCACATTGACGAGAAGCGTACCCCACGGGAAGGCGCTCGAGCCCATGATGGCACCCACACCAACCACGGCCAGGTATCGGGCCATCGCGCCTAGCGCACCACCAACCCCGATCAGCGCGACTGTCTTAATCATCGAATCTTCACTTCTTGTCGTCTTCATTGGCCTGTCGGTCCATGGCCCGCAGCTTCGCCAGCCGCTCCCGAATCCGGATTTCGAGACCACGGGGTGGCGGATCATAGTACGCACGCGCCGCCAGCTCGTCGGGAAAGTATTGCTCCCCGGCGGCATAACCTTCCGCCTCGTCATGGGCATAGCGGTATCCAGCGCCGTGACCGAGCGTCTTGGCCAGCTCTGTCGGTGCATTGCGCAACCTGAGCGGCACATCGTATGAAGGCTGCTCGGCAACGTCGGCGCGCACGGCGGCGAGCGCGGTGTAGACGGCGTTGCTCTTCGGTACACAGGCCATATAGACGATGGCTTGCGCGATGGCGAGCTCACCTTCGGGCGAACCGAGCCGTTCGTAGGTTTCCCACGCCGCGAGCGCGAGACTAAGGGCGCGCGGATCGGCGTTGCCCACGTCCTCGCTCGCCATGCGCACCACGCGCCGCGCGACATACAGGGGATCGCAGCCGCCTTCCACCATGCGCACGAACCAATACAGCGCGGCATCCGGTGAGCTTCCCCGCACAGACTTGTGCAACGCCGATATCTGGTCGTAGAAGATGTCACCTTGTTTGTCGAAGCGCCGATGGCGCGCGCCGATTGCCTCCCGCATCAACGCTTGGTCGGCGCGACCGTCGCTGCCTACCAGCTGACCGACGATCTCGAGTAGGTTGAGCAGACGGCGCGCATCGCCATCTGCCGCCGCGACCAGCTCCTGTGTGGCGGCTTCCGTGATCTCGATGTGCGCTTCGCCGAGTCCGCGTTCGGAATCGCTGAGCGCACGCTGCAAGACCGTACGCAGGTCGTCTTCGCACAACGGTCGCAACACATACACCCGAACCCTCGACAACAGCGCGCCTACCACCTCGAAGGCGGGATTGGCCGTGGTCGCGCCGATGAACGTGACGGTGCCCGATTCGACATGCGGTAGGAATGCATCTTGCTGCGCCTTGTTGAACCGGTGGACCTCATCGACGAACAACACGGTCCTGCGGCCAACCGCGCGCAGCTTCTCCGCATCGGCAATGGCGGCACGTACTTCCTTGACGCCCGAGAGCACGGCGGAGAGCGCCATCCACTGCGCGTCGGCGTTGTCTGCGAGTAACCGCGCGAGCGTCGTCTTGCCCGTACCAGGCGGGCCCCAGAGCACCATGGAATGCAGGTGTCCGGTTTCCGTAAGCACGCGCAATGGCTTGCTCGGGCCGATCAGATGTTGCTGACCCGCGAACTCGGCGATCGT
>QJXZ01000293.1 GCA_003248125.1 Gammaproteobacteria bacterium | reverse complement strand
ATTGGTCGCACGCATGCTATTCGACAAGGGCGTTGGCGAGTTCGTCGCAGCGGCGCGGCAGCTCAAGCGCCGGCACTCGGACTGGCGCTTTCTGTTGATCGGTGACGTCGATGCCGGCAATCGGTCGTCGTTGTCGGTCGGTGAATTGCGAGCTTGGCAGGACGAAGGCGTGATCGAGTGGCTCGGCCATCGTGACGATATCGCATGGCAGATGGCGGCGGCACATGTAATTTGCCTGCCTTCCTATCGGGAAGGGCTGCCGAAGACTCTAATCGAGGCGGCGGCCGCGGGCCGACCTGCCATCGCGAGTGACGTGCCGGGCTGTCGCGAGGTGGTGCGCGACCAGGTGACAGGACTGCTGGTGCCGCCGCGCACCGTTGCGCCGTTGGTCGATGCGATGTCGCGGCTCGGCGGCGATGCCGGGCTGCGCGCGCGCATGGGAGAGGCCGCACGGCGTTCGATTGAGCACGGCTACTCGGTCGACGACGTCGTGAAAGAGACGTTTCTCGTGTACGAACGTGCGCTCGAGTCGTGAGAGCCTTCGTCACGGGTAGCGGTGGCTTCATCGGGCGACACCTGGTCGGCCATCTCGAGGTGATGGGTTGGCAGGTGATTGCACCAGGTCGCACTGAAGTGGATCTGGCGACTCTGCCGGTGGTCGATCTGGCGGCGCGCATGGCATCGGTCGATGTCGTATTCCACCTGGCGGGCCGCGCGCACCGCGGCGGCCGAGACGATGCTGTCCACCATGAGCGCGACAACGTGCGTGCCACGGAACGCGCCTTCGAAGCAGCTGTGGCCGCGCGCGCGCAGCGATTCGTCTTCATGAGTTCCGCGCGTGTGCTCGGCGAACGGAGCACGCGGCCGCTGACCGAAAGTGATCCCGTCAGACCCGCCGGCCCGTATGCGGAGTCGAAGGCGCGGGCCGAACGCCTTCTCGCCGCGCAGCGGGACCGAGGCATCGCGATCAGCGTCGTTCGTGCGCCGCTCGTCTATGGCGCGGGTGTCGGCGCGAATTTTCTGCGCTTGCTCGATGCCATCGGTCGCGGGCTGCCCTTGCCAATCGGCGCTGCCATGGCGCCGCGCAGTCAGATTGCGGTGCGGAATCTCGTCGACCTGTTAGTACGGTGCACGGTTCATGGCGGAACATTCGCCGTCCTGCATGGTCGCGACGATGTCGATTACAGCACCTACGATTTGGCGCTCGCGTTGGCTGCGCAGATGAAACGTCCGCTGCGCGCGCCGGCGGTGCCGCCGAGCATCGTCATCGGCGCGGCGACGTTGCTCGGCCGCGGGGCGATGGCGCGCCGGCTGTTCGAGCCGGCGCAGCTCGACGATACAAGTACGCGCGCGTTGCTCGATTGGCAACCCCCGCAATCGAGCGCGGATGCCCTTCTGGAAACGGTGCGATGGTGGCGGCAGCGATGATCTCGATTGCGGTGCTGTTCGGTTCCGCGCTCGCTGCTTGGTTCATCGCTCGATTGGGTGAGCGTGCCGGGCGGCTGGTGACGCCAGATCATCGCAGCTCCCACAGCGTACCGGTGCCAACGCTCGGCGGCATCGCTGTGGTGCTGCCGGTATTCGTTTGGGCACTCTTCGCATTCGATGACAGTGCGCTAGCGCGCGCGGCACTGTTTGGTGGCGTGCCGATTGCGCTCGTCGGCCTGATCGATGATTTGCGGGAACTGCCGGCAAGCATTCGATTGCCCGTGCACTTCGTCGGCGCGGCGCTGGCGCTGTGGTCGATTCCCATACAGACCCTCTCGATCGGCCATGTTGCAATCGAACCATCGATCGTGACCTTCGTGGTCGGTCTCGTCGGGCTCGTCTGGCTGGTCAACCTCTACAATTTCATGGACGGCATCGATGGCATCGCCGGTGCCCAGTGCCTCGTCTATTGCATCGCCGTGGTTGCGATTGGCGACATCGATCCGAGCGGCGCGACCATGCCCACGATACTTGGTGCGGCCAGTGCAGGCTTCCTGTTGGTCAATTGGGCGCCGGCGCGCGTTTTCATGGGCGATGTCGGCAGTGGCACGCTGGGTCTCTTGCTCGGGCTCTTGGGAATAGATCTCGCGGTCCGTGGAATCGTACCGTTCGTCGCCTCGTTGATTCTGCTGACGCCGTTCTGGTTTGACGCCACGTACACGCTGTGTGCCAGAATCGCGACCGACCAGCAATTCACGGTTGCGCATCGATCCCATGCCTATCAGAAGGTTGCGCGCCGCATCGGTCACGGATGGACCACTACGATCATCACCGCAATGAATCTGTTCTGGCTTCTGCCGCTCGCCTGGTTCGCTTCCTCGAATGCGGGTCTTGGGCTCGGCGTCTTGGCAGTAGCGACGCTACCATACGCAGTCGCGTGTATTGCTGTGCGTGCCGGCATCCCGGAGGCATTCGATAGATGAGTGCGCTGGCGGAGCTCATGACGCGTACCATCGAATCGTCGTCGCGGTTGCGCCAACTGGCGGCAATTGCGAGCGATGCACTGATGATGCCGCTCGCGTTGTGGACGGCCATGGCCCTGCGGCTCGGCGAGCTGACGCCCAGCGTCGCACAATTCTGGCCGGCATTTGCCGTCGCGGCCCTGATTTCGATTCCCACCTTCACTCAGCTCGGTCTGTATCGGCAGGTAGTGCGGTACATGGGTAACCACGCCATGTGGGCCGTGGCGAAGGGCGCGACGATTACCGCGGTCGCGATCAGCGTGGTCGCCTACATGGTGCCGCTCAAGGGTTTCCCACGCTCGGTGCCCATCATCTTCTGGCTGATCTCGCTCGCCTACATCGGCGGCTCGCGGTTCTTGGTGCGCAAGTACTACAACTGGATCATCAATCGGTCCCGACCGCGGCGTCCCGTGATCATCTACGGCGCCGGCGTGAGCGGTGTGGATCTCGCACGCGCGATCGCGGCGCAAGGTGACCGCGTCGCGGCGGCGTTCGTCGACGACGATCCGAAGAAACAGGGTCGGACGATCGACGGCATCCCGGTCTTCGGAAGCGAACGGTTCGCCGATGTGCTGCGCGACACCGGTGCCAAAGACGTGCTGGTGGCGGTACCTTCCACCGCCGCCGCGGATCGCAAACGCATCATCGAGTTCCTCGAGCCCTTTGCGGTGCACGTGCGCCTCATCCCCGACCTGCTCGATTTGGTGTCGGGTAAGAGCGTAGCGAATACCCGCGACGTCGAGGTGGAAGATTTGCTGGGTCGCGACTCGGTGACGCCGTTAACGCACCTGCTCGACCGCTGTGTTCGCGGTCAGGTGGTACTCGTGACCGGTGCCGGTGGTTCGATCGGCTCGGAGTTGTGCCGGCAGATCGTTCGCGGCGGCCCAAGCGTGCTGCTGCTGCTCGATCAGAGTGAGTACGGTCTCTATGAGATCCATCGCGAGTTGCGTCGCATCGTCGAGGCGGAGTCGCTCGAGGTGCCGACCGTGGCGGTGCTGGGCTCGGTAACCGATGGCGCGCTGCTGCGACGGACGATGTCGGGCTACGGCGTGAACACCGTCTATCACGCGGCCGCCTACAAGCATGTCGACTTGGTCGAACGCAACGTCATTCAAGGGCTCAAGAACAACACATTCGGGACCCTGTACGCTGCCGAGGCGGCCATCGAAACTGGCGTCGCGCGCTTCATTCTGATCTCCACCGACAAGGCAGTGCGCACCGCCAACGTCATGGGTGCCTCGAAGCGATTGGCGGAGCTGATATTGCAGGCATTGCAGGCGACGACCACTAGCACGATCTTCTCGATGGTGAGGTTCGGCAACGTGCTCGGCTCATCGGGCTCAGTGGTGCCGCTGTTTCTCGAACAGATCGAAGGTGGGGGCCCGGTGACGGTGACGCACCCGGAGGCGACGCGCTATTTCATGACGATCCCGGAAGCGGCACAGCTCGTGTTGCAGGCCGGCTCGATGGCGCGCGGCGGTGAGGTTTTCCTCCTCGACATGGGCACGCCGGTGCGGATAGTCGATCTCGCGCGCCGGATGATCCGCTTGAAGGGTTGCACCGTGCGCGATCGTGAGCATCCGGACGGCGACATCGAGATCCGTTTCACGGGCTTGAAGCCGGGCGAGAAGTTGCACGAGGAACTGTTGATCGCGGACGCGGCTGCGGGTACCGAGCACCGTAAGATCATGCGTGCCGAGGAACGGTTCGTGCCCTGGTCGGAGCTACGAGGTGCGCTCAACACATTGGAGCAAGCCTGCGATTCGTTCGACTACGATGCCATCAAGTCATTCATCGAACGATTGGTCGAGGGTGCCGACTTGGCCCACGAGCTGGTCGACCTCACCCTGTCGCGGCCGGTCGACGTGGTGCGGCTGTCGCGCACGCCGACACGCGCTGGGCCACGCTAGCTTCTCGCACCGCCGTTTGCGGCCGACTCCGCCGTTCTGAGGTAGCATGACAGCGCGCGAACTCGAGCAGGTCTGCGCATATCCGTGACCGCGATGTAAGGCGACGCCGATCGTTCGACGGTCACGGCTAGAGAGTCAGGGGGAACCATGAGCCGGGAGGACGAAGCGGCCATCGCCGCAGCATGGTCGGCCTACATCGCCGGGCGCAACGTCGACAAGGACGCTTACCTCGATTTCATCGATGCTCGCATCCGCACCCATGCGCGTTGGCGGCGTATTTCGGTGTTCGAGATTCTCGACGTCCTCACCAATTGCCCGCCGGGCGACCTGTTGCAGCGCGAATCGGCCTGAGCAGGATTCATCGCGGTTAGCCAGTAGCCACGATAGCCGGCGACAGGCAGGTTCAGCTGCCGTGCTCGCGGGTCGCGAGGAACGTTCGTGCCTCCACCGCCGTAAGCCCGAACAGCGACTTCAAATGCAGATCGCGTTGCGGGAACGGCACTTCGATGCCATGCCGTTCCAGGGCCGAGTGGATCTCCCACAGGTAGGCCGCCTTGACGGCAGTCGGTCGGCGCAGATTGCTCGGGCCGAGCCAGATCAGCAGCTCGAAGTCGAGACTCGAATCGCCGAACGCCACGAACCACACCTGCGGCTTGCGGTCGGGCAAGTAAGCCATGTCGGATGGCACGCGCTCCGCGGCTTCCAGCGCAGCCGCACGTACCACTTCCTTGTCGGTGCCGTAGGCGACCCCGAACGGGATGTGCAGTCGCGTCGCTTCCTCGCCCAACGTCCAATTTACGACTCTACCGGTAGTGAACTCGGAGTTCGGTATGAGAATGTCGACATTGTCGTTGGTGGTGATCATGGTCGTGCGCATGTTGATGGTCTTCACCTGGCCCATCACACCCGACTCGAGCTCGATGTAGTCGGAGACCTTGATGCTGCGGTCGAGTAGCAGAATCACGCCGCTGACGAAATTCGCGATCAGCGGCTGTAGACCGAGGCCAATCCCGACGCCCAGTGCACCAGCCACCACTGCGAACGTGGTGAAGTCGATGCCGAGCGCAGACAAACCGACGAACACGCCGATGGTGACAATGGTGTAGGCGAGGAGCCTATCGAGGGTATAGATCGTCGCTTGCTGCGTGCTGCGTGCCGACATCATCCTGCGCATGGCAGCGCGAGCGATCTTCGAGATCCAGAACGCGACCAGCACGAACACCGCGAGCTTGATCAGGGCGAAGGTGGTGATGGCTGCATCGCCCAAGTGGAACAGGGGTATGCCGAGGTAGTGGGAGATCGTTTGCCAGGCGTCGCGTAGTTCGTTCATCACAGCCACCTGCGGCGTCGAAAGCCGAGCAATAGCCCCGTTGCAATCATGAGCATGATCGAAAGTACGATGAAGTAGCCGTGCGGTGACCTGAGTTCCGGCATGACGTCGAAGTTCATGCCGTAGATGCCGGCTATGAAGGAGAGTGGCACGAAGATGCACGTGATTATTGTCAGCACCTTCATGATGTTGTTCAGCCGGTGCGACGCGAGCGACAGATATCCGTTCATCAAGTCGTTGGCGAGTTCGTTGTAGAGATTGGCGAGGCTCACGATGCGTTCGAATTGTTCGAAGACCTCGACCACTTCACGCTGATTGGCATCGAAGCGAGTGGTTCGCTCGCGCTTCAAGGTATCGAAAATCGCAGCGTGGTAGCTCGCGATGCGGCGTACTTTCTTCAGTTGGCGCTTATACAGCAACAGCTCCTCCAGCAGGCTGTCGGTGGGGTTGCCGAACATCTCGTCTTCGATCTGCTCCAGACGTGCCTCGAGCTTGTGCATGATCGGCACGAACCGAGAACCGACGATTTCGCAGATCCTGACGGCCACCGCAGCGGGTGACGAGAGCTTGACGGCGTTGTCGAGCAGCTCGCCGTGCGTGCGTTCGATGCTCGGTGAATGGCTGCCATGGCGAGTGATCAGCACGCGGTCGGCGACCAGGAATGCAATCTGGATCGTGCCGAACTGAATCGTTTGCGCTTCGGCGTTGAGCGCGCGTAGCAGGATGAATGTTCCCGCCTCAGTCTGCTCGATCTTGGGCGGAAACCGTGGCGATAGGGCCTGCGCGCGAACGGTCGTGTCGGCCCCGAACGTTTCCAGCCAGTGCGCCTCGGCATCGCCGTCGTCGGGCGATAAGTCGATCCACAACAGCGCATCGCCATCGGCACGCCAGTCGTCGATGACCGATTCGTCGCCGACGCGCGCACCTCGGCCGTCTGCATGCCAGATAGTGACTTTCAAGCAACCTCCTCGTTGGCCTGCGAGTCTACCGCGTGCATCGCGCATGATGCAGCCAGTAGACTTGGCCACGATGCCCGTGCCGGCTCCACACATTGCGATCGTCGACCTCGAGGATCCTCGGGCCTACCCCCATCCAGTGACTTCGGTGACGGTCCTGCAGACTCACATCTCGTGGGTATGCCTGGCCGGCCAATTCGCTTACAAGATCAAGAAGCCGGTCGACTTCGGGTTCTTGGATTTCTCCACGCTCGAGAGACGCAAAAAGCTGTGTGAGGAAGAGGTCGCGCTCAACTCACGATTTGCACCGGACCTCTATCTTGGCGTCGTGCCGATCACGCGCACCGGAACCGGTTTGCGGTTTGGCGGCGACGGTGAGGCGGTCGAATGGGCAGTACGCATGCAGCGCTTCGAGCAACGCATGCAGCTCGACGAGCGTCTGGCGCACGGCCAATTGGCTGCGGATGAATTGATCGAGTTTGCGACTGGATTGGCGGCGATCCATGGCCGATTGCCGCGCACCACGGCAGCCGATGACTTCGGCACGCCAGCCGCTGTGCTGGGCCCGGTAGTGGAGAACTTCGAGCAAATCGCCACCACGAAGATGCTCGCTCGACGCGAGGCGGACCTCGCGCGCCTAGAGCAGTGGAGCCGTGCCGAGCATTCGCGGTTATCGTCCGCATTCGCGGCGCGTCGGGCTCGAGGATTCGTACGCGAATGCCACGGTGATCTGCATCTTTCCAATCTCGTGCTGCGTGACGGCCGCGTCGTGGCGTTCGACTGCATCGAGTTCAACCCGGGGTTGCGCTGGATCGACGTGATCAGCGACATCGCGTTTTTGTTGATGGACCTCGAAATCCGGCACCGAGCGGATCTGGCGGCGTCGTTCCTCGATCGCTACTTGGAGCAGACCGGCGACTATGCGGGTGCCGAGCTGCTGACCTTCTATCGTGTCTACCGATCGCTAGTGCGAGCGAAGGTGGCCGCTTTGCAGCACGAAGGTGACGCCGGCGATGCAGTCACCTTGGCGCAACGCTTCGAAGATCACATCGACTACGCAGTTGAGCGGGCATTCTTCGGCACACCGATGCTGTTTCTGACGTGTGGCTTGTCCGGTTCGGGCAAATCGTGGCTGTCGGCGCGGCTGGTGCCGCACTTACCGGCGGTGCGAATTCGGTCCGACGTCGAGCGGACACGCCTTTCGTTCCGGCCGGCGCAACGCTATACCAAGGAAGCGATCACCAAGACCTACGAGCACTTGGCGCAGTGTGCAGATGCGCTGTTGCGCGGCGGCGTATCGGTGTTGGTGGATGCCACATTCATTGCCTCGGAAGAACGCGAGCGCTTCACGATGCTTGCCCGGCGGTGCGGCGTACCTCTCGGCATCCTCTACACGACGGCACCCACCCGGGTGCTCGAGGCCCGCATTCGCGAGCGCGCGACGCGCGGCGGTGACCCTTCCGAGGCGGATCTCGACGTGCTCCGTGCGCAACGCGAAGCATTCGAGACACCTCAGGGCGATGCCGTGTTGCGCGTCGATACCCGTCTGACGCTCGATTTCGAGGAGATCGCACACAGCTTGAGGTCGATCGCGCGCGACCCATGAAGCGCTCCGAGGAGGAGCGCTCCCATTTGTTGGACTTACGGCAACGATGCCGTGACCATCACCCAGAACTTCGTCGTGTCGGAGTAGCTTGAGCCGCTGTCGCCGTCGAAGTCGGCGAGTTTCAGGTCCGCTCGTAGGCGTGGGTGAAACTGATAGCCGACCACGAGATCCCATTCGTCGCCGAAGTCGTCACCCGAGTCCTCGGCCCCGAAGTCGTGATAGATCGCTTCTGCGGAAAACGACCCGAACGTAGCCTTGGCCTTGGCGTACTTGTCGTCCAGACCCGCGTTCGGCGTTGCTAAGAACTTGTCGGCCCAACCATTGAAGGCATGCAACGTCGCGAGCGGTGTACGAAATGCCTTGCCGGCCACGTCGTCGTCGCCACCGAGCACTTCCCAACCGAGGCCGAAGTCGAAGTTGGCCAGCACGACCCCGGCGTCGATCAGGTAGTAGTTGGCGTCGTAGGACACCGGGTTGTCCGACACTTCCTTCTGCCGCGCGAACTCGAGCGCATAGCGCACGCCAAAGCTGTCGATGTCTTGTTTGCCGACTAGGCGGGCGCCAAAGGTGCCAGTCGAGAATCCCGGCGAGTCTTCGTTGTCGATGTGGTAGTAGTAGCCCGTCACGCTGCCGAGCCCAGCGACGTCGATGCGGCCGTTCAAGAGGTGCGTGTTGTCCTGATTGTGGTGACCGGCGGGTACATCTTCGCCAAAGATGCGCTTCACGTCATCGACGTATGCGTAGAACAGGTGGATGTTGTCGCGATCCCAGCTCCCCGACAACGCGTCGTAGGTCTGTTCGTTCTGCCGCCAGCCGACGTTGCCAACGAAGCGATGGTTGTCGAGCGTGATGCGCTGTCGGCCCACCCGCAGGCGAGTCGACTCGAATCCAGTGTAATCGGCGTAGAGCTGGTTGATCTCGGTGCCTTCTGGATCCGCTACCACTGGATACATCGTGCGGCCGGGTGTGTTGCCTTCGCCGGCGTTGAAGTCATCGTTGACCACTTCGCTGATGTTGTCGAACTCGATGGCGCCGGAGAAATCGTGAAACTTGCCCGACTCGAGGGTCAGCCGGGTACGCAGCGTGCCGGCCTTGGCCTCCTCGGCGAAGGCGTCGTCGTCGACGTTCTCGTACCGATAGCGCAGATTCAGTTTTGCCTTGCCGTTGCTCAGCAGGTTGCCCACGTCTTCTTCGCCGGCGGCGGTCTCGGCATTGACCAGCGGACACGCCAATAGCGCAGCGGTCAACGCTGCGTAGCCGATTGCTCTCATGATCTCACTCCTCAACTCTGAAGCACTCTCAACGCAATTCTTCTCATCGTCAGCCCGCCTCCGGGCTCGCGATGGATGATATCGGCGCCGCCGCCAACGACTGGATAGGGGCATCTACTGAGGGTTTGCCGCTGCGGGTGCCGTAGACTTGCTTCATCGGAATGGTTCGCATTCTCGGAGTGGCGCATGAAGTCGAGGGACATGGTCTGTCTCTTGCTCGCAGTTTCTGCATCGAGCGGCGCAGCTTTGGCAGAAACCGACGCAGTCGATGCCAAGGTCGAGGAGGTGCTCGTGGTCGGCGCGCGGCTGCCACGCCCCGTGCAAGACGTGGTGGGAACGGTCGACGTCATTTCGCGCGACGCCCTGCTGGATGCGATGGCGATGCGAGCGTCGGATATCGTCCGCTATACGCCCGGCGTGAGCGTTGCCGTGGCCGACAGTCGATTCGGTGAATCGGAATACACGATTCGTGGACTGTCGGGCAACAGGGTCGTACAGCTGATCGACGGTGTACGGGTCGCGCCGCAGTTCGACGTCGGTGCATTCTCCAATGCGACCCAGGACTACTACGTTCCGGATGCGATCGCGCGCGTCGAGATTCTGCGCGGGCCGGCCTCGAGCCTGTTCGGTAGCGATGCCCTAGGCGGCGTGGTCGCCGTGGTGACGCGCGATCCGAACGACTTCCTCGGTGGAGAGAAGACCCGGGTGACTGCATCCACCACCTACAGCGGCGCCGATGCGGCGCGTGTCTTCAACCTGTCTGGCGCGATGGGCGGCGAGAGCACGAGCGCAGTGCTGCATCTATCGAATCTCGACGGCCACGAACTCGATCACAGCGCGCCCGGTGCCGACGACCAGCTCGATCGGCGGCGCGATGCTGCACTCTTGAAGGTCGATCATGCGCTGCGCTCGGGCAATCGTCTTCGGCTGCGCGCCGAGGCATTTCGAGAGTCGGTCGACAGCGATCTCATTGCGGTGCTCGGCTACGGTTCGCGGTATCGCAATACGACCAGCCTGATGGGTGACGATGAACGCGATCGCTACTCGCTGGTCGCCGGCTACGAGTTCGGTGACCTAGGCATCTTCGACGAAGGAAGGATCGCCGCGTACTACGAGGCCACGGACGTCGAACAGGTCACGTACGAGTTGCGCGAGTTGCAGGCACCGCCGGTAGCGCTCGAGCGCATCTTCGAGTACGACCATCGCCACGCCGGCCTACTCGCCGATTTCGAGTCGACGTTCGCGAGCGGCAAGGTCGAGCATCGCTTGGGTTGGGGCGTCGTGATCGATCGCTCGGAGCTGCAGGAAGCGCGCGACGGTATGGAAACGACGCTGACGACCGGCGCGACCACCAACGTTCTGCTTGGCGAAGTGATGCCGGTGCGCGACTTCCCCAATTCGGACGTGACCGAAATTGGTGCCTACGTCCACGACGAGATCTCGTTCGGACGTTGGGCGGTGATCCCCGCATTGCGCATCGATTCGTACGACCTCAATGCCAAGGCGGATGCGATCTATCGCGAAGACAATCCGGCAACAGCGCCCGTCGACGTCGATGAATTCGAGCTCTCACCGAAGCTGGGCGTGCGGTTCGCGGTGAACGAAACAACCGCGCTGTTCGGTCAATATGCGCACGGCTTTCGTGCCCCGCCGTTCGAG
>QJXZ01000093.1 GCA_003248125.1 Gammaproteobacteria bacterium | reverse complement strand
GGAGGCGGATGGCAGCGGCATGTATACCGTGCAGAGCTTGTGGACCATGGCGCGGGAAAATCTGGATGTCACCGTGGTCGTGTTCGCAAACCGCAAGTACGCCATCCTGCAAATCGAGCTGTTGCGCGTCGGTGCCGGCAATCCTGGCCGCAAGGCCATGGACATGCTCGACCTATCGCGTCCCGATCTCGATTGGGTCGCACTCGCCAAGAGCATGGGCGTATCGGCCACGCGCGCGACCACAGCCGACGAATTCAACAAAGCCATCACTCGGTCGCTCGCCACGCGCGGCCCGAGCCTGGTCGAGGCGGTTTTGTAAAGCTCACATAACACTCAAATCCGCCGACGCGCCGCCCACTACAATGTAGGCCGCCTCACACCCGGGTAGTCCCATGAAGCTCACCATGTTCGGCACGGGCTATGTCGGCCTCGTGACCGGTACTTGCTTTGCCGAAATGGGCAACGACGTGATGTGCATCGACGTCGATGCCGGCAAGATCGCGGCGCTCGATCGCGGCGAGATCCCCATCTACGAACCCGGTCTCGAAGCGATGGTAGCGAGCAATCGGCGGGCTGGTCGCCTCAAGTTCGCAACCGATGCCGCAGCGGGCGTTGCGCATGGCGAGATCATCTTCATCGCGGTAGGCACGCCGGCCGACGAAGACGGCTCGGCGGACTTGAGTCACGTACTCGCGGTTGCCCGCACCATCGGCGAGCACATGAATGCGCCGAAAATCGTGGTGGACAAATCGACCGTGCCCGTCGGTACCGGCGATCAAGTACGTCAAACCATCGATGCGACCCTCGCGGCACGCCCCGCGAAGATCGAGTTCCACGTCGTCTCGAATCCAGAATTCCTGAAGGAAGGTGCCGCGATCAACGACTTCATGAAGCCGGATCGGATCGTGATCGGCGCCGATGACGACAGCGCCGCCAGGATGCTCGAGCAGCTTTATGCGCCATTCAACCGGAACCACGACCGTCTCATCCGCATGGACGTACGCTCGGCCGAACTCACCAAGTATGCCGCCAACGTCATGCTCGCTACGCGCATCAGCTTGATGAACGAACTGGCGAACATGGCCGATCGGCTCGGCGCCGATATCGAAGCGGTGCGTCGTGGTATCGGTGCCGATCCGCGCATCGGCTTCAGCTTCATCTATCCCGGGGTCGGGTATGGCGGCTCCTGCCTTCCGAAGGACGTGAAAGCACTGCTCCATACCGCTCGACAGAATGGCTATGGCGCCGAGATCGTCGCCAGTGTCGAGTCCGTCAACCGACGGCAGAACACGTTGCTGCTGCAGAAGATCCGCAAGCACTTCGGCGACCGTCTCGAAGGCCGCACGTTCGCCATCTGGGGGCTCGCATTCAAGCCGAATACAGACGACATGCGCGAAGCACCGAGTATGGCATTGATCGACGGGCTCACTCGCTTGGGTGCAAAGGTGCGGGCTTATGATCCTGCAGCCGGTGCCGCGGCACACCGCGCGTTCGACGACAATGAGGCAGTGACGATCTGCGCTCGCCGCGATGAGACGCTGAGCGATGCCGACGGTGTCGTGCTAGTCACCGAATGGAACGAATTCCGGAGTCCCGACTTCGCGGCCTTGAAAGGCAAGCTCAAAGCCGCGGTCATCTTCGACGGCCGCAATCTCTACGATCCGCATTACCTCGGCCAGTTGGGATTCGCATACTACGGGGTGGGAAGGGGGTTGCTGGACCGAGGGCTGTAGCGTCGATGAGCGACTAGGCACAGAATCAAAATCCGCTTGATACTGTATATATATACAGTTAATCTGATCGGCCCCTGTATGGAAATACAGCATGGCCACTACCCTCACCGATCTCCTGCATCATCCCGAGCTTTGGCGTGCCGGTCGACTCGAATCTCCCGCTGCGACCGTCGCAACCGGCTTTCCTGTGCTCGATGCCGTGCTCGCCGGCCGCGGCTGGCCACGAGCGGGGCTGGTCGAGCTCGCAAGCGATGCCATCGGCATCGGTGAGCTGAGGCTCCTCGCCCCGGCGCTGGCGACACTGGCTGCAGAGCCGCGCTGGATCACTTGGATCAACCCACCTCACATTCCGTATGCCCCAGCGCTCGCGAGCCTTGGCATCGACGTGCGCAAGGTGTTACTGGTGCACCCGGCCAAACACATCGATGCGGTATGGGCCACCGAGCGGGCACTCAAGTCCGGCACCGCGAGTGCCTTACTCGCCTGGTTCGACGAATCGAAACTCAAGCCCACCGAAGTCCGCAAGCTGAAGCTCGCTGCCCGCGAGGGCAATGCGCTCGCAGTGCTGTTCCGTCCGGCAACCGCCGTGCGCCAAGCTTCGATGGCGGAGTTGCGCATTCGCCTCGAGACCGCAGCAACGGATCAGCTGATCGTCGACGTATGTAAGCGACGCGGCGGCTGGCCGACCACGCTGACGGTGCCGTTACCCGCCGTGCCCCGTATCGGCCGCAATGTCGTCGTCGAGCACCTGAAGCTGTGGCGCGCACGACCGGCGCGCATACCGCGCACGAACACACCTCGTCTGCCCATCATGCCGGCGCAGTCTGCGCCGCAGAACCTCACACTGCACTGATGCTCTGGGGTGCAATCGAGTTACCGCGCTTGGGCCTCGAAATCGCGAGTCATGGAGCCGATCCGACTACTCCGCTTGCGCTCGTCGAGGACAACCGGATACGCATCTGCAACGACACGGCAGCGGTAAGCGGCGTGCGTCCCGGTTCGACCCTCGCGACCGCCGTGAGCGTCTGCCATGGCTTGCGCTACGTGAGCCGCAATGCAAAACGCGAGCAGCACCGCATCGAAGTGCTGGCCGGTGCGGCATATCGCTTCAGTGCGCAAGTGAGCATCCACGAATCCGCTTCCCGCCCGGTCGCCCTGCTGCTCGACTTGAGCGGCAGCTTGAAGCTGTTTGGCGGGCTATATCGCTTGAAAAGGCAATTGCTTGCGCTCATCGATGAACTCGGTCATGCGGCAGCAATCGGCATTGGCCATACACCACTCGCTGCACTCGCCTTGGCACGCGCACGCATCACCATCGAGGCACCACGCTTCCCCGATGCCGAGTTCATCCGCACTGCCGCTACGCGAGCATTGCGCACACTATCGCTCGCCCATACCGAGCTCGATGACGATTTGCTCGAGCGCTTCGAGAACATGGGGCTCACCAGCTTGGGCCAGCTCCTGAAACTGCCGCAACGTGCGCTCGGTAAACGCTTCGGTCGTGGCTTGCTCGACTATCTGGCACGGCTATCCGGGCAAGCGAGCGATCCGCGCATTTATTTTCGCCCGGCACCAGAGTTTCGCGCCTCACTACATTTGTTGGAGAGCATCTCGAGCAAAACGGTGCTGCTGTTTCCCATGCAACGTCTGGTACGCGACCTCGCCAGCTGGCTCGTTGGCCGACAGCTTGGGGCAACCCGTTTGTGCTGGACCTTCACGCCACTCGC
>QJXZ01000164.1 GCA_003248125.1 Gammaproteobacteria bacterium | reverse complement strand
GCCGGTACACCGGCGATACCGAAGTGGAGACCGGGGCGCCGCAACCGAACGAAACCTTCGAAGGCGGCGAGTTTTTCGCATCCGGTTCATGGGACCGTCTCGACGACCGCTACTTCCCGAGCCATGGCACCTTCGCCCGCGTCGACTACGTCTGGTCGCGCGACGCGCTCGATGCATCGACCGAATTCGAGCAGCTCGATTCCACCGCGCTGATCGCCCACACGTGGGGCAGGCATACGTTCCTACTCGGTGGCCGCTACGGCACGACCATCGACGGCGAAGCGCCGATCCAGAACCGCTTTCGCGCCGGCGGCCTGTTCGCGCTGTCGGGCTTCCAGCCGGACGAACTCACCGGCTCGCACTTTGGCATGGCCTTCGTGGGCTATCGCGTGCGGCTGTTCGAGCAGGGCTTCCTGCCGCCCTATTTCGGCACGACATTGGAATATGGCAACGCCGTGGAGGCCCGGCACGACATCATCGACGACGGCATCTTGAACGCGAGTCTATATCTCGGATTCAACTCGCCGTTGGGACCGTTGTACGCCGGCTACGGCTTCGCCGAGGACAATCGGCGCGCATTCTTTCTCCGAATCGGTACCATACTGGGCGCCAACTCGATCGGGCGATAGCGTCCATCACCCACGACGCAGATGTGAGGGAGAAGCAATGATCTACGACAACATTCTCGGCACCATCGGCAACACGCCGATCGTGCGACTGAACCGTATGGCGCCGGAGCACGTGACGATCTATGTCAAGATCGAGGCGTTCAACCCGATGGCTTCGGTGAAGGACCGGCTCGCCTACGCCATCATCAAGGACGCGCGCGACTCGGGCGCGCTGAAACCCGGCCAGACCGTGGTCGAAGCTACCTCCGGCAACACGGGTATCGCGCTCGCAATGGTCTGTGCGGTGTACGGTCATCCGTTCGTCGCGACGATGGCCGAGACCTTTTCCATCGAGCGTCGCAAGCTGATGCGCGCGCTGGGCGCGAAGGTGATCCTGACTCCGGCTGCGGAACGCGGTTCGGGTATGGTCAAGCGCGCCGAAGAACTGGCCGCCAAGCACGGTTGGTTTCTCGCCCGCCAATTCGAGAATCCGGCCAACCCTGCCTACCACCGCAACACCACCGGGCCGGAAATTCTCAAAGATTTCGCCGGCCAACGTCTGGACTTCTGGGTCACGGGCTGGGGCACCGGGGGCACGCTGACGGGCGCGGGCGAGATCATCAAGCTTGCGCGCCCGGAGGTGAAAATCGTAGCCGCCGAGCCGGCGCAGGCGGCGATGTTGTCGGGTAAGCCTTGGCAGCCACACAAGATCCAGGGGTGGACACCGGACTTCATCCCGAAGGTACTGAACGCCGAAGTCTGCGACGAGATCGTGCCGGTCGACGACATGGTGGCACGCGACACCGCGCTCGCCTTGGCGCAGCAGGAGGGGATCTTCGCCGGCATCTCGGCAGGTGCAACCTTGGCCGCGGGCCTCGAGGTGGCCATGCGCGCGCCGCGCGGCAGCGTCATGGTGGTCATGCTGCCCGACACCGGCGAACGCTACCTCTCCACCATTCTGTTCGAGGGGATCGCCGAGGGTTCCGACGACGAATGGTTGGCGAGCCTTTGAACTAGCGGGCTTGCGCGCGATGCAGTCGTGTCGGCGCGAAGCGGCGTGCCAAAGGCCTCAAGCTATCTCGGTGTCACTCAGTGACACCGAGATTGCGACCGTGGCCAAGGCCGCTCCCACAAGCCGCACGCACCTCATCCAAAGTAAGCGCACCCGGCTGCGCGCGCCGCGCGGCGAGTTCGTTGGCGATCCGCTGCAGCGCCGCGTTGGCCGGCGTAGCGATGCCGTGCAAGCGGCCGAGTAGCGCGATCTCGCCGTTCAGATAGTCGGCTTCGATGTCGCCGGTCCCGCGCACGAGGCTCTGCCAGGACGAGCCGCCGCCGCGCGATGCACCTTCCACGGCTGCCAGTCGCGGCCCGCTCGCGCGCCGCGCCTTCACCTCCTCCGCCGTCGCACAATCGATTCCCGCCGCCGCATAGACGGCCAGTGCCTCATCGCGCAGCCGCCGCCCCACATCGCGCGCATCGACGTTCAAACCGACCGCTGCCTGCAACGCATTGTTGAGGTTCATGAGCAGCTTGGCGTGCTTCTGCCGCATCACCGCGGAATCGGAATGCGCGCTGAAGCCCGCACGTTCCAATGCCGCGGCAATCGTAGCCGAGACGTCGTCCGAGCCGCGCGGATAACGACCGACATCGAGAATGCCGCCGACACCTTGCGCATGCGTCACCACCACACCGGGCTCCAGATGCACTGCCGGCAGGATGACCACCATCGCATAGACATTCGTGAAGTAACGAAGCGCTGCACGCTCGTTGGCCACGCCGTTTTGCGCGCACACCACCGCCGTCTCGTCGCTCGCCACTGCGCGCAGATCACGCAACGCGGGCTCCGTGTGCTGCGACTTCATGCAGAGCAACACCAGCTGATAGCTACCATCGGGTGCAACGAACCGAAGTCCATTCTTGGCGATGCACTCGTAGTGAGCGCCGCGCGCAATGAGCACGACTGGCAAACCAGCCATATGCAGGCGTGCACCGATCGTGCCGCCGATGCCGCCTGCCCCGTAAATGATGAACCGCACTGCCCTTCTCCACCGCGGAATTCCACAACTTTCGCGCGCGGTGGGCGCGGTTACAATGCCCATCCAATTCTCACCCAGGAATACACCCAGTGAAGTCACTCGAACGCGCGCTCGTCGTGATGGATAAACCCAAGCATCCGCAAACCGCGTTCGCTCGTGCATTGTCACTGCAGAAACTCGCTGCCACCCATCTCCATCTCGTGTCGTTCGTCCATCACCCCATGCTCGACCAGGTCGATGCCTTCGATACACATCAGCGCAATCAACTGAAGCAAGGCATGATCCGAGAGCGCACCCAATGGCTGAGGGCCCTTGTGCTGGACGCCTGCGCGGCATTCGACGACATTGCCATCGAGGTCGCCTTGACGAAGGCGCTCGCACAATGGGTAACCAAGAAGGCCGATCCCGCGGATTTCGACCTGGTGGTCAAATCGGTCCATCGCTCTCGAACGTTTACTCACACGCCAACGGACTGGTTACTGCTGCGCGACTGCCGCGTACCTCTGCTGCTGGTGGATGGCCGCAAGTGGGCAAAGAAGCCGGTCATTCTTGCGACGTTGGACCTGAACCGCATCGATACCGCGCACCAAACATTGAACCGCAAGGTGCTCGATGCAGCCCATCACTTCGCGACGACCTACGGTGGGGAGGTGCACTGCGTCTATGCCATCGAGATCTCGCATGTGCTCGCCGATCTCGACATCATCGATGCGCGCAAGGCTGCGAAGCGAACGCGAGAGCGGGCGAAGAAGCACTTGCGCGAACTTCTTGCACCATACTCGATTCCCCTATCACGCGTGCATCTGCCGACCGGCAAAGTCGGCCACGCGGTCAATGGCATCGCACACAAAGTGAACGCGAATTTGGTCGTGATGGGCACCACCGCACGTAAGGGCGTCAAGGGCCTCGTGATCGGCAATTCCGCCGAGCGGGTACTCGCCAAGTTACCGTGCGACGTACTGGCGCTGAAGCCATGACCACGATCACCCGCAACTGACGGCGCCCTCGTGCTCGAGCGATTCATCCGCGTCAGCCTCGCGGGCGGCGTACCGGTACTGATCATTGCTGCGGCGCTGTTCGCGGGCGCCTTTGCGCTGCTTGAAACGCCGGTCGAGGAAGAGCCTCAAATCGTGGTGCCAATGGCCGATGTCATGATCGCGGCACCGAGTCTATCCGCGCGTCAGGTCGAGCGATTGGTCACGACACCGGTCGAGAAGGTGTTGACCCAAATCGACGGCGTCGAGCACATCTATTCCATCTCGCGCGCCGGCGAAGCGGTGGTCACCGTACGGTTCTTCGTCGGTGAGGATCGCGAGGATTCGCTCATCAAGCTCTACAACAAGGTGCTTTCCAACCAGGATCTAGTCCCTGCGGCGGTCACCGATTGGTCGATCAAACCATTGGAGATCGACGATGTCCCGATCGTCATTGCAACGCTGTATTCCGATCGAGACGATGTCGGGGACTACGAGTTGCGGCGCCTCGGCGAGGAGATCGCCCTCGACCTGCAGCGCATTCCCGATACCAATCGCATCGACGTCACCGGCGGCCGCCCTCGCAAGCTACGCGTGGAACTCGATCCCACGGCGATGGCCGCGCGCAACACCAGCATCGACGACGTGATGTTCGCGCTCTCGGCGTCGAACACTCGTCAACCGGCCGGCATCGTCGAACGCAACGATACGGCATTCGCGATCGAGACCAACGCGCTGATTGACGACGCCCGAGAACTCGCCAATCTGGTCGTGAATGTCGTCGATGGCGTAGCAGTTCGCTTGACCGACGTCGCGAACGTGATCGACGGCCCTCAGGAACCCGAAGATCATCACTGGATTTCGTTCGGCCCGGCGCACGCCCGCGGCCCATCCGGCGCTTCGCGCTTCGCTGCCGTCGACGTTGCGGTGGCAAAGAAGAAAGGCGCCAACGCAGTGTCAGTGGCACACGCCGTCGAAGCGCGACTCGCCGAGCTCGAAGCGACCATATTTCCTGCCGGCGCGCACGTCGAGGTGACACGCAACTACGGTCGTACCGCGGACGCAAAAATCGGCGATCTGCTTTCCAGTCTCGTTCTCGCCATTGCGACCGTGGTTGCACTCATTAGTGTGTTTCTAGGTTGGCGCGCGGCACTCGTGGTGGCGCTGGCAGTACCGGTCTGCTATGGCATCACACTGCTGCTCGATTTCGCGGCCGGCTACACGATCAATCGTGTCACGCTGTTTGCCCTGATTCTCTCGCTCGGTCTGTTGGTCGACGACCCCATTACCGGCGTCGACAACATGGAACGACACCTCGGTCGCAGCGATCCGAGCACGGACATCCTGCGTGCGATGATGGAGATCCGCATACCACTGGTGATGTCGACGATCGCCATCGTCATAGCCTTCGCGCCGATGAGCTTCATCACTGGAATGATGGGGCCATACATGTCGCCAATGGCCTTCAACGTGCCCGTCGCGGTGACGATGAGCACCGTCGTAGCGTTCTTCGTGACGCCGTGGCTCGGGCGGATGTTTCTAAAGTCCGCGCCGAGTCCGGCGCCGACCGGCACCATCTACGATCGTGTTCTCCTACCGCTGCTCGAGAACCGTCGTCGAGCCTGGTGGTTCCTGGCGGGCATCGGTCTTGCCTTGATCGTGGCCGTGCTCTTGCCGTTGTTGCGCCTGGTGCCGCTCAAGCTGCTGCCGTACGACAACAAGAACGAGTTTCAGATCGTGCTCGACGCGCCCGAAGGCACGACCCTGGAACGCACGGATGCCGTGCTGGCGGAGCTCGCTCGCTACTTGGCCACCGTGCCCGAGGTGCGCTCCGTGACCGGCTACAGCGCGACGCATTCGGCAATGGACTTCAATGGCATGGTCCGCCATTACTTTCTGCGCAGTGCCGACCATGAGGGAGAGCTGCGCGTGCAACTGGCCGACAAGTATGCTCGGCGGGATCAGTCTCACGCGCTGCTGCTGCGGCTGCGACCGGCGCTCACCGAGATCGCGACCACAGCCGGCGTGTCGGCGAAGCTGGTCGAGGTACCGCCAGGTCCGCCGGTGATCGCCAGCGTCGTCGCCGAGCTGTACGGCACTGCAACCACCGACTATCACGTCTTGATCGATGCAGCTGATGCCACTGCGCGCCGGCTGGCGGCTGAACCCGGTGTGGTCGACGTCGACACGTCCGCCGCAGCGCCGAGTGATCGGCTGGTCTACGTGCCCGATCGCGAGAAGGCAGCACTATCCGGTATCGGTGCCGACCGCCTTGCGCGTAGTCTGAGCGCGGCGAACCGGGGATTGATGGCAGGATTCGCGGCCGCACCCGACGAGGCGCAGCCACTGCCGATCGAGGTGACACTGCCTTACGCGGAACGCGATGCGTTCGAGCAATTGCACGTCAAGGGTCTCGCGGGCATCGCCAAAATTCGCGATCGCGGCGGCATTCGCGACGCACCGACACCGCTCGTGTCGATGGCCGAGCTCGGTCACTTCGAAACGCGTCCGGATGACCAGCCGATCTATCACAAGGACCTCCGACCGGTCGCGTATGCGTTTGCGGAGGTAGCGGGTCTCACCCCCGCAGAAGCGATCTTCGATGTCGATGCCGACCTCGGTGAGTCGCCCGCATCCGCTGAGGACGCACCGCGCTTTCGAACCTATCTGGCGTCCGGCGGCGGCATACCGTGGCAACTCGCAAGCGACATCGAACTCGACTGGTCGGGCGAGGGCGAATGGGACATCACCTTGCGGGTGTTCCGGGATCTCGGCATTGCGTTTGGCGTGGCAATCGTTGGCCTGTTCGCAGTCATCCGCTTGCAGACCGGCTCGGCGAATTTGTCGCTCATCATTCTGCTTTCCATTCCGTTGACCGCGATCGGCATCATGCCCGGCTTCTGGATCCTCAATCTCGTCGCTGCGGAGTCCGTCGGCTCGTACCAAGACTCGGTACTGTTCACCGCCACCGCCATGATCGGCATGATCGCGCTCGCCGGTATCGTGGTTCGCAACTCGCTGATACTGATCGAGTTCATCGAGCGGGCGCGGGCCAGCGGTGTGACTGTTCGCGGTGCCGTTCTCGCCGCCGGCGCGGCGCGCATGCGACCAGTGCTGCTGACCGCCGCGACGACCTTGCTCGGCAATCTGGTCATCACGCTCGATCCGATCTTCAGTGGTCTCGCCTGGGCGATCATCTTCGGCATCGTCGCGTCGACCGCGTTGACCCTGCTCGTGGTGCCCGTCGTCTACACGCTCGTTCACGGAGATGCCGATGTCGCGTAATCAGTGGGCTACGCTCGCCTCGAGCCTCGCACTGCTCGTGATTGCTCTCGCCTACTTCGCTGGCGCCTTTCACGACAAAGTCGACGACCAACCAGGACCTGCCCAAATCGCGTCCGCAGCTGGTGCAACCTATGTCGTTGCACTGGTGGCGGAACCACGCCTCGAGTCGGTACCCGGTACGATCAGCGCCACCGACGAAACGCTCATCGGCGCACGGATCATGGCGAACGTGTTGAAAGTTACCGTGCGCGCCGGCGCCCGTGTCGAGCCCGGTCAGCTCTTGATCGAACTGGACGGCGAAGCGTTGGCTGCTGCCAAGGCACAACGCGAACAAGACGCCGCCGCCGCGCGTGCGGCACTTCAGAATGCGCGCACCGCGCGCGATCGCGCGGTGTCGCTGATCGCGAGCGGCAGCATCTCGCAGGCGGCGCACGACGATGCGATCACCGCCTATCGCGTCGCCAGTGCCAATCTGGAACGCGCCGAACGTGCCGTGCAAGAAGCAGCAACGGCACTCGGCTACACCAGGATATTCGCGCCGATGGCCGGTACCATCGTCGAACGATTCATCGAGCCTGGCGATACCGCCACACCGGGTCGGACACTGCTCAGACTCTACAACCCGGGGCGCTTGCGCATCGAAGCGACACTGCGCGAATCACTGGTGCGGCGTGTCGGAACGGGCGATGTACTGACCGCACGAATCGATGCCATCGACACGACGCTCGATGCGCGAGTCGAGGAGATCGTGCCGGCTGCCGACCCGGGATCGCGGACGTTCACGCTGAAAGCACTGATGCCGCCAATGGAGGGCGTGTTCCCGGGAATGTTCGCTCGTCTCGACATTCCGCTCGGCACCGTCGAATCGATTCGCGTCCCCATACGTGCCGTGCACCGAAGCGGTCAGCTCGAATTCGTCTACGTACGGACCGATGCGGGCGATGCACGCCGCTTCGTCCGCCTGGGGGAATCGGACCGCGATTCGGTCGTGGTTCGTTCCGGTCTGCGTGCGGGAGAGGTGGTGATCACAGATTCGCCGCCGTAGTCGCCTCGAATTGTGACCGATTTGACGCGGCGTCTCCCTGAACACGGCTAAGGTCGACGCAACTCGTCGCGGTGGGTCTTGCCGTGCTACGTGTCTTCTCTGTGATGCTTTGTCTCGGGTTCGGTGTCCATGGGCAATTGGCGCGCGCGGACGCCTTGTCCCCCCACCAATGTCGCCCCGGCGATTGGCACGCCATGGGCTATGCGGATGGTCGCAACGGCCAACCGAGCGCTTCCGACGAACATCGAGCCGGATGCGCCGCGCGGTCGATCGAGGTCGACGTCGCCGCCTACGAGCTCGGCTGGCAGGAGGGCATTGCGCTGTATTGCACCGAGGAGAGCGGTTTCGCGCTCGGCGCCGCTGGCGCGCGCTTCTCCGATCCTTGCCCTGCGGATCTCAAAGCCGACTTCCGCGATGGCTACCAGAGTGGCCGGCAGTTTCAATTGGCCGAGTCCGAGATTGCCGAGCTCGAGAGTATGGTGGTCGAGCTGACCGACGAGCTCGGACATGTCAGTGCCGAGGAACGCGACGCCGAGGCGCATCTGATTCGTGGTGATGCGACGGCCACTGATCGCTATCGATGGCTCGAAGGCATCAAATTCTTGAGCCGCGAACGCAGCACGCTGGAAAGCGAGATCGATGCACTGGAAATGGAGATCGAGTCGCGCAAGGAGCACCTCGAGCTGCTGCGAACCGGGCTCGTGGCACGCTGACGAGTCCCGATCCGTCTACCGATCCCCGAGCCGTCCGCTACTCTTGCTTCCGGAAGATGCAGTGCTTGGCGTAGTCGGACGCTTCGTTGGCCGTCCAGTCACCCTTCGGCTTGTCGTCCATCGCCTCGCACCACGCCGTGCTACCAACTTCGGGCGAGCAGCCCGACACCGTAAGGACCAGGAGCCCCATCGTCACGAGTCGCCGCATCCGTCGTACCTCCGAAGCAGAGCTGCAAGCATACCGAACTCTAGGCGAGGGCATCCGGTCGGCAATGCGAAGAAGAAAATCATTGCGGACTCGGATCATGGCGCGCCCGTTGCGTCATCTTGCACCTCGAGTCTCAACCTCTGCAGCCAGAAGTAGCCGGCCGGCAAGACGATCATCGACAGCAGCGGCGCGGTCAACATGCCACCGATCATCGGCGCCGCGATTCGCTGCATCACTTCGCTGCCGGTGCCGCTGCCGACGAACAGAGGCACGAGGCCGGCAACCACGACCGCCACCGTCATGGCCTTGGGCCGCACGCGCATCACGGCGCCTTCGATGATCGCGGCACGCAAGTCAGCCGTCGTTGTCAGCTCTCCGACTGCCATACGATCTCGAACGGCGCGATCGAGATAGATGAGCATGACCACGCCAAACTCGGCGGCCAGACCGGCGAGTGCAATGAACCCCACGGCGGATGCGACCGACAGCGCATGTCCGAGCACGTAAATGAACCAGAAGCCGCCAACCAGCGCGAAAGGCACACTGGCCATGACGAGTAGTGCATCCGGAAAATTCCGGAACGTGACGTAGAGCAGCACGAGCACGACCGCGAGCGTGAAGGGCACCGCGATGGCAAGTCGCGCAGCAGCTCGTGCCAAGTACTCGTACTGTCCAGAGATTGCAAGCGAATATCCCAGCGGCATGTCGATCTCGCGCGCGAGCACATCACGCGCTTCTTGCACCCAGCTACCGATATCGCGATCGCGGATGTCGACGTACACCCAACCGTTCGGCCGGGCGTTCTCGCTCTTGATCATCGGCGGACCATCGGCGATGCGGATCTTCGCTATGGTGCCGAGCGTAATCGTGGCGCCCTGTGCGGTGACGATGGGCAACGCATCGAGATCGGCCAGCGAATCTCGAATTTCGCGCGGGTAGCGCACGTTGATCGGGAATCGCTGCAGGCCCTCGACAGTTTCACCGATGTTCTCACCGCCGATCGCAAGCGCCACGATCCGCTCCACCGCCGCAATCGACAGGCCATAGCGGCCCGCAGCCGCGCGATCCGGAATGATCTCGATGTAGCGGCCGCCCGATACGCGTTCGGCGAATGCCGAAGCGGTGCCAGGTACCTGCTCGAGCACCGTCTCCACTCGTGCACCAATGCGCTCGATGACAGTCAGATCGGGACCCGCGATCTTGATGCCGATCGGCGATTTGATACCGGTCGCCAGCATGTCGATGCGATTGCGAATGGGTTGCACCCAGACATTGGCGAGCCCCGGAACCGCGAGCGCCGCATCGAGTGCCTCGATCAATCGCTGCGTCGTCATGCCTGGTCGCCACTCGGATTTGTCTTTGAGCTTGATGGTGGTCTCGAACATCTCGAGCGGCGCCGGATCGGTCGCAGAATCGGCCCGCCCTGCCTTGCCGAATACGTGCTCCACTTCAGGGAACGTGCGGATCATCCGATCGGTCTGCTGCAGAAGCTCGGCCGCCTTGCCGACGGCGAGCCCCGGCAATGCCGTCGGCATATACAGCAGATCACCTTCTTCGAGCGGCGGCATGAACTCGGTTCCCAAACGCGCAACCGGATATGCGGTACCGAGCAGTACGACCACGGCAAGCGCCACAGTGGCGAGTGGTCGATCGAGTACATGCTTGATGACTGGCCGGTACAGACGTACCAACACACGATTCACTGGATTGGCATTCTCGGCGGTGATGCGACCTCGTACGAACAGCACGATCAACACCGGAATCAAGGTGATGCTCAATGCCGCGGCCGCGGCCATGGCGTACGTCTTGGTATAGGCGAGCGGCGCAAATAACCGTCCTTCCTGCGCTTCGAGCATGAACACAGGCACGAACGACAACGTGATGATGAGCAGGCTCACGAACAATGCCGGCGCGACCTCGGTCACCGCACTGGTCAGCAGCTCGAGTCGCTTCACCGCGCTCGACTCGACACCTGCAGTGTGTGCGGCTTCGAGTTTCTTGTGCGCGTTTTCCACCATCACGACGGCGGCATCGACCATCGCGCCGATCGCGATCGCAATACCGCCGAGCGACATGATGTCGGCGTTGATGCCTTGCCCGCGCATCACGATGAAGGCGATCAGTATGCCTACGGGCAGCGTTATGACCGCGACCAACGCCGAGCGCACGTGCCACAGAAACAACGTACAGACCAACGCAACCACCACGAACTCCTGCGCGAGCTTCTGCCAGAGATTCGCCACGGCACGATCGATGAGCTTCGAACGGTCGTAGGTTTCGACGATCTCGACACCTTCCGGCAGTCCTTGGGCCAAGCGCGCTAGCTTCTCCTTCACCAGCGCGATGGTCTCGCGTGCGTTCTCGCCGGCACGCAATACGATCACGCCGCCCGTCACTTCGCCCTGCCCATCGAGCTCTGCAATGCCGCGGCGGATCTCACCACCCAATTCGATGTTGGCTACGTCACGCAGCAGTATGGGCGTGCCATCGGACCGCGTTGCGACCGGAATCGACTCGAACTCGGGCAGCGCATCGAGATAGCCGCGCATGCGTACCATGTATTCGGCCTCAGCCAGCTCGATGACCGAGCCGCCGGTCTCCGCATTCGCGGCAGCCACGGCATCGACCACGGCATCGACCGTCAAGTCGTAGGCGCGCAGCCGATCCGGCAACAGCACGATCTGGTATTGCTTACCGAAGCCACCGATGGTCGCTACTTCTGCGACGTTGCGCACGCTCTTCAGCTCGTACTTCAGGAACCAATCTTGCAGCGCGCGCAATTCGGCAACGTCGTGCTTGCCGGTGCGATCGATCAACGCGTACTCGTAGATCCAACCGACGCCGGTGGCGTCGGGCCCCAACGCAGAGCGAGCCGCAGCCGGCAAACGACTTTGCACCTGGGACAGGTACTCGAGCACGCGCGAGCGTGCCCAATACAGATCGGTACCGTCCTCGAACAACACGTATACGAACGATTCACCGAACATCGAGTAGCCGCGCACCACGCGCGCGTGCGGCACCGACATCAAGGTAGTGGTGAGCGGATAGGTGACCTGGTCTTCGACCACCTGCGGCGCCTGGCCCGGATAGATGGTGCGAACGATGACTTGCACATCCGACAGGTCGGGAATGGCATCGAGCGGCGTGTTGCGCACGGCCACGGTTCCCGCGGCGATGGCAAGACCAACCACAAGGATGACCACCGCCCGATTGGCAATACACGAGCGAATCAAAGCGGCGATCATGGCGCTTCGCTGCCCATGCGCTGGTACGCGCCCGTCAGGCTCGCTTCCGAGTCGATCAGGAACTGTCCGGAGGTCACCACCTCATCGTCGACGTCGAGGCCGGCGCGCACGATGGTCTGTCCGCCGCGTTCGGCACCGAGTTCGACATGCACGGGGCGAAATCGACCGTCGCCTTCCGCGACGATTACCACATCGCGCGTGCCAGTCCGAATGACGGCCTCACTCGGCACCAACAGCACATCGCGTCGCGCGCCGCCATAGAGCACCACATCGGCGTACATGCCCGGATGCAGGTGCTCTTCTCGGTTTTCGATCACGATACGCACACGCCGCGTGCGTGTTGCCTGCTCGACGTCCGGGTAGACGTAGTCGACGTCGCCTTCGAACACGACACCAGGATGCGCAGCGACCGTCACTTCGACGGGTCGATCGCGTCCGATCCAGCCTGACTCGCGCTCGGGTACCTCTGCCAGCACCCAAACCGTGGCGTGACTCGACAGCTCGAACAACGGCCGATCGAGCGCCACGGCGCTGCCTTCCCGTACGTCGAGTCGCATGACGTAGCCGTCGATCGGCGATAGTACCCGGGTGAGCTTGCTCACCTCGCGCGTCGTTACGATCCGCGCGATGTCGGCAGCCGGCACGGCGAGTGCCTCGAGCCGCGCGCGCGCCGCTGCGATCAGCGCATCGTCGTGGGCGCCGAGCGCAAGCAGCAATTCATCCTGCGCCGCCGCGATCACCGGGCTATAGATGTGGGCGAGCGTCGCGCCTTTCGCGACCGGCTCGCCTTCGGCACGCACGGTCAGGCGTTCGACCCATCCATCGGCGCGTGCCGTGACAGTTACACGACTGTGCTCGTCCGCAACCACTCGACCCGTAGTGTCGACCCGCTGCCAGAAGTCGCCGCGTGTCACGCGCGCAGTGCGGACACCGAGATTCTGTACGACGGTAGCATCGATCGTAACGACGGTGCTTGGTTCGACTTCATCGGCGTATTTCGGCACCAGATCCATGGCCATGAAAGGCGAACGACCCGGTGCACCGAAGTGCTGATCGGGACGCATCGGGTCGTACCAGTACAGCACTTGGCGTTCACTCGACTTCGCCGTCGGTGCGGGCTTAGCCACCGGTTCCGCACCGCCACGCATCAGCAGCCAACCGGCGCCGACCAGGAGCAACACGGCGATGGCGGCAATCAGTCGCATGGTCGTACTCATGGCCTACCCTCCGCTGCATTGGTGTCATCCGTGCCGAGGAAGTAGTCGAGCTCGAGGCGCCGACTGGCCGCGTCGTGGCGAATCTGCAGTGCCTCGTCGCGCACCTCGAGGAGCGCAATGCGCGCCTCGAGCACGCTGGCGAGATCGCCGTCGGCGCGTCGCCACGCGTCGGCTGCCGCATCACGGGCGGCAATGGCGGTTGGCACGATGTGCGATTCGAATTGCGCAAGCCGCACATCGAGCCGCTCGACATCGCGGCGGACGGCCAACGCTTCCGCTACCAGCGCCCGTTCGGCATCGGCGAACGCGGCGCGCGCGGCATCCTGTTCGGCGAGTGCGGCCGCCAACCTTCGATCTTGGCGATTGCGCGTGAACAACGGCAGATCCATTGCCACTTGCATCATCACCATATCGGGGTATTCGGGCCG
>QJXZ01000013.1 GCA_003248125.1 Gammaproteobacteria bacterium | reverse complement strand
GCCGCTAGTGGAAGTAAAGGTATTCGAGGAAGAGCTAACGAGCGAACAAACGCGCGACCTGATCGCGCGCATCACCTCGGCAGTCACTGCCGTGACGAGCGAGAAGTTGCGCGACAAGACTTGGGTGATCGTCAACGAAGTCCCAAGCGGTAGCTGGGGAATCGGTGGTCAGGCTTTGGGCTTGGACGACGTAAAGCGCTTGATCGCGAGTTGATGCGAGCAGGGGTTCGACCAATCGGACCGCGCGAACGCGCACCGACGTAGCGCAAGAGCTCGTCACCTCACGCGTTCTGCCGAAGCACAGATAGTAGCTCGGCGCGAGTGCGACCCTCGATCGAGCAACGCTTCAGTTGCGCGCTGCGGTCCCGCAACGCATAGTCGGGCCTTGTCTTCGATGAGATTGCCTGAATGCCGACACTGACCACCGTCGAACGTGATGCGTTCCTCGATGAGCGCGGCATCGTCATGCGCATTGCCGTGGTGCGGGCAGACGGCAGTCCGTTGGTGACACCAATTTGGTTTTTGCATGAACGGGGTCGGATCTACTTCACGCCGCGGCAGCGCTCCGAGTGGTTCGACTGTCTGCGTCGCGATGCGCGGGTCGCCTTGTGCATCGACGAGCAGGCGCTGCCGTACCGCAAGGTCGTCATCGAAGGCATCGCAGAGCTGGTACATGACGTCGGCGAGGACGACGCGTGGCGCGATCTATACCGGCGCATCGCCGGCCGCTACGTGCCGGCAGCGGCGGCGGAAGCGTACGTCCAAAACACCATCGGCGAGCCACGAGGTCTGTACGGCGTGTCACTGGCCACAGCTCGGGTTCGTACCTGGCGCATGCCGGTCGAAGGGGAACGTCCCGAGGGCATCTGGCATCGCCGCTACTATCGCGACCCGGATATCGAGTTCGGGAATTGACGTGGGGTGTTGTGGCAGGTGACGGCCGCATAGTGGACACTGGCGAGCGGCGCCGTGCTGCCGATTCAACTTCTCCGACGGCCGCGAGGGAACACCGTGCAGGAGTCCGAGTTTCTTGTCACTACTGCGCAGGTTGCCATTGGACTGGCGGGATTCTCCGGTGTGGCGGGCGTGCTTGGCGAACGGCGAGGTTCGGCAAGGCCGGAAGTCCAAGGTGCGCTACTCAGAAACATGATCGAAACGAGTCTGTTGGCTGCCGGATTCTCGCTGCTGCCAATTGCCCTGTTCGACATCGGCATGAACACCCAGCTGCTGTGGCGTTGGTCGGCTGCCGCGAATTTGGTCGCGTTCGTGGCCCAGTTTGCGCTGACGCTGCGCCGGGGAACGCGGATCATCCGATCGGGGGCCCCGCGGCCCCGAGTGTGGGGCGGACTGGTCTTCGCGCTCGCGGTCGGCATCGTCTTCTGTCTCGGTCTTTCCGCTACCGGTATCGATTCTGCGGCGTTGTTCATCATCGCGCTCTCTCTTCAGCTGGTGCTTAGCGGTGGATCGTTCGCGCGGTTCTTTGCCTTTCTAACGAGCTAGGAGAATTGGAAGCGATGAATTGGGAGGCGATCGGTGCAATCGGTGAGATCGTCGGCGCGATGGCGGTCTTCATCACCCTGATCTATCTGGCGGTGCAAGTGCGACACGCCCGGTCCGAAGCGCGCCGTGCGCTCAGTCAGGGCCGCGGCGAGGCATTGCGAGACGTCATCACCCTGCAGCTCGACGAACGCGTCAATCGAGTCATGGTGGAGGCAGACCGCTTGGCCGGTAGCCGCGAGCCGTACCCGCTGGTCGCAGCGCTCGAGCAGCAGGGCATGGGCAGGGAAGAAGCGTCGCTGGTGTTTTGGAACCTGATCGCCTGGTGGAATTACTTCTTGCACGTGATTCCGCGGATCAACGAACTCCCGGAGATGGAGCGTGCCCAGTTCGATGTTCCCATCGGCCTCTACGGCCGTCCCGGCGTCTATCAGCTGTTCTATGAGATTTACGTCAAGCGCGTGGCGCATCCGGATGCGCTGCGCTACATCGAGGGCGTGCTGGCGCGGAACCCAGTCCTGAAAATGGGTGGCAACCAATGATCGGCACGCGCCTGCAGGCCGACCCGCAGCAGCTACTCCTGCATGCCGTGATAGAGCAACCGCACCAGCAGCCGCACGCCGTCATTGTCCTTCAGCTCGGTATAGCGCGGCCCCGGTCGTCGACCAATGTCGCGGATGTCAGCCATCAATTCGGGATGAAACTGGCACGTGAACGAGCGACGGATGGTATGGGTTTCCCAGTCCTTGTAGTAAATCGCCGTGGTGCACACTTCGGTTAGCGACCGATCGTCGACCTGCGTCTGCGATTCGATTTCGACTGCGTAAGGCAGGCGCAAGAGCCACGACAGGGGGCTCACCGCAATTGCGTGGCGAATCGCGACGATGGTGTCGTGCAGCTGCTTGTAGGCCCAATTGGCGAACAACGCTGCTTCCTCGTTCACCTCGTCGCCGTGAAACATTTCTATCAAGAGTTCGCGTTCGAGGGTGATCATGGTGTCGATCACGCCATCCAACTCGTCGGCGATCAAGGCATGGCACTGATGGAACTCGCTCGGCACGTGATCGCTCTCCGGCCGTCGCCGATAGGGCATGAGCCGGCGCGTGCCGACTTCGATCGCTTCATTGCGCGCCACCGCAAAGCGCGGATCCTCCCAACCTCGGGCAATTACATTGCCGCCCTTGATCACTTGCAGGGTTTCGCCAACGACAGCGATGCGCCGACACAGTTGCTGCAACGAGGCGAGCGCGTGACCGCCCGGATCGAGCGGTAGCCACTGTAGTGCGAGCGCTTCGCGAACGGCACGGCGAATCAACCGCACGTGCGAAATGGCGGCCAGCTGATGACCGAGACAGATGAAGATGCTCGGCGCACTACCCGCGGAGCGGCGTAGCAATAGCTGGTCGACCAAGCCGAGGATGTCGTCGAGGCTCGCGTTCGCGCCGTCGAAGGTCGATGCATCGTGTGCAGATGGGTTGCCGCCCTGGATTACGGTGGCGATTCCGGCACTCAATACGTTGGCGAGTCGCTCGGGATGCTGAATGCCGCTTTGCCACACGGGGTAGAGGATGCTGTCGGCATCGGCGACTTGCTGCAGGATGTAGGCGACATTCTTCGACGCCCGCACGCCTTCGCCGTGGGGATTGATACCGACGTGCGGCCATGGCTCGATGATCGACACACTTTGCCGATACACCTCGGGCATTCCGAGCAGGAATTCGAGCTCCCGTTGGCTTTCGATCACTTTTTCGAGGGGTGGCGCGATGCCCCACTCGAAGCAATCGTTTAGCACGAGTTCGTCGCGGCCGGGAAAGGGTGTGGGCGACTCGCGGTCGCGCAAGAAATAACCGAGCAGCGCATGGATCGACTGCACGCTCGCCGGATGGCGGCCGAGAATGCCCGGTTTGGTGCGCCAGCCGAGCTGCTCGAGCGTCAGCGACTTCATCGACTGCGGCCATGGTTGTGAGTGCTGGATTCGGAGGCAAAAAGCGCGCCAGGGCACCAAGAGGGGGATCGC
>QJXZ01000132.1 GCA_003248125.1 Gammaproteobacteria bacterium | reverse complement strand
GTGAAAGCAATGATCCTTGCTGCCGGACGAGGCGAGCGCCTACGGCCACTCACGGACCGCGTCCCCAAGCCGCTCATTCCCATTGCGGGCGAACCCCTCATCGTCCATCAGATGCGTTGGCTCGCGCGCGCGGGCATCACGGACATCGTGGTCAACCTGCACCACCTTGGCGGCCAGATCGAGGCCGCTGTTGGCAGCGGCCGCGACATCGGCGTGCAGGTTCGCTATAGCCGTGAGACCGAGCGCCTCGAGACCGGAGGTGGCGTCAGATACGCGCTGCCGCTGCTCGGCGAATCACCGTTCCTGATTTTGAACGGTGACATCTGGACGGATCTCGATTTCACCACCCTCGCGCCGCTCGCCGGTGGCGACCGGTGTCGGCTCGTTCTGACGCCGACGCCAGCACATCGCGAGCATGGCGATTTCGATCAGCGTGACGGTCGCCTGCTGCGCAACGACCACCGGCCGTATGTGTATTGCGGGATCGCCATCCTCGATCCAGCGCTCTTCGACGATGCTCCGGCCGGTGCTTTTTCAATGCGCGAACTGTACTTTCGGGCAGCTGCGGAGGGGCGTGCCTCCGCACAGGTATTCACAGGGCGTTGGTTCGACATCGGATCACAAGAAATGTTGAAGGCGGTACGCCGCATTACCGACTGACTGCTGGCGTTCGGTCAGTGAGATTCGCGCGCTTCGATCATCGCCCTAACTGCGTGTTCTCCCAACGGCTCTTGGTGTTTGACCCGCAGGCTCTCGACCCATTCCGCATGAAAGTCACGCTGCAGCCGCAGGTTGACGACCGCCACGATCGTGATCGAGCTAACGGCACCAAGCAGCGCGAGCGACGTGTCTTTGTGCGCGTCCCAAATGTCTCCTTGCGTGCCAACATAGTCCATGCCGAGATCGCCGCCGAACACCATTGCGGCGCCCCATTCGATGAGCTCGTAGATCGTCGAGCAACTGAGCGTGAGCATCAGCGGCAGCATGTAGCCCCAGAAGCCGCGCACCTGTGCCACTCGCAGCAAGACCTCACGCGCCGGGTAGGCGAGCAACAGTCCAAAGCTGAAATGCACGAAGCGATCGTAATGATTGCGTTCGAAGCCGAGCGCCTGATCGATGGAAATGCCAAGCCAAGATTGCAAGAACGCATCGTAAGGTGTGAGCGAGTAGGTGTAGTGACTGCCGAGCGTGTGCACCGCAAGGAAGAGCGCAATGGATGCGTAGGAAATCCGCGACAGCGTCAGGCGATTGAAAGTGACCACCAGCGCAACGATCGCCAGTGCCGTGAGCACGTTCTCGAGCAGCCAGACTTCGCGATCCACCGGTGCAATCGCAAGCAGCAGCCAATAGATCGAGAATGCGGCCGCGAGCCACGACGCGAAGCGGCGATGCGCACGGCGATCAAATGCCATGCAAACTCACCCGCCCACCACCATAATACGCGGCCATGATCAATACTCCCTGGATCGCCCCCTCGATACTGTCCGCCGACTTCGCGCGGCTCGGCGCGGAGGTCGAAGCCGTGCTCGCGGCCGGCGCCGATCTCATCCACTTCGATGTGATGGACAACCACTACGTCCCGAACCTGAGCATCGGCCCTCTAGTGCTCTCATCACTGCGACGGCACGGTATCACCGCGCCGATGGACGTGCACCTGATGGTCAAGCCGGTCGACCGATTGATCGGTGATTTCATCGACGCCGGCGCGAACTACATCAGCATCCATCCCGAAGCCAGTGAGCACCTGCATCGTTCGCTTGGCTTGATTCGGGACGGCGGCGCACGGGCGGGGCTCGTATTCAACCCGGCAACGCCCCTCGATCATCTCGAGCACGTCATCGATCTCGTCGACATGGTGCTCATCATGTCGGTCAACCCCGGCTTTGGCGGTCAGGCGTTCATTCCATCGAGCCTCGACAAGCTCGCCAAAGCGCGCGCGCGAATCGATGTGTGCGGGCGCGACATTCGTCTCGAGATCGATGGCGGCATCAAAGCTTCCAACATTCGCGCCGCCGCCGATGCCGGCGCCGATACGTTCGTCGCGGGCTCTGCAATCTTCGGTGCCGACGACTACGCATCAACGATCAAAGCGATGAGGCAAGCGATTGGCCGCTAGCATTCTGGCGAGGCGCTACAGCGCCTACTTGTTCGACCTCGACGGCACGCTCATCGACAGCGCACCGGACATCAACCGTGCTCTCAACCACGCCCTCGCCGCGGCCCATCTGCCCGCGGTCGACGAAGCGCTCACGCGCCATTGGGTCGGTCACGGGTCGCGTGTGCTATTGGAACAAGCACTCGAACATCATGGTCGCAGCGAACTGATAGACGATGCAGACGGGATGACGCGCCTGCTCGACGTGTTCATCGGCCACTACGAAGCGCACATCGCCGACCGTAGCACGCCTTATCGCGGCGTCGTCGAGGCACTCGATGCGCTCGCTTGTCGCGGCGCAGCTCTGGCAGTGGTCACGAACAAGTTGACCCGGCTCTCGCATCGCGTGCTGGAGGCGCTCGACCTGGCACACTACTTCGGCGCCATCGTTTGCGGCGATACGCTGTCGGTGAGCAAGCCCGATGCGGAACCGGCATTGCACGCTTGTCGTATTCTGAACTGCGCGCCTGCCGACGCATTGTTCGTCGGCGATTCCGAGACCGACGTGAAGACCGCACGTAACGCCGGATGTGCGGTGGTGTGCGTGCGAGACGGCTACAACCACGGCACGCCGGCGGACGCGCTCGGCGCCGACGGTGTGATCGACTCTTTCACGGAGCTCCTGTGAAATTCTTGCCGCTGGTGTGGGCTGCACTGCGACGCCGGCCGATCCGAAGCATACTCACTCTGCTCGCCGTTTCGGTTGCGTTCCTGTTGTTCGGCGTCATGCACGGCGTGGTTGCCGGCTTCGGTGGTGCACTCGACAAGATGAACGATGCGCGCCTGCGCGTGATGAGTCGCGCGAACATCCTCGAACCCTTGCCGATCGCCTACCGTGAACGAATTGCCCGCATACCCGGCGTCAGGGACGTCACCACCGCCGCAATCCTCATCGGTTACTACCAGGACCCGAAGAACAGCATCACCGCGGCTGCCTTCGAAATGGATTCCGCGCAACGAGTCTTTCCCGAACTGAAGATTCCGGATTCGCAGCGCACGGCGCTGCGCGAGAGCCGCACTGCCGCGGTGGCTGGCGTGACGCTCGCCGAACGCTACGGCTGGAAGATCGGCGACCGCATCACGGTGATCTCGCCCATGTGGCCGCGCGTCGACGGCAGCAACGAGTGGACGTTCGAACTGGTCGCCATCGCCAACGCAGGCCCGGACGACGAGCGTGTGTTTGCCAACGAGCTCTACTTTCACTACCAGTATTTCGACGAAGCCCGAATCGAAGGCAGAGGGACCGTTCACCAGTTCGCAGTGACGATCGACGATCCATCCCGATCGACCGCCATCGCCCAGGCCATCGACGATGAGTTCGCCAATTCGTCAAACGAAACCAGCACACTCAACGACAAG
>QJXZ01000183.1 GCA_003248125.1 Gammaproteobacteria bacterium | reverse complement strand
GTACCGGGGAGTCGTTTCATCGTTGCAATGATCTCTGCGATCGCGTGCTGCTAGAGTAAGTCGGTTCTTCGGCAAGGCAAGACGAGGCGACCACAGGTGTCGACGGGGCAGCGACGTGCACATCGGTGATTTGGTCGAGCAGTACGGCTACGTGGCGGTGCTGATCGGCGCGTTTCTCGAAGGCGAGTCCGTCGCTCTGCTGGGCGGCTTCTTCGCGCTGCGCGGCTATCTCGATCTGCCCCTCGTCATGCTGGCCGCGTTCGTCGGATCCATGTGCGGCGACCAGTTGGCCTTTTGGGTGGGACATCGGTGGGTGGGCCGCGAGCCGCCGCCCCGTTGGCGGTCGCTGTACGACCGCGGTCAGCGGCTGCTCCACGACCATCGCATCAAGGTGCTGTTGACGTTTCGGTTCTTCTACGGCCTTCGCAACGCCATTCCGGCGGCCGCTGGCGCGATGGGTATTCCTGCCACCTTCTTTATCTGGATCAATGTGGTCGGGGCGGCGATCTGGTCGGTTTCGGTTACTTTTGCGGGCTACACCTTCGGCTACGCGCTGTCGCGTTGGTTGCCGCGCATCGAGCGCTATGAGCATTGGCTTGCAATCGGTGTGGTCGTGGTGGGCATGCTCGGCGTGCTGGGGCACTGGCTGGTCCGGTGGGAAGCTGGTAAGCTCCGTTCGCCATGCAGAGACCCTTTCCCGCCTATACCGGCACCGAGCCGTATCTGTTCGTGTGCTATGCGCATGCCGATGCGCCAACGGTATATGGCGATCTCACGTATCTGCGTTCGGCGGGCTTCAACGTCTGGTACGACGAGGGCATCGCCCCCGGCAGCACGTGGCGCGACGAAGTGGCGCTCGCGCTCGCGCAATCGAGCCTCGTGCTCTATTTCGCATCGCCGGCCTCAGCGGCTTCGCAAAACTGTCAGCAGGAGCTGAATTTCGCACTGTCGCGCGAGCTCACTGTGCTGCGGGTGGATCTCGAGCAGACACAGCTCCCGCCGGGACTCGAGCTTGCGTTGACGAATCGTCAGGCAATCGTCAGGTACCACTTGGACGGCCGGGCCTATCTCGACAAGCTCGGCAGCAGCGTGCGCCGACTCGTACAGCCGACCACACTCACCGCAGCGCGAGTGACGCCAGCACCGCCGCCCGATACACGGCATGCGATAGCGATCCTGCCGCTCGCCAATCGCAGTCGCGACCCCGACAACGAATATCTCTCCGACGGCATTACCGAAGAACTCATCGCCGGTCTCTCTCGGCTCGACGACCTGCGGGTGAAGTCGTTCTTGGCCGTGTCGCAATACAAGTCGCGGTCGCTATCGCCGACGGCGATTGGCCGTGAGCTCGGCGTGGAATCCATCGTCTCGGGCAGCTTGCAGCAGGCCGGCGCGCGTGTGCGCATCAGCGTGGCACTTACCCGCGTCGACGATGGCCAGAGTCTTTGGTCACAGCACTACGACAACGACATGAGCGACATCTTCACGCTGCAGGACGACGTGGCGCGGCGGGTGGTGGATGCGCTCAGTGTCGAGCTCGGCAGTGGTCAGCGAGGCGCCATCGTCGAAACGGGCACGAACAACGCCGAGGCCTACCAGGAATTCCTCATGGCGCGCCACGTCGACGGCAACACACCGCGCGGTCGGCGGCTTCGGATTGCGCGGCTCAAGCGCGCGGTCGAACTGGATCCCGATTGGGTCGATGGTTGGGGAGAACTCGCGAATGCATATCTCTGGCAGCATGCTTCGTCGACCGAAGGTGGTGATCCCGATTCGTTGAGTGCGCTCAGCGATGTGGCTGAGCGACTTGGTAAACTCGATCCGCGCAAGACACAGAAGTACTGGTTCGACATCGACGCGCAGCTGGCCGGGAATGCCGGGACCGAGTTGAGCTTCGATGTGATCCGGAACCAGCGCCGATTTGACACGCAGTACGTTCGCTCGGCCTATCTGCGTCTTGCCACTCGGTGTCGCGAAGTGGGCCTGTACGCGTGCGGCCTGCGTATCTTGGAACAGCATGTGCCGCAGGCGCCGTACTTGCGCGCCTGCCTTCTGGGAGGTCTGCGGCGGTTCGATGCCGCAATCGAATCGTGCACTGCTGCGATTGCGGAGGATCCAATCCCTGGCGCGCCTTATGCGGATCGCTGTATCTGGGCGGCGCGTACCGGCCAGTATCAGCGCGCGCTCGCGGACGTGGAGGTGTTGAACGGCGTGTGGGGCGCCCATCACTTCCCGGGCTTCTGCTACTACTTTTGGCGCGGCGATATCGATGCCGCGCGCAAGGCCGCGGAGTGGCTCGAGGCGCGACAGCGCTATCCGGCGATCTACAAGGCGCTCACCTCGGTGATGTTGGGCGACATGGATCGTGCACTCGACTTCTACGAGGTAGCCGCGCAGCAGCCGGGCGTCTACACCGGCGTCCAGCGCTGGGGCGTGGATGTTTACCTCAACGATTCGATGCGCGCGGCGCTGCGCGCCGAGCCGCGCTGCCATGCGGCACTCGCTGCCCACGGTGTGGACGACGCAGCGCAAACGGAATTGATAGAGAGGATCAACGCGGTAACACCGTATAGCGGCATCGAATTGAACGAGGCCGGTGTGCCGATCTAAACCGGTCGCAGCTCCAATTCGAAACCAGTCAGCGCCAGATGGTCGCTTCGTCGAAGCCGAGCGCGGCAAAGTCGGCGGCACGCAGCGCCACCTCGTCGCCAAGGAAGAACTCGTCCAGTTGCGGTGGCGGAACCTCGGTGCCCGAAAGCATCGCGTGCACTTGCCCGCGATGATGAATCTGGTGCTGGAATAGATGTAGCAGCACGCGGTCGCGCGATTCGATCTGTGTTCCCCTGACGCGGACGAGACTCACGTCGTCATCGAGCATCGCATCGGTCAACGCATCGCAATGCCTGGTCAGGCGCGCATCCACGTCGCGTTGTGCGTGAGCAAGGGATGCGAACTCGACGTGCGGAATCTCGGGCTCGTACGCGCTGGGGCCGATGCATGACCCTTCGAGCGCGCTGACGTAGAACCAGTCGACGGTGAGGATATGGTTCAACGTGTGGATGATCGATGGAAAGAAGCTCGTTCGTCGGGCCTCCACTTCCGCGACCGGGAGTGCCGCGCATGCGGCGAGCAGACGGTGATTGGCCCAGGCGTTGTTGTAGGCCTGCGCCCGAAAGTAGCGGCTCGTGCTCATTCTTGTTCCCTCACTGCCGATCCGACGAGCATAGGTAGCTCGTCCGGCGGAAGCCAATCTCAGTGTGATCCGAGCGACATTCGGGCAAACTGCACCGTCAAACGAAGGGAGGGGTTCGATGCCGGAACCGGTGACATTGCGGTCAGGCCGGCCCGAAGACGTGGGCATGGACCCGCGCCGCATTGCGCTCATTGGCGACCGCGCGCAGAGCTGGGTGGATTCTGGCAATTGCCCGTCGCTGGTGTTGCTCGCTGCGCGCCACGGCGTCGTTGTGCTCGAGGAAGCATACGGGATCCTGCGGCCATCGGATTCTGCACCGCTCGGCACCGATGCGATCTTCCCGGTTATGTCGCTGACGAAGCCCATCACGGCAGCGGCAATTCTGTGTCTCGTCGAAGACGGCCTGCTTTCGCTCAAGCATCCGATCACCGATCTGCTACCTGAACTCACCGCGCCCGGCGTCGAACAGGTGCTGATCGCCGACTTGCTCACGCACACGTCTGGCTATGACGACATGTCGGTCTACCCGCACGTCACGTCACGGTTTGTCGCAAATGCAACGGTGCCGAGCGCGGCGCCGAATCAGTGCAACGTCACCAATCGTGTCATTCGCTACGCCAGCGACGCAGCACTCACGCGGGCACCTGGCGAGGCGATGTGCTACTGCAATTTCGGCTACCAGCTGCTCGGCGACATCGTGCGGCGCGCGAGCGGCATATCGTTTCCGCAGTTCGTCGCCGAGCGGATCTTCGCGCCACTCGGCATGCACGATAGTTTCTTCGTGTTACCAAAGGAACTGAGAGAAACCCGGCGCGTGTTGCGTGAACCGAACTGCCCGGATCTGCCTGCACTGTTTCCGGATTTTCCACGCGAGGTGTTCCCGTCTGCGAACAGCGAGGCTTGGGATGTTTGCGAAAATGGCGCTTCCGGTGTGAAAACCACTGCGCGTGACGTTGCCGTGTTTGCACACATGTTGCTGAACGGTGG
>QJXZ01000229.1 GCA_003248125.1 Gammaproteobacteria bacterium | reverse complement strand
CGAATTGACTTTCGGCGCAAAAGTGGATCGGATCTTCGTCGCGCAGTCGCTTGAAATAGGGCCGCCACGCATCATGCTGGTAGAGCTCGGTGCGGCTGACGTCGATTTCGTCGAGCGGCATGGTGTACGGATCGGGAATCTCTCCTGGGGCGCGAACCGCTTCGGCCATTCTGCTTTCTCCAATGTTCGCAACTGTCGTGATCCTACCGCAGAAGTCCTGCGATGGTCGCTCGCCGTCATGCAGGTTCCGCTGCGCCCGCGGTGATGCGCATCCGTTGCGCCTGACCATAGGTCAGCGAGCGCCATACCCACTCCACCGGCCCGAAGCGGAAGTACTTGAGCCAGAGCGGGCTTGCGATCAGCTGAAAAGCCCAGATTGCGCCGACCACGTAATAGAGCTGGTAGCGCTCGAGCGATCCGAAAAGGCCAAATCCGACGCCGGTGAAAACGATCATGCAAATCAAGCTGTGCGAGAGGTAGTTGGTCAACGCCATGCGGCCCACGGCTGCAAGCGCATGGGTCACCCACGTGAACAAGCCGGCCTTGCAAATCAGCATCACCAACGCAATGTGTCCGAGTGCAGTGCCGCCGCGCCCGAGGTCGTAGGTTGGCATCAGAAATGGCACCATCCAGATGGGATCGAAATTGCTGTCGATCGTATTGGCTATCTCGTAGCCGTTGGCGCTGAAACCAACGCCGTAGCCGATTACCAAGAGACCAAAGTAGAAGCCATACGACCGGCTGGCGCTGAAGATCTGCAACTTGAACAGAGCCATGCCGAGAAACATCATCATCATGATGTCCCAGAAGAAGAAGTCGTAGAACAGCGATGATTGCCAGGCTGCATTGTTGGGCGCGAGCTGCTTGACGTTGTCGAGGTAACCCGAGCGGCGCACCGCGATCTCTTCGGCTTCGGCCTCGGGATTCGCGGCCCACATTGCGGAGAAGGAATCGTAGCTGTCGAGCGCTTGTTGCTGCGCTTCAGTCAGTTCCACGCCTTGCTCTACGAGCAAACGCGCCTCAGCCGCAACGGGCGCTACCGCATGGTAATAACTACTGCCGTTCCAAACCTTGATCTGCATGACGCAGAACGGAATCAGCGCGAGTAGGAGTAGCGTGCGCGCGCTAGCGCGGCGAAACACGAACAGCATTAGCCCGCACACACCATAGGAGTAGAGGATGTCGCCATACCAGAGCAGTAGGTAGGCGTCGATGAGCCCGAAGACGATGAGCAGCAAGGTTCGTCGGAAGTAGACATCGGCCACGGCGATGCTCGGGTCGGTTTCCTCGCCGCGGGACGTGAGCAACACGACGCTGGCGCCGAACAGCATCGAGAAGATGGCGCGCATGGACCCTTCGAACGCGAACCAGTTGACGATGTATGCCCAGAGGTTGGCGCCACTGGTTGCGTTGTCCACCACGGGATTGAGGTAGGCCGCTGCAGGCAGTCCGAAGTCGATGATGTTCATCAGCAAGATGCCGAGCAGGGCAACGCCGCGAAGCACATCGATCGACTCGATGCGGTCGCTGCCGGTCGCCGGACCGAAGCTCGCACGAAACGTGGTGCGAACGTGCACCGAAATGCTCTCTGACACGATTCCCTCCCCCTTGAATCGATGCGTTCCGAGCCCCGACTCCACGTGTGTCGTTGCGAAAAGGCCTCGATCGCGATTGAAATCCCCCGGCCGATGATCTGCGATTGGAGGTATGGGCGCAACGACGAATGCGGCACGTCACGGCCACGGTCGACGCCACTCGCGCCGACAGGTAGGCTCGACACACAACAGTGGGGGAGGCGGACATTGGAACTGGTCCTGGTCAGGCATGGGCTGCCGGAGCGCGTCGAGGTCGAAACGGGTACAGCAGACCCGCCGTTGTCGACCCTCGGCCGCAAACAGGCCGATCTCGTCGCAGAGTGGCTCATCGGCGAACGCATCGACGCCGTGTATGCGAGCCCCATGCAGCGCGCCTACGAAACCGCGCAGCCGTACGCCGCGCTTGCGGGGAAGGAAATCACCATCGAAGAAGGTGTCATCGAATTCGATCGGCACGCGTCGAGTTACGTGCCAATGGAAGAACTCAAGGCGCAGGACTACGAAGCTTGGAAGGCATTCGTCGACGGTGGCTACAACGAGGGTATCGACATCCATCAGTTCCACGCGACGGTGGTCAACGCGCTCGAACGCCTGATTGCGGCGCATCCGAGCCAACGCATCGCGATTTTCTGTCACGGCGGCGTGGTCAACGTTTGGACTGCGCACGTGTTGGGGCTTACGCCAAGCCTGTTCTTCGAGCCCGCCTATACGAGCATCCACCGGTATCTGTGTGCGCGCACCGGTGAGCGAAACATCGTCAGCTTGAACGAAACCGGGCATTTGCGGGGCCTGGCCACCGAGGGATCGCGTCAATGAGTGCAGCCGCGGTGCCGCAAATCGCGGAGGAGGTGACCGCCGACTGGTTGACAGGCGCGCTGCGCGGCCGCTGGCCGGCGATCGAGGTACGTGGCGTGGAAGCGGAATCGCTTGGCGAGGGCATCGGCCAGATGAGCGTATTGAAGCGGCTGACGCTGGATCACGGCGGCGCCCCTGATGCGCCGCGATGCATGATCTTGAAGTTACACACGCCGTTTCCCGACATGCGTGCCGTAGCCGATCGCTATCACATGTTCGAGCGCGAGGTGAATTTCTATCAGCGCTTCGCCGATCGCGTGCCGGTCCGCACGCCTGAGGTGTTCTACGCGGCGCTCGACGGTGCGCAGAGCTGTGTGCTGCTCATGGAGGACATGAGTGATTGGCGGTCGCCCAACCAGATCGAAGGCCCGGCGCCGGCGCAAGTGGAACTCGCCGTCGATCGGCTCGCGGCGCTGACAGGTCGGTTCTGGGGCTCGGCCGAGTTGAGTACCGAGTCGGAGTGGTTGCCGGACTGGACGGTGGGCTACATGCGCGCCGGCGCCGACGACTACCGTGCGTGCGTGCCGGAGTACCTGCGTCGCTTCGAATCCCAAGCGCTTCCGCACGGTGCACGCCATGCCGTCGAGACCATCGCGACTCGTATGGACGATTTGCTCGATCAACTGGCCGGCGGGCATCAAGTGCTCACGCATTACGACTACCGGGTGGAGAACATGTTCTTCGAAGGTAATGGCAAGGCCGCCGATCTCTGCCTCGTCGACTGGCAACTCGTAATGCGCGGGCGAATTGGTTGGGATTACGCTTACCTGATTGGCACCAACCTGCCCGTCGAGGCGCGCGCGCAACTCGACGAATCGTTGCGTGAGCGTTACTTGGCGGGGTTACGAGCCGCGGGCGTTTCGGGCTACACACGATCCGATCTCGACCACGACGTTGCGCTCAACACCATGGCCATGACCACTATCTCCGTGATCGGCGGCGCGAATGCCGATCTCTCAAATCCTCGCAATGAAGCGTTGTTTGCCGCCATCGCCAGCCGATCGTTCAGCGCCGTGCTCGATGGCAACTGCCTGGACGCATTGCCTTGAGGGAGAATCTAAGATGAAGGACTTCCATCACAAGACGGCAGTTGTCACCGGCGCGGCGAGCGGGATTGGCCGCGCGGTGGCAACTCGGCTCGCTCACGAAGGTATGAACGTCGTGCTTGCCGATATCGAGCGCGATGCGCTCGCCGCGGTGGTCGAAGAGCTCACCGACACCGGCTACTCGGCGATCGGCATACCCACCGATGTTTCGAAATGGGACGACGTGCAGGCCCTCGCCGAGCAGGCGGTCGGCGTGTTCGAGGCCGTACATGTGGTGCACAACAACGCCGGCGTGGTGACCGCTGGGCGCATCGAGGAACTCTCCATCGCCGATTACGAATGGGTGCTCGGCGTCGACCTCTGGAGTGTGATCTATGGCGTGAAAGCATTCTTGCCGCTGATCGAGAAGGCCGGCGAGGGTCACATCATCAACACCGCGTCGACGGCTGGCCTGGTGGCCACGCCGCACATCGCGCCTTACAACATCGCCAAGTTCGGTGTCGTGGCACTTACCGAGACTTTGGCGCGGGAGCTGGCGGTACGGAAGTCGCCGATTGGTGCCTCGGTACTCTGTCCGGGTGCGGTCAACACGCGGATCGTCAAAAGCGAACGCAATCGGCCGGTGGCATCCCAGGCGACGCACAAGGGCTCGGCCGAGGAAGATCGCTTTGTCACGTTCTCGTCGAAGTTGCTAGCCGAGCAAGGCTTGGATCCAATGGCGGTTGCGGATCAGGTCGTTCATGCCATCCGCATGAATCAATTCTGGATTCTCACCCATCCCGACTGGAAACGTGTGCTCCAGGAGCGGGTTGCGGCGTTGGTCGCCGACGATGCATTGAGCAGCGGCTTCGGTGGCTGACGAAGGCGAATACGACGTAGCAATCATCGGCGGCGGGCACAACGGGCTCGTCTGCGCGGCCTATCTTGCTGCGGCACGATTGAAGGTGATCGTCCTCGAGCGACGGCACGTGGTCGGCGGTGCGGCGGTGACCGAGGAATTTCATCCGGGCTTTCGTAATTCGGTGGCGAGCTACACCGTGAGCTTGCTCAATCCGAAGATCATTCGCGATCTGCGCTTGCAGGAGAACGGACTCGAGATCGTCAATCGCCCGTACGCTAATTTCATGCCATTGCAGAGTGGCAACTATCTCCGTACGGGCAATGGCGTCGAAGGTACGCAGACGGAGTTTCAACGTTTCTCGGTGCGCGATGCCGAGCGACTGCCCGATTACTACGCCATGCTCGACCGTGGCGCCGATCTCATCAGGGATCTACTCCTAGAAAGCCCGCCGAACGCGGGCGGCGGCCTGCGTGATCTATTCGCCGCGCTGAAGCTCGGCAACCGCATGCGCAAGCTCGAGTTGCCGGCCATGCGCGACGTGCTGGATCTCTTCACCAAGAGCGCAGGTGAGGTGCTCGACTATTGGTTCGAGACCGACGCCATCAAGGGCCTGTTCGGGTTCGATTCCGTGGTCGGTACGTTCGCAAGCCCGTACATGCCGGGTTCGGCTTATGTACTGCTACACCATGTGTTTGGTGAAGTGAACGGGCAACGCGGGCAGTGGGGGCATGCGATTGGCGGCATGGGTGCAATCACGCAGGCGATGTCGAAGGAGTGTCACCGCCGTGGAGTCGTGGTGCGCACCGATGCGGCCGTAGCCGAGTTGCTCGTCGAGAATGATCGCGCGGTGGGCGTGCGGCTGGAGAGCGGCGAGGTCGTGCGCGCAAAGCGCGTAGCAGCCAACGTCAATCCGAAGCTGTTGTTTTCACGGCTGGTAGATGCGTCGCATGTCGACGAAGACTTCCGCATGCGCATGCAGCGCTATCGCTGCGCGTCGGGATCGCTGCGTATCAATGTTGCGCTTTCGGAGTTGCCGAAATTCGAAGTGCCGGCCGAGGAAGCCGAGAACGCGACGCGCGCGGGCATCATCATCGCGCCGAGCTTGCGATACATGGAGCAAGCTTTCTTCGATGCCCGCGAGCACGGCTGGTCGACGGCGCCGGTCGTGGAGATGTTGATTCCCAGCACCATCGATTCGACGTTGGCCCCGGCAGGCGCGCACGTGGCGAGCCTCTTTTGCCAGCAGTTCAGCCCCACGTTGCCGGACGGGCGTAGCTGGGATGACGCGAAGGACGCGGCGGCCCAAGCCGTGTTCGATACGGTCGATGCGTACGCGCCAAATTTCAAGAGAAGTATCGTTGGGAAGATGGTGCTGACGCCGCTGGATTTGGAGCGCACCTTTGGACTGGTCGGCGGTGACATCTTTCATGGCGCGTTGTCGCTCGATCAGCTGTTCAGCGCGCGGCCGGTGCTCGGCCACGGCAACTATCGAACGCCGGTGCGTGGCCTGTATTTGTGCGGCTCCGGGACGCATCCAGGCGGTGGAGTGACGGGCGCACCGGGTCACAATGCGGCGGTGGAAATCATTCGCGATTCGCGATGAACTCAGCAACTGTGGGCGTCGTCGGAATCGTTCGCAAGAGGAGGGGGCTCGATGGACGTGCAGGATCTGGGAGCGTGGGGGGAATTCATCGGCGGCATCAGTGGCTCGATTGCTGCGATTGCGGTGGTCGCTTCGTTGATATACGTGGGTGTTCAACTGCGTCAGAGCACAATGGTTGCGAAGGCGGCGGCCAGACAAGCGACTTCCGATGCCATCGTTGCTTATTTTGCCCGCATGGTTGATCCAAAATTGCTCGAAGACGCGGTCAGCGAGATGATGCGGCTGGATCCATCTGCAGATTTGCGGCAGATGGATCACGCGCATTTCAGGCAACTCAATTCGCATGCCCAGTGCTATTGGCGCATGCAGCAAAACGTCTTCTATCAATATCACACGGGATTGCTGGATGAAGATGAGTGGCGCAGCCATCAGTCCGGAATTCGCCGTGCGCTCGAAAACAGGCGGACGTGGGCGCGGTACCTCTTTTCTACGCTGGTTGAACTCTGGCAAAGTGGCATTCTCTCCAAGCGCTTCGAGGCACAGGTACTGGATATCTGCCGCGAGTTGAATATCGAGGTTGGCTAGGCTCAGACGCTGAAAGCCAACAGGAGGGTGGCATGTCATACGAGCTGGAAGTCGAACGCCTCATCGATGCGCCGGTGGATGTGGTGTATCGCGCGCAGACAGACGTCGAGATCAAGCGCAAGATCGCGGCGATGCACGATGCGTCGGCTGGGTTCGCCGGTGAGATCGGTGTCGGTAGGCAACTCGTTGTCACGTGGATCCAGGATGGTACCGATTGCCGTGTGACCGCGACGTTTCGTGAGGTGGCACCTGGGCGGGTGGTGTACGAGGAGCTATTGGAGGTCCCGCCGAGCCCGGTCTACGTTTCTACGGTCACCGAGACGATGCAGGATCGTGGTGGTAAGACACTGTTCCGGTTCCATGTCGAAGGGTTTCCGACCGCGGCGGAACGCGACATGCATCGCGTGGGCTACAACATCGTCCTCGATCGGCTGGAGCAATATTTGTCTGCGTCTGGGTCTTGAGCCGGTGTATGAGCAGTGGAGCGTTGCCTACCGAGCCAGATTCGTCATTCCGAGGACTGACGTACAGGTAGAGAAACCCCTGCACAATCTGGTACGTTGCGCGCGCATCTCACAGCATCAACGGACACGAATCGAAAATGAAGCGGTTCCTGCTCTCCATGTTCCTGGTTGGTCTCGCGACGGCCCCTGATACTGCGCGGCCGCAAGAATCCGTGCCGGTGGCTGGCGAAGATTACGTTGTCATCGAAAACGGACATCCGCTCGACGCCGTCGAAGGTAAAATCGTTGTCGAAGAATTCTTCAACTATGCCTGCCCGGCATGCAATCGTTTCGAGCCGATGCTCCTCACGTGGCTGAGGGATCTGCCGGACGATGTGCAGTTGATGCACATTCCCGCATCGTTCCGTCCCGACTTCGTGCCGTATGCACGCGCCTACTACACGGCCGAGATGAAGGGCTTGATCGACAAGACGCATGGGGCCGTCTATCTCGCCATTCACAGTACCCATCAGCTTCCCGGGGAGGGGGAAGAGCCCGACGAAGAACGCATTGCCGCCTTCTATGCGAACTACGGTGTGGATGCCAGCAACTTCCTGCGCAGCATGCGAGGTTTTGGTGTCGACTCGAAAGTTCGGCGTGCCACGGAGTACATGAAGCGCGTTGGCATTACCGGTACGCCGTCGCTGGTGGTCAACGGCCGCTACTTGGTACGTGCCGCGTCGATGGGCGACATGCTGCGCATCGCCAGCTATCTAATCGAGCAGGAACGCAAAAGCTAGTCGCCCCAAACAGCCGCGAGTCTTCGATCGCGGCCGCAATTGTAGCGATAGAACTTGTAGCGAAGTGGGTTCTTCGCGTAGTAGTTCTGATGGTATTCCTCGGCCGGGTAGAACGGTGCGGCAGGCAGAATGCTGGTCACGATTGGCTGGCCGAGCCGCTTTGCTCTTTTGTCCTTGCTTGCTTCGGCAGCTGCGCGCTCGTCGTCGTTGGCAACGAAGATGGCGGCGCGGTAGCTAGCGCCGCGATCGCAGAACTGGCCACCGGCGTCGAACGGATCGACGTTGTGCCAGTACACGCCCAGTAGATCTTGGTAACTCACTTTGGCGGGGTCGTACGTCACCTGCACGACTTCGAGATGCCCGGTTCCGCCGCGTGTGACGGCTTCGTAGCTTGGATTCGCCAGGTGTCCACCACTGAATCCCGAAGTGGTCGCGAGCACGCCTTCGATGGCGTCGAACGGTGGTTCCATGCACCAGAAGCACCCGCCAGCGAACACGGCTGTGCGCGCGTCCTCCGCTATTGCCGGTATGGCGATCAACGTTAGCGCGAATACAACGGCCTTCACGGCATGAAAATCGTTGCCGGGTGCTCGAGTAGCTCCTTCACCGCTTGAATCAGCGCAGCGGCATCGAAGCCATCGACGAAGCGATGATCGAAGGACGAGGATAGATTCATCATGCGGCGAATCGTAACGTGTCCTTCGTAGACGACTGGCCGGTCGACGGATTTGTTCACGCCAATGATCGCGACCTCGGGTGCGTTGATGATGGGCGTAGAGACGATGCCGCCCAAGCGGCCAAGGCTCGAGATGGTGATGGTCGAGCCGCTGAGATCTTTTGGCGATGCCTTGCCGTCACGCGCAACCGTTGCCATGCGTCGGATCTCGTTCGCGAGATCCTCGAGACTACGCGCCTCCGCATGTTTGACTACCGGCACTTTGAGACCATCCGGCGTCTGTGTCGCTACCCCTAGGTGCACGGCGTGATGCTGCTGAATCACACCGCGTTCTTCGTCGTAGGTGGCGTTGCACTGCGGGAAATCGTGCAGCGCCTTGACGAGCGCAAGCCCTAGGAAGGGCAGGTACGTGAGCCCGGCCGTGTCCTTGGCTTTCGCATTCAGATGCCGCCGCAGTGCTTCGAGCTCGGTGACGTCTACTTCCTCCACGTAGGCGAAGTGCGGGATCGTGCGTTTGGCTTCGCTCATACGACGGGCAATTGCGCGCCGCACGCCGATCACCTTGATCTCCGTGACGCCAGTGCGTTGCGTCGCAACCGGTGCACGTGCCCCGTGGCCTTCGAGAAAGCCTTCGAGATCCGCCCGCGTGATGCGACCACCGGGACCGGTTGCAGGCACCTCGGCGAGATCGATGCCGGCTTGGCGCGCGCGGCGCCTGATGGCCGGTGACGTGAGCGGTCGGTTTGCGCTCGTCGGTGGAGATTCCGGCTCGGCATTTGCCTGTTCCTCCGCCGGCACCGACTCCGCCGGCGTCACCGGTGGCGTCTGCGGTGCTTCCTCCGTCGGCTCTGCCTTCTTTTCGCGTGGCGGTGCGGGATGAATGTCTGCTGGCGCGGTGTCGGTTTCGAAGGTAATGAGCGGCGCACCGACTGCGATCAACTCGCCCGGCTCGCCGCCCAACGAGATCACTTTGCCGCTGACCGGGGAAGGCACTTCGACATTGGCCTTGTCGGTCATGACGTCGGCGATGATCTGATCTTCTTCGACCGTGTCACCGGGCTTCACTTTCCACTCGACGATCTCGGCCTCGACGGTACCTTCGCCGAGATCCGGCAGCATGAAGACGAATTCGCTCATGTCAGTGCTTCATCACCTCTTCCAACGCGGCGGCGACACGATGTTGGCCGGGAAAGAACTCCCACTCGAATGCGTGCGGATAGGGAGTGTCCCACCCGGTCACGCGCTGGATCGGCGCTTCCAGGTGCCAGAAGCACTCCTCCTGAATGGTGGAGGAGAGTTCTGCGCCGTAGCCGCCGAAGCGGGTTGCTTCGTGCGCAATCACGCAGCGGTGGGTCTTCTCGACCGACTTGACTAGCGTATCGACGTCGAGTGGCACCAGCGTGCGAACGTCGATGATCTCCGCATCGATGCCTGCGCGATGCACCGCCGCCATGCACACATGGACCATGGTGCCGTACGTGACGACGGTGACCGCTTTCCCGGGTCGCACGATCTCGGCTCTGCTGAGCGGCACCGAGTAGTAGCCGTCGGGCACTTTACCCTTCGGGTGTGTGCTCCACGGCACCGCTGGCTTGTTCGGATCGCCGTCGAAGGGGCCGTTGTAAAGCCGCTTCGGCTCGAAGAACACGACCGGATCGTCGGTTTCGATGGCGCTGATGAGTAGTCCCTTGGCATCGTAGGGATTCGACGGCATCACGACGGTCAGGCCGCTGACATGTGTGAAAATGCCTTCCGGGCTCTGTGAGTGCGTTTGACCGCCGCGAATGCCGCCGCCACATGGCGTGCGAATGGTCATGGGCGCGAAGAAATCGCCAGCGGTGCGATAGCGCAGGCGGGCAAGCTCGCTCACGATCTGATCGAAGGCCGGGTAGATGTAGTCGGCGAATTGCACTTCGGCAATGGGTCGCAAGCCGTTCACTGCAAGGCCAATCGCCACGCCGACGATGCCGCCCTCCGCGATCGGTGCATCGAGCACGCGATTCTCGCCGTACTTGCGCTGCAGCCCTTCGGTAACGCGGAAGACGCCCCCGAAGTAGCCGACGTCCTCGCCGAGGATGACGACGCTCGAGTCTTTGTCGAGCATGATGTCCATGGCCGAGTTGAGTGCCTGCACCATGTTCATCTGCGCCACGAATCAGTCTCCTTCGGCGCGCAGTTGCTCGCGCTGCTTCTGCAGGTGCTGCGGCATCTCCCTGAATACGTCTTCGAACATCAGGTCGGCTGGCAGCTGCGGGCCTTCGGCCAGCGTGCCGTAGGTGAGTGCCTCCTTCCACGCGGCGACCACTTCGGCATCGAGTTCCTGTTTCAGTGCCGCGTGACGCTCCTCGCTCCAGCGACCCATGGTGATGAGGTGCTGCTTCAGGCGTTCGATGGGATCACCGAGCGGCCAGTGCGACCATTCGTCGCGCGGCCGGTAGCGCGACGGATCGTCGCTAGTCGAATGTGCACCGCCTCGATAGGTGACGTGCTCGATGAGCGTCGGTCCTTCGCCCTTGCGCGCCCGTTCCGCTGCCCATTGCGTGACCGCATACACGGCGAGGAAGTCGTTGCCGTCGACGCGAATGCCGGGAATGCCGAAGCCGAGACCGCGTGCCGCAAACGGTCGGCGTTCGCCACCGGCAAATCCTTGAAATGTCGATATCGCGTATTGGTTGTTGACCACGTTCAGGATCACGGGCGCGTTGTAGACCGACGCGAACAGCAGCGCATAGTGGAAGTCCGACTCCGCCGTCGAGCCGTCGCCTACCCAGCTTGCAGCGACGTGATCTTCACCTTTGATGGCGGCGGCCATCGCCCAGCCGACCGCATGGGGATATTGCGTGGTGAGGTTGCCAGAGATCGAGAAGATCCGGCCGTCACGCCAGTGGTACATGATGGGCATCTGCCGGCCCTTGCACATGTCCCGTGTATTCGACAGACACTGGCACATGAGATCGACCAACTGCCGGCCGCGGGTGATGAA
>QJXZ01000053.1 GCA_003248125.1 Gammaproteobacteria bacterium | reverse complement strand
CATCAAGTCGAGCACGCGACTATTCGGACGAATGGTATTGGCGTAGTACTGGGTCAGCGCCGCGATGGTCGTATCGTCGATGTGCTGCACGAGTCGCGGCGAGCGATAAAAGAGCCCGTCATCGCTTTCGTCGACGCGCGCAAAAAGGTGCGCTGGAAGTGCTCGCTCACGCATAAAGCCATGATACGTCAGGGGCTTACATGGCGCTTACTGGTTGCCGATGACGTCTTGGCCTGGTTTAGGCGATGATTCGCGGGCTGGGAGGCACAACATGAAAATATGCCGTGACAAGCAGTCGAAGTTCTGGACGCTGTCGTCCGATTCGCACGTGCTGTACAAGGGCCGCAAGAGTCCGTGGGACGATCCAACCATCATTCGCGAAGCGCAAGAACGGGAGAAGACTCTGCGCGCAGGACCGAAACGTACCCGCGAGAAGGCCTAACTACCGGCTACATCGCCGTTAGTGCGCAGTTACTTGGTCGCGAACGGCGTGTTGATGCGCGCTGCTCGATGCGATTCGGTGACCAACTTGTCTCGTAACACGACCTTCACGTAGCGGTCGGTTTTGCCGCGCACGACGAATGATGCGTCGCTGGCCCGACACCATGCCGCTACGGCGTCCACTTCCTCGCGTTTGCGAACGTCGCAAACCATTACCACCGCCTTGGGATCCAATCTGTCGGCAATGCGCGGCAGGATCCAACCTGCGTTGCCGGGATGGGCCTGGGATGCCTCACAGATCACCAAGCTGAGCGGACCCTTGATGCGGCCGACGTCGACGGCGTAGCCGACACCAGCGCGACCGATTTCCGCCCGCGCAGTCACCACGTGGGCTTGGTTGAGCTCGTACTGTGCAAGCCAAGATCGTACCGCCGCCGCGCTTTGCGCATTGCTCTCGAGCGCCCACAAATGAACGCCGCGATGAGCCAAGGCCACTGCGAGCAACACCGTGGTGAGGCCAGCGCCGCATTGCAACACATGGCCGTGGGCCTTCGGCACTTCGGCGAGCAACGCGCGCAGATGTCCGTCGACTGCATACGACTCGGGGCTTCCCCAAGCGTCGCAGATCTCCTCAATCAACCGTTCGTCGATCAAGCCGGGCGCTGGCTCGAGCGCCCGACGCAGCGCTCGATCGAGCCGATACTGGCGGGCAAGCGCGGACGCGCGCGCGCGAAGCGTCGCAAGCGCTGGATGCGAAGCAATTGACGAGGTAATCGGCATGCACGACCTAGCTCGTGGTCCCCGCTGCAGTTTACCGGCGGCCGAGGCGTCCCCGACGGCGCAGTCGACAACACGCGCGTGATTGTTGTCACGCCTTGCAACGCAGGTCGAGCGACGAAGACCAGCGCCCCTGCCGGCGCACCCGAACGAGGGCACTCAATCTGCTGCTAGCATTCGCCGCGTGAATAAACCCCGCGGTCAAGATCTCACGCAAGGCGATGTTGCACGCCGCCTGTTCGGGCTCACGGCGCCAATGATGATCGCGGTATCGTCGTCGATCGTGGTGCAGATGATCGAAGTTGGCTTCATTGGCCAACTCGGCACCGATCAGCTGGCCGCAGTGACCTTCACGTTTCCTGTGACGATGATGCTGAACAGCGTCGCCCTGGGCATCAGTATCGGTACCTCTTCAGTGATCGCGCGACGCGTCGGCGGCGGCGATTGGGAAGCCGTAAAACGCCTGACAACGCACGGTATCCTGCTCGTCTTCGTCGTGCTGTCCGCGCTCGCGCTGATCGGCATGGCGACTATCGAGCCTACCTTTCGAGCGATCGGCGCAACGCCGACAGTCATCGAGCACATCGAAGGCTACCTGCTCATCTACTACCCCGGCACGGTGCTGTTCACGCTGACGATGGTAGCCGGCAGCGTCATGCGCGCGACCGGTGATGCGCGCCTACCCGGGCTCGTCATGACCCTGGGCGCGGTGTTCAACCTGATGCTCGACCCACTGCTCATATTCGGCTGGTTGGGAGCGCCGCGTTTGGAGCTCGCAGGTGCTGCCGCTGCGATGGTGATATCGAGGTTGGCGATGAGCGGCGTGCTGATGTACTTCGTCATCGCCCGCATGGATTTACTGCTTGGGGCGGTCGCATGGCGCCGCGGTGTGGTCGCTTCGGCACGCGAGATTTTTCACGTCGGTTTACCGGCCATGGCCACACAGCTCATCGGCCCAATCTCCGGTGCCATCATCACGCGGCTGCTCGCCCATCACGGGCACGAGGTGGTAGCAGGGTTCGGTGTGGCCGGACGCATCGAGGCGGTCGCTGTGATGTTGTTGTTCGCGCTGTCGGGCAGCATCGGCCCCTTCGTGGGTCAGAATTTCGGCGCCGGCGCGAGCGACCGCGTTCGACAGGGCATGGCCGTCGCCTACCGGTTCTGCCTCGGATGGGGTGGCTTCGCGTGTATCGTACTCTGGCTAGGCGCGGGCGAGCTCGTGGTGCTCGTCGACGACAACCCGACCGTGATCGAGGTTGCTTCGCGCTACCTCGTGGTGGTACCCGTCTCTTATGGACTATGGGGTGTGCTCATGATGTCGTCCGCAGCGTTCAACTCGCTCGGTAAGCCGCTGCCATCGACCATCATGGCTGCGACTCGCATGTTCGGCATCTACGTGCCACTTGCTTGGCTCGGCGACACGATGTTCGGTTATACGGGCATCTTCCTCGCCACCGCGGTCGCCAACATGATCATGGGCCTCTGGAGTTGGCAGTGGCTGGCGCGGACCTACTTTCGTGCTTGACTCAAAGCTTCTACGCCGACTCGTCAGCATTCCCGCGGTGTTCCTGGCGGCCGTATTGCTGACCCTTCCCATGCCGATTGCGATGCCGCTGGCGCTGCACGCTTCGCCCACAACCGAGCTAAGGGGTGTTGCGCGCACTCTCGCATTCCTATGGTGTTTTCTCTGGTGCGAGGCGATCGGTTCTACGGTCGCTTTCTGGCTCTGGATTCGACACCGCGATGCCGAACGCTTCCTGGCAGCCAACTACCGGCTGCAGTGCGCATGGTCCATGGCCTTGAAACGCGCGGCAGAGCGATTGTTCCTGCTCGAGTTCGACGTCGGCGGCGAGGCGGCTCTGCAGGGCGCGGGCGCGATCATGATGCCGCGCCACACGAGCATCGCCGACACCATCATTCCGATGGTGTTCTACGCGGTCCCACAACATATTCGCTTGCGCTACGTTCTGAAGCGCGAATTGCTGCTCGACCCTTGCCTCGACATCGTCGGCAATCGTCTACCGAACTGTTTCGTCGATCGCTTCGCCGACAATGCAGGTCCCGAGGTCGCCAAAGTTGCCGCCCTTGCGGACGATCTGACCGAGACCGAAGGCATTCTCATCTATCCTGAAGGCACACGATTTTCGGCGGAACGTCGTCTCCGAGCACTCGAGCGAATTGCCGACGTCGTCTCTCGCGCCGAGCTCGATCGGATGCGGGCATGGACCCACCTGCTACCGCCACGTCTCGGCGGCCCATTGGCACTGCTCGCTCGCAATCCAGGCCGCGACCTCGTGTTCTGCGCCCACACGGGCTTCGAAGGCGCGTCGCATTTCAAGAGCTTGATCAATGGTGCTTGGGTCGGTGCGCACATTCGCATTCGATTCTGGCGGATCCCTCATCTCGAAATTCCCACCGACGCGCGTGCGCAGCGAGACTTCCTGTTTGCCCAGTGGGATCGGATGCAGGAGACTGTCGCGAAACTCAAAGCAATGGATGACGGGGATGGATAAGGCGGACTTCTATCGCAACGCACGCGACGATCTAACGGGCCCGTTGAGTGGCGTTACCGTGATCGAAGCAACGACCACGTGGGCCGGGCCGATGGCGGGTTGCGTACTGGCCGACTTCGGTGCCCGCGTAATCAAGGTCGAGCACCCCGACGGCGAGGTAGCGCGCCGCTTGCTTCCTTTGGTACCAGGGTCGCGCGGCAACCTTTCCATCGCCAACGAAACCGTCAATCGCAACAAAGAGAACGTAACGCTGGTGCTATCCAAGCCGGAAGGCCGGGAGATCTTCTTGAAGCTCGCTGCCAGCGCGGACGTAGTGATCGAGAATTTTCGGCCCGGCACGTTGAGCGAATGGGGACTCGGTTACGAGCACGTGTGTGCGGTAAAGCCCGACATCGTTTACGTATCGATCAGCGGCTACGGCCAATTCGGCCCACTGTCCGACCGGGTCGGCTACGACCCCGGCGCACAGCATTTCGGCGGCTTCACGTCCCTGAACGGCGAACCCGGCGGCAAGCCCGTGAAAGCGCCAACCTACCTCGGCGACGATCTTGCCGGTGTGCACGGCGCGCTTGGCGCCCTCGCTGCGCTCAGACATCGCGATCGCACCGGCGAAGGCCAGCACATCGACGTCGCTTTGCTCGACAGTCTGTTGTTTCAGAGCAACGGCAAGCTCTCGGCGGGTGCCATGGATGTGAAACTCGAGCGCTACGGCAACGAGTTCGACTTGGCGGCCCCGGTGAATGCCTATGAGTGCAAGGACGGTTACGTCTTCGCAGGCGTGCTGCTCGACACGCACTGGAAGGTGTTGGCCAGAGTCATTGGCCGACCCGAACTCGGCGCAGATTCACGCTACGCCAAGTTGTTCGATCGCATCGGCCACCGCGCCGAAGTCGACAAACTCCTCGCAGACTGGTGTGCGGCGCGGACCACGAGGCAAGTGGAGGAGCAGTTCGCAGCAGAAGGCTTGCCCGCTTGCCGCGTGAACACCTACGCGGAATGCGCGCGAGAACCGCAAGTGCTCGAACGCGACATGCTGCAGACTGTGACACTCGCCGACGGCACCGCAGCGCCACTCACCGGGCCCGCGGTGAAGTTCTCGCGCACGCCAACGAAAGTACGCAGCGCAGCCGAAGCGCTCGGTGAATCGACCGACGCCGTGCTTGCGCAGCTGGGCTACGACGCCACGGCGATCGATCGACTACGTGCCGCAAAGGTGATTTGAGGCGGTCAGGCCTGCTTCATGCCTCGCGTCACCAGCCGGTGCCGTTTGATCTTCCACTGCTGGCCATCGCGGACAAAGTCGGTTTCGTACGTTGCCCACAGGGTGAGCGTGGCGCCCTTCGGTTCGTTCAGGAAGTGCTGTGCTTGCACGTCGGTACGCGCATGCGCACGGTCACCGTCGACGGTTGCGCGTTGCAAGCCGAGCAAGTGCTGCGTAGCCGAGTATCTGTCGAGCGCCTTTTTTACATACGTCAGCCAGGCGTCGCCTCCAACTATGGGCTCTGGCGTGAAGTCGAGGACTTCCACGTCATCGGCGAAGCAAGCGCGATAGCGTTCGAAGTCACGTTCGTCGACGCCACTCGTGTAGTTCAACATCAGGTCTTGCAGCGCGAAGCGATCGACGACGGCTTGATCCGACATGTGGGCCTCCCTCTCGAGCGATCGGTAGCATGCGACATTGCGAGCGGCGTGACCACTCTGTCTGGCAAGGTCCCCTACCACTCCGTTGTTGTCGTAAGCGGCCGCACACATCCCACTCGGTCATCATCGAGCATCAATCGAGCGAGGCGATGTGTTCGTCGTGCCGGTGTTTCAGCGACCGCAGCTTCAATCCGCAATTCGAGAGTCGAAACCACCACATCGGCTGGTAACATCGTGCCAAACCGCCTGGGGAGGTGGGAATGCGCTCTCGAGCAATTTTCTGCATGACGAGTCGCGCTCTGTGCGCAATCAATCTAGCGAGCCTTTTGGTGTGCGCGGCGGCGGTCGACGCTGCCGTTGATCCCTACCGTCACTCCTCGGGTGCTTGGGGACAGGGTTTCGAAGATCAATGGGGCTTCGAAGCCGTACATGCCGACGCCGCGCCAAGCTCAGCGGGCGAGCCGGTCATCGTGGCCATCATCGACACGGGTCTCGACTATCTGCATCCTGATCTGGCACCCGAGTCGGTGTGGCGCAACGCAGACGAGCAGCCAAACGGTCAAGACGATGATAGCAACGGCTACGCCGATGACTTGATCGGCTGGAACTTCGTCGACGACAACAACAACCCGTGGGACCGTGGCGGCCACGGCACGCACGTGGCCGGTATCATTGCCGCGGCCACCGGCAATGGTGAGGGCATCGCCGGCGTCGCGCCGAACGCGCGAATCATGCCGCTAAAGGTCATGAACTTCGCCGGTTATGCTTCGAGCACGCACGTAGCGGCCGCGATCTTGTACGCCGTCCAACACGGTGCGCGAGTGATCAACTTGAGCCTCGGCAGCCGCGGCCGTTCCAAGGCGGAACAGCTCGCCCTCGAGTTCGCCGAGCGAAGTGACTGCGTGGTGGTCGCCGCGGCCGGTAACGAGGGCATCGAACTCACTGAGTTCGGACCGGCATCGGTCGACACAGTGCTCACCGTCGGCGCCGTCGATGCGAACGAAAGTATCGCGCCGTTCTCCAACTATGGAGCCGCACTTCGTCTCGTGGCACCGGGGGTCGACATTCTGTCGCTTCGTGCGCGCCGCACCGACCTCGACTTGACCACTGGAATTCACAACTACGTACCAGGGACACGGTTCGTCGGCGCCGGCGCCCGATACTATCGGGCTAGCGGAACTTCCTTCGCCGCGCCGTTCGTGAGCGCGGCGGCCGCGCGACTAATCGCAGCGAAGCCCGAACTATCTGCCCGCGATGTGCGTCGTGTGCTCGAGCAATCTGCGCGTGACGTCGGAACCCCCGGTAATGATCTACGTGCTGGCTTTGGGCTACTCGACGTGGCGGCGGCCGAGCATCTTCCAGATGGTTACTTCATCGACGCGCAATTGACCGGAGTTCGCATCACCAGCCTGGCGGGTCGACCGGCTCTGGCCGTGGACGGTATCGCCAATTCCGACCGCTGGCGCCACGCATGGCTGGAACTCGGTGCCGGTCGAGATCCGACACAATGGCGACGCCTGGACACTCCTATCGCGCGAAGCGAGCAAGCAGCAACACTCGCAACGATACCTGCCGGCGAATTCGCCACCGCGAATCAGTGGACGCTCAGATTGCTGGTTGAACGCGACACTGGTCAGCGACGCGAGTCGCGTTACGAGTTGAACCTAAATTGAACGCCTCGACCATTATTTTCCACCGGGCTGTCTGTTTGACGGCGCTCGCGAGCGCGATATTCGCGTCGCTCGCTCACGCCGACCTGAAGCGGCTCGAGGGTCCCTGTCCGGTCACAGCACTCTCCACCGAGCGTTTAGAAGGAAGCCTCGGAATCTCCGACGTAAACTCGGTGCTGTCGGTGGTGCGGTCGCTGCCGACGCTCCCGGTCGCCAATCTTGCCCGTAGTCCGATCACGATGATCCCGGTGCCCGACGCAGCAGGAGGCGGCTGCCTCGTCGAAACCATAGACAACGTGGAAGTACTGAAGGGCCCGGCAAGCGTCATTTGGGGAGCAGATGCGAATGCTGGCGTGGTGAACATCACGCGCTCGCGGGTCGTGGCGTTCGAAGAATCGCCGCTCTGCCGACGCGCCCTCGACGCCGAGTTGATTCCCAACATAGCCCTCGTTCCGAACCAAGCGCCTGTAGAACAGATCCAATCGCTGCTGGACGAGATCTACGCAGCGGCTGGACAGCCACGACCATTTTCAGTGCTTGCGTACACAACGCCCGATGCCACCCCGGAGTCCTTCATTGCTAGCCCGACATCGAGTTGGGACGACACGACCGATGGCACCGGACCAACGTATTGGCTGTCTGCGGATAGCGAAGCGCGCACTAGCTTCATCGAAGATGCAGCGCGGAGCGGTAACACGATCTATTTCGAGTTCGTCGACGAGTGCGTGCGTTGGGTCATCGCGGTAACGACCGAGACGATGGTCGCATCAAGCTCGAGTTCGCAACCGCCACCCGATGTCGAAGATCCACGCGACGTGCCCGAAGAGTGGTTGGTGACGCGACCTCCCGAAGATCCGACGCCGACGTCCGACGACGATGACGACGATGAGACACCGTGTTGTGGGCTGGTCAAGGAGACCGGTGACGTGGCCCTCGACACGGGCGCGGACACGTTTGCCATTGGCGCCGCTTCACCGCGCGTGGCATATCCAGTCACGACCGAGTTTCTCTCCCGAGAGCGTGCGAACGTTTCGCCACCGGCGATGATAGACACGGCAATCGGGGGTGTTCGCGTCGCATTGGCCTCAGGTTCCATGTACTACCCCGACACGCCAGACCTCGCGGTGCCGCGGCTTGGTGTGGATGTAGTGTTTCGCCGCGTCTACGCCGGCGACATGCAGACAACCGACGGCGGAGTCATGGGTCACCGTTGGGACTTCAGTTACGACAAGCGAATCGTGCCGGTACCGACGGCTCCGGCCAAGGACGGACTGTACATCGAGCGCGTCGACGCGCCCGTCGGCGTCTACTATGCAAACGGCTGGGGGCGCAGTGATCTGTATTCGTTCGCCAGCTACGACTATCGAGTGGTACGTAACTTTGGATTTGCGCGTCACGGCAGGAGTGACTTCACTTGGCCGACTTTTTCCGCCCATGTGACGACGTTCAAATCGCCGCCCGGCGCTTTCGACGAAATTCAGCGCTACGTGCTCGATGTCCCATCTGATCATCCCTTTTCTGATCACCCGAACGTCCACATCGAACATGGTGAATCAATATTCTATGTACTGCGGACCAAGCACCACATGCAGTACGTCTTTAGCTGCCGCGGGCAGCTCATCTACATTTTCGATCGCCATCGCAACTACCTTGAGTTCCACTACGACGAGACTCGCATAAACCCGATAACACACAATCCGTTACTGGTAGAGATCGTCGACACGCAGTCGAAGCGCTTTTCGCTGAAGTACGTAGAGCTGGGCGTTGGCTCGTACCTCACCAACCTGAACTGCGAAATCAAGGACGGCACCGACGTGCCCATCTACCGGCTTTCCGAACTTGTCGATCCTTGGCAGCGAGTCGTTCGCTTCAACTACAACAAGACCACGTTCGAGCTCGAGTCCGTCGCGCAGTTGTTCGGAACGGATGAGCGAACACGCTTCTATGAGTACCAGAGCAACAGCGGCCGCAACCATTTGCTTACGTCCGTAACCTTGCCCGAGCAATTCCCGAGTGGTGCTGCGCTTTTCGAAAATACTTACCAAGGTGGACGCGTGGTCGAACAGCGAGTAGCAGGTGGTTCGTTCCGATTTAACTACGTTCTGCCAGAGCAAGTTCGAACTACCGACCCTGCCGGCCATGTACGGAACTATGTACTCGAGAGAAAGGGTGACCAATGGGTGATATCGCGGCTCGACCACTTCGATGCGTCGAGCCCGGACGCCGATCCGCTGACGACGATGTTCAAGCACAACGACGATACACAAATCACGCGAATCACGTTTCCACGTGGCAACTCGACCGAATATGTTTTTGAAGGCGCAAACGGTGCCGTCACCATCGAGGGGTCACCGATTCGCAACGACCTTGCCCCGGCATCACGCATAGTTTCGTCTGCGACACCACTGGCAGTTGCCGCCGACGCAACCGGTGGTACGAGCTACCACAACAACCTCGCACGCGGAAATCTACTCAAAGTAATCCGGCACGGCGAGATACGCGAAGTTCCTGGTGAGACGCCGACGCCGATTGAGGTCAGCTATGCGTATGAACCCTTCTACAACGCAACGCGTGCAAGCACGTCTGAGCGCGGTTACACCACCAGTTATTCGTACGTCTACAACCGTCCGGGGGCGGAGGGCAATGCGGTTGAAACGCACAAACCCGACTTTCGCAACGATCTTGGTCTCTGGGAACGAAATCTCGTCTACAAGCATTCATTCTCGCGAACCGGCTTGAGAACGATGGACCAAGATCCGGAAGGAAATCGATACCAGTTTCAGTATCACGAGACCGGCCGAATCTCACGAATCACTCCACCCGCCGGGCCGGAGCACATTATGGAACGCGACGATCGCGCCAATCTTGTGTTCGATCGACCTCCGAGTGGTGCTGCCATCCGCTACCAATACAACTTGCGCGACGAGCCGACCATGTCGAGCGTCGATCCAGACGGATTTCAAGTTACTACCAAGTATCTTTGGGACAGGAATGGAAACCCGACAGTCCAGGTTGCCGAAACAAAGGATCTATTCGAAGAGAGTGACAAGAGCCCGAAACCGAAGGTCACCCAAAAAACCACCTTGCACGAGTACGACGACTTCGGCCGCCGGACGACGACCACGCAACTGGGGGGCTCCACGGCGCGCAAATTCCAGTTCACCTACGACGCAAACGGCAATCGAGCATCACTGACTGAGCCCGCGCCTGATGGTAGCTCGCGTACGTCGCGATTCGAGTACGACCGAGCGAATCGCCTCATTCGGATAGCAGTGGGGGAGGAAGTCGCTAGTCGCACCTACGACGACAACGGTAATCTCGGGGCAATGGCGGACGCGAATGGCAGGCGGTCGTACGAATATGATGGGTTCGATCGAGTGGTCCGGACGAACGACGAGCGAGGCGCGACGACCGATTACGAATTCGATGCTGCAGGCCATGTGACTCTTGAGCGCACGGTGGGTCCTGACGGGCACGGCGCCGAGGCGAGCGTTTTGCGGCTCGTCGAATACGAATACGACGAGCATGATCGACCACTTCAGGTGTCTCACGATCGCCTAACAGCAGATCCCGCTGCAGCGTCTCGCTTCGGTTATGACCGCACGGGTCGCCGTGTACGCGAATCGAACACCGGGGCTGGCATGCGTGAGATCCAGTATGACGCGATTGGCCGTCCATTGATCGTCACAGACCCTATGGGCAACCAACAACACTACACATACGACGAGCGCGGTAACGTGTCGCGTATCGTGGAGCGCGACCTCGAAGCATTCGTCACGAATGCAGGCTCCGTTTCCCGACGACCAAACGAATACGTCAGCGAATTCCAGTACGACGCATTCGGCAATGTGACGCGACGCTCGGCACTTGGCGAAGAAACGAAGCTGTTTTGGTCAAGCGACGCTCAGTTGCGTGGCAGCATTGATCCGGCTGGGCGCGCGAGCAGGATCGAGTACGACGGCTTCGGCCGCGTGACCAGCCGCGAAGTCGATGGCATGACCACCTCGTTCGTGTTTGCCGGAACCGGCGCAGTAGATCCAAATGGTGTGACCACGCCGTGGATCACTGAAACTCGCCGATACGACGCGATGGGACGCGTTCTCGAGATCAACACACCAGATGTCCAAACCATATTCGAGCATGATGCGAGCGGGCAGGTTATTTCGGAACGGCGTACATCACCGAGAGACGACTGGCCAACGGAGACCGTTAGCACGACGTATGCGCCAGGTGGCCTCGTCGCTACGCTCACTTCAGACACAACCCGCGAGAGTTTCACCTATGATGGATTAGGACGGTTGACCTCCGCAGGCAGAACAACTGCGGGCGTTCCTGCGACGAACGTTGCGCGCTGGTACGACGGGCTCGACAACGTTGTACGCGAAGATCAGACGTTCGGCGCCGACACGCAAACCATCAGAATGAACCCGAAGCCGGGCCTGGACGGACTCGACGTTACCTTTCCTCGGGGTGCGTTCGACAATGCGATTGATATAGAACGCGACTGGCTTGGCCGAGTGAGCCGCGTGAAGGCACGGCTGGGGGAGGTCGAGTACCACTACGCCGGTGCCGATCGGACGGCACTCAAGATCTTTGGCGCGGGACAACTGAGAACGAGCCTAAACTACGACGACAAGCGGCGATTGTCGCGCATCGAAACGCGACGCGAAAACGGCACGCTTGACTGGCTCGGGCTTGCGCGCACAACAAGCGCAGGAATGCTCGAAGTGAGCGAGTCACTCAATCCGAATCAGACACTATTGGCACAGCATCGCCGTACGTCGCGCTTCGAGTACGACCGTCGCCTACGCCCATCCAAGGTGACGATGGAGGTAGCTTCGCGTGGCGGGCTGTCTACGCAGTGGTTCAATTCACTCGAGCAGCGGTTCCCGGAATTCGACCAATCGAACCGCACCGTGCGTACGACGTCGGTGACGGCCAGCGCGCTGACGGAATCCGCCGGTGAAGTTCCCGACTACGATGACGCGGCACGGTTTCGGATTGACGAGATGAGCTACCAGGGCAATCAGGTGGCATCGGTCGCCACAAAGCTGGTTCGCGACGGTAATCGCCTTCCAAGCGAGCCGAGGACCCTCGCGCGCATCGACGCGACGGCATTTCTGGATTCTGCGAAATGCGGTGACACTGCATCGTGTCAAACACAGACCTTTCGCCACGGTCCACACGGGCAAGTACTAGAGGACTGGCAAAACACCTACCGCTACGACCATGCCGGCCACCTTCTGGAAGTGCACGACAAAGTTGCCGAGCAGTGGGGTTATCAAGATCGCATGTCCCTCGCGTACGACGCCTTTGGACGAATGGTCTACCGCGGATTCTCAAGCAGAGATCCCGAACTAGCCGCGGCATTCGACCGACGTAACGTTCGCTTCTTGTACTACGGCGATCAGGTGATCGCGGAAGTTCCGCCGGATTCTTTGGATTTGCCGTACGCGATCTACGTACCCGGTGCGCAACCTGGCGAATCAGCGATCATGGCGCGACGCCCTGGCAACGATCCCGATGCCTCAATGCAGCGCTTCTACCTTCACTACTCGATTTCCGGTGAAGTCTCTGCCGTTTCCAAGGTCGAGGGCGGGGCCTTGGAGGACATTGCAACGGCGTCCATATTCACGGGCCAGAGTGGTCGCTGGCAGGCCGTCCGCCCCGAACGATATGCGTTCGGCACCACATTCCAGGTCCCTGTTACCGCGCCCGGGATGCGTCATGACGCGTTTCTAAGGACCGCCTATTCCGAAGCAGCAGGTCGGTTCATCTATGACTACCGTGCTGCGCCATTTATCCAACTCGACGAATATCGGATCGCGAACTGGGACGACATGCGCAAGCGCATGGCCGAAAACCATCCGCCGTTCGCCGACGACTTGCGGATTGCGGGCTACGTCTGGGCAGCGGGAGTCGGGCTCGTCGCGGCGCCGGCATACATCCCGGCCATGTTGATCGGCGGAACCGCCAGCGCCGCGCTCGGTGCAGGCATCAACGCTGCCCGCGGTATTCACACAAGCGGTGTCGACGTGGCCCAGTCGTTCACCATGGGCGTACTTTCAGCCGGTATCGGAGCCGGTACCGGAACGGCAATTCAACAACTGGGACTTGGGACAAAGGCGGCGTTCGCAGCGGGCTTCGCGGTAGATGTCGGTACTGGGACGATGGGTGATGTCGCCGTTTTCGGACAAGATTTTACTAGCGCGCTCATCGGCAACGCGATCGGCGGGTTGCTCAGCACCGCAGTGTCTGCCGCAACCAGCCGCGCACTCAAGCCGGTCACACGCAGGCTTTCGCGATCCGATGTCGTCGCGGCTGCCCTGCAACGGATACGCTGGTTGGCAGCGGAGGATGGCGGCAACATGCTCGTCGCACGCGAGTTCCTCTCCGATCTCAGAGGGCGAAAACTCCGGTTCGGTAACCAGCCGGTTCGCCGAGTTTACAACCGAAAAACCGGTGGATTCGAAACTCGTAGCGAAGACGAATTGTTGATCGACTACATCATGAAATCCGATCGCCTGCAGAAAACAATCATCGCTCTGGATTCACGGATGTCGCCCTCAACATTGGGTTTGGCGAACCCCATTCCTGGCCAGAACCGGGGTGTCGTGCGCGTCAACGCGGCTGCAACCCGTTCGTTGGAGTCGCCCGATTTGCTCGCTGTCACACTGCTCCATGAGTTCGTACATATTCGTGGAGGAGTCGAACTGCAGGCTTGGGATATTCAGCTGCAGGCAATGTTCAGGCTCGGCATGCATGCGAGTGAGTATTGGCTGAAACACGAGCCCGACCTGATGATGCGCGCAATGCGGCATTCCATAAACGTATCAATGGCAACTTCGAGAGCGGAAACCGCAGCAGTTCTGAACGAACTTGGAGAGTACATCCGCAGCGTGCCCGCGTATAAGAGCCAGTTCGCCAACAATCCACTGATCCAACTTGGGATGACGTTGCAGCAAGCGGCGGAACACGAAACCGTACTCAATCCCCACTCCTGGGTGTCGGGGCTGACGTGGGATCCCTTTTGACCGTTCCGGGAGGGTACAGGGCATTGCACAACTTCAATCTCGACAATCCGGCTACCGAAGTCGCCCGCATCACCCTCAACCGCCCCGATGCACGCAACGCGCTTTCCTCGGCGCTCCGCGTCGAACTTGTCGATGCGTTGGACGCGCTGGCGGCGGATGACACGGTTCGAGCGGTGATTTTGACCGGCGCCGGCGACACCTTCTGCGCTGGTTTCGACTTGAAGGAGCTCTCCTCCGGTGATGCTGCGAAGATCTTCGCCGATGCCGGTCGTTACCACGCCAAAGTGCACGGCTTCCCCAAACCGCTCATCGCGGCAGTCAACGGACCCGCGCTCGCCGGCGGTATGGACCTCGCTCTCATGTGTGACATACGCATCGCCGCACCGGCTGCCACGTTTGGTCAACCGCAAGTGAAGATGGGTGTGCCAGCCGCGTACGATCTTGTGCGCTCGGTGTGTGGTGACGCGACCGCGCGATTGCTGTGTCTCACCGGCAGGCGCCTCAGCGCCCAAGAAGCGCTCGCGCTCGGCATCGTCAGTGAAGTCACCGACGACTTGTCGAACCGCGCCATTGCCCTCGCATCTGAGATCGCTGTTGCCAAGGCGAGCGGCGCCATGAAGGCGAGGATGATTGCCGCACAGCCAAAGCTGTTCGACGATCGCGGCTGAGCCGCTCTACCGACAAGCTAGCTTCGCAGCGCGATGTCGAGCACCTTCGCTGCCTTGTCGATCGCAGCCGCCTGGTGCGGCTGTAGCGCTTGCTGCCCCAAGTCGTCCTGCGTGGCAGCAAACGGATCTTCGACACCGGTCTCGATGCCTGCAAGCGCTTCCAGCACCGCGAGCCCACAGAAAGGCACCGTCGATGCGTTGTAGCCGCCTTCGTGGCACATCACGAGCCGCCCGCCGCAAAGTGTTTCGGCGGCCTGCAGGAGCTTGTGCGTCAGCGACCGGAAGCCCGCGCTCGTCATCATCATGCGTCCCAGCGGATCGTAGGCGCTCGCATCGAAGCCCGACGGCACCACGATCAGCTGCGGCCGGAACGCATGCAGCGCGGGCAGCACGATGCGGTCGAACGTCGCTTCGTAGGCACCAACGCCAGAGCCGGGCGGCAGCGGCACGTTGATGTTGTAGCCGCGCCCCTTCCCTTCGCCCACCTCGTCGACGAATCCCGAGTTCTGCGGGAAGTTTCGGTCCTGGTGGATCGAAATCGTCAGCGCGCGCGGGTCGTCGAAGAAGGCCGCTTGCGTACCGTTGCCATGGTGCACGTCCCAATCGACGTAGGCGATGCGCTCGAGGCCGTGGACTGCGAGCGCGTGCAGTCCAGCGATCGCCGCATTGCCGAACAAACAAAAGCCCATCGCGCGACCGGGCATGGCATGGTGGCCAGGTGGGCGAACCAACGCATAGGCGTTCGCCACCTTTCCGGCGAGCACTGCCTGCACAGCCTCGATTACACCGCCCGCAGATAACAGCGCAATCTCGTAGCTACCACGGCCCATCGGTGAGAACGACCCCGCATCGACGAGCAGCCGCGCGCTCGCGGCAGCGATGCGATCGACGTGCTCCACGGTGTGAAATCGCAACAGTTCTTCGCGGGTGGCCGGGCGCGCCTCGATTGCTGTCAGCTCTCGCGTGAGACCACTAGCATCCAACAGATTCTTTAAGCGGCGCTTGGTGTCTGGATTCTCGTCGTGTCGGTAGGGCTCTACGGGATAGCCATACGGTATCTCACCGGCGAACGCGCCAGTGTGATGCCACATGTAGAGCTCGTGCCAGACCAGTCCGGTCGCCACGTCAGAGCTTCAGCAGTTGCTTGCCGAGGTTCTTGCCGGTGAACAACCGATTCAGCGTATCCGGGATGTTGTCGAAACCCTCCTGAACGTCTACCTGATTGACGATCTCACCGCTCTGTACCCACTTCATGAGCTCTGGGACCGCCACGTGCGAACGGTCCATGTAGTCGATCACGATGAAGCCTTCCATGCGCGCGCGCATGATGATCAGATTCAAGAGGTTCGTCGGCCCAGGCACCGGTTTGGTCGCGTTGTATGCCGAAATGCCACCGCAGAGCACCACGCGTGCACGCATGTTGATGTGATTGAGTGCGGCTTCCAGAATGTCGCCACCGACGTTGTCGAAGAACACATCCACCCGCTTCGGGCAAGTTTCGCCGATACGGGCATTCACGTTCTCCGATTTGTAGTCGATGACGTCATCGAACCTGGCTTCCTCCTTCAACCAACGGCACTTGTCGGTCCCACCGGCAATGCCGACCACGCGGCAGCCCTTGATGCGGGCGATCTGACCGGCCACGGACCCTGTTGCACCGGCCGCCCCTGAGACCAAGACCGTTTCTCCTCGCTTCGGCTGGCCGAGGTCGAGCAAGCCCCAATATGCCGTGAGGCCAGTTACGCCGAGCACAGACAATGCCAGTACGGGGTCAGTGCCTGGCGGCAACTTCGAGGCGCCGAATATGCCTTGGCCAGGCGCAATCGTCGTGTAGTCCTGCCAGCCACCAGTGCACTGCACGAGGTCGCCCTGATTGAAGTCGCCATGCTTCGACCTCACGACTTCGCCGACGCTGCCCGCGCGCATGACTTCGCCGATTGCGACCGGCGGCACGTAGCTCGGCCGATCCTCCATCCAGCCTCGCTGCGTGGGATCGAACGAGAGATAGCGGTTGCGCACCAGTATCTCGCCGTCCTTGGGCTCGGAAACCGCCACTTCGCGCCGTTCGAAATTGTCCTTCGTAACCATGCCGTGCGGGCGTTTCTTCAGCAGCCACTGCCGGTTCGTCTCAGCCATGATCGTCTCCTCCTGCTATCACGGAACGGCGATGTTACTCGAATACGCTCGCGCGCAAGTCACACCCAACGCGTCTTGAACAACTTGCCATTTCACTTCAGGCTGCCACCCCATGCCCGAACGCGTCACCGCCGTCGCCCACCCGAACGTCGCGCTGGTCAAGTACTGGGGCAAGCGTGGTGGCGACGGAAACGTGCCCGCTACCCCTTCCCTGTCCATCACGCTCGGTGGCTTGACGACGCGCACGACGGTCACGACCGACGCGCAAGCAAACACCGATCGCGTCGTGCTGAACGGCGTGGACGTGCACGATGCGAAGATCGACGCATGCCTCGGGCGATTGAAAGCCATGCGCAAACATGCGCCGGCACTCCTGGTCGAGACCAACAACGATTTTCCGACGGCTGCCGGCCTCGCCTCTTCGGCATCCGGCTTCGCCGCGCTGGTCACCGCGGTCAACGCATTGCTCGAACTCGATCTAGACGCGCATGGCATCGCCGAGCAAGCGCGCCACGCGTCGGCTTCGGCCGCGCGTTCTCTGCTCGGTGGATTCGTCACACTCGAAGCCACAGAGCCGGCCCAGCTCTGCAGCGCCGACGCGTGGCCGATCACTTGCGTGGTTGCGGTGTGCGAAGAGGGACACAAGTCCATTTCCTCGACCGAAGGTATGACGCGTTCCAAGCAAACGTCGCCGTTTTTCGCGGACTGGCTCGCCCTCGCGCGGCGCGACTTCGACGCCGCCAAGCACGCAATCGGCAATCGCGATTTCGATGCGCTCGGGACCATCGCGGAAGCAAATTGCCTGGCCATGCATGCCGTGATGCTGGCCACGCGTCCAGCGCTCATCTATTGGAACGCAACGACCGTTGCAGTCATGCATGCCGTGCAAGCACTACGCGCATCCGGCACACCCGTCTACTTCACGATCGATGCCGGGCCGCAAGTGAAGGCGATCTGCCTGCCGCATGCCGGCCCGAAGGTCGCGAGCGCATTGGCCGAGGTTCCGGGCGTGGTGCGTACCATCCAGAGCGCACTCGGTTCCGGCGTATTCATCGACCAGCAGTCGTGATCGTCACAGCGAGCGCACCGGGCAAAGTGGTGATCAGCGGCGAATACGCAGTACTCGAGGGTGCGCCCGCCTTGGTGATGGCCGTAAATCGCCGCTGCAAGGTGCGCCTCGCACCGCGAACGTCGGGAAGCACCGGTTGGCGCTTCGTCTGCCGCGGGTACGAAGGGCAAGCCGAACACCGAATCGACGAACTGACGTCTACGATCGCGCTGCCCCGCGACGACCCGGCGGCATTGGCACAGCGAGTTCTAGCCAGTGCACATTTCGAACATCTGCCCGAACATCTCGATCTTTCGTTGGACTCGCGCGCGGCGTACCTGGACGGCACCAAGCTGGGCATCGGTTCGAGCGCGGCGATCTGTGTCGCGTTGACCACGGCGCTCGTCGCACTTGGCGAACAGGCGGATACCTTGTCGATCGCGATGGCGGCACACCGTGCGTTTCAACAGGGACGCGGCAGCGGTCTCGACGTGGCGACCGCACATCTGGGCGGCTTCGTGCGGTTCGAGCGCGGTCTCGGTGAGCACCGTGCGTGGCCGGCCGGCGTCAAGTACCGCTTCGTGTTCACGGGCGCCGCCGCATCGACCACCGACCAGCTCGCGAAATTCGAACGCGGCCGCCGCACGAACCACGCTACAAACGTGCTCTGTGCCGCAGCCGCAGCAGTTGCCGAGGCATCCGATGCGTGGTTCGTGCGAGAATTAGGTGCCTACACGGATGCGCTCGCCGAATTCGATCGCGCCATGAACCTCGGTGTCTACTCGAAGTCTCATCGCGATATCGCCGCGCTGGCGGCCGCGCACGATGTCGTCTACAAACCGTGCGGGGCCGGCGGTGGCGACATCGGTGTCGGCATCGCCACCGACGACGAAGCATTGGAGCGCTTCGGCCGCGTGGTCGAAACGGCTGGATATCGAACACTCGATCTGGAGCTTGATGAACATGGCGTCCTCGTCGACATCGCCGGATAGCGGCGGCTCGCGAATTCCCAACTTCTTCAAGATGAGCCTCGCCGAGCGCCTGGCGGCGTTGCGCGAGCGAGGCTTGCTATCGGCGCAGGACATCGAGTTGCTTGCGGCCGGCGAGCACACGTTGCGCACAGCCACTGCCGACAAGATGATCGAGAATGTCATCGGCGTGCTCGGCCTGCCGCTCGGTCTCGGTCTCAACTTTCTGATCAACGGCAAGGACTACGTGGTGCCGCTGTGCGTGGAGGAGCCGTCGATCGTCGCGGGCCTTTCCGGTGCCGCGCGAACGGCACGTCTGTCAGGCGGATTCAAGGCCAGCGCCACCGATCCCATTCTGATCGGCCAGGTGCAAGTGGTGGACATGGGCGATCCCATCGCCGCGATGGACGCGCTGCGCGCGCGCAAAGAAGAGATCTTGAGTCTCGCCAACAGCTTGCACCCGAAGATGGCCGCGCGCGGCGGCGGCGCAAGAGACATCGAACTGTTTCGCCATCACGCGCCGGAGGACGGCCGCGAGATGGTCGTGTTGCATCTTTTGGTCGATACGCGCGACGCGATGGGCGCCAATCTGGTCAACACCATGTGCGAGGGTGTCGCATCGCTGATCGAGTCGATCACCAGCGGCAAGGTTTTCCTGCGCATTCTCTCCAATCTCACGGATCGTGCATTGGCACGTGCCGAGGTGGTGATCCCGGAGGCCAACCTGACCGGCAAGGGTGGCTACACCGGAGCCGAGGTCCGCGACGGCATCATTCTCGCCAACGATCTCGCGACAGTAGATCCGTATCGTGCCGCCACACACAACAAAGGCGTCATGAATGGAGTCGATGCGGTGGCACTGGCGACCGGTAACGACTGGCGGGCGATCGAGGCGGCGGCACATGCGTACGCTGCGCGCAGCGGCCGCTACTCGGCTCTGACCAAATGGTACAAGAACGCCAAGGGCGATCTGGTCGGTGAGATCGAACTGCCCATGAAGGTCGGCACTGTCGGCGGCTCGCTCGAAACCAATCCGACAGTGCGCATCAATCATCGGTTACTGGGGTCGCCGGGCGCCACTGAACTCGCGGGCGTCATGGCCACCGTTGGCCTGGCACAGAATTTCGCCGCACTCCGCGCGCTCGCTACCGAAGGTATTCAACAGGGCCACATGACGCTGCATGCGCGCAGTGTAGCGACGTCCGCCGCCATTCCCGCCCACCTGTTCGAGGAAGTGGTGGAGGGTTTGATCGAGTCAGGCGAAATCAAAGTATGGAAGGCTCAGGAACTCGCTGCCACGCTCTCGAACGAGCGGGTGGTGCGCGCGGTGAGCGAACCACGCAGCCAAGCATGCGGCAAGGTCATTCTGCTGGGCGAGCACGCCGTCGTGTATGGACGGCAGGCGATCGCGACACCGATTCCGCTTGCCATGGAAGCGCGAGTCATGGATGCCACCGACGGCATTCGCGTGCTCATTCCGCGTTGGGGTGTGGAGCAACGATTGAAGTCCATCGATGCCCACCCACAAGGTGTTGCCGGCATTCTCGCGATGTTGATCGCCGAACTGGATCTCGAGGATCGCGCCATGGACATCGAGGTTTTCCCGCACGTGCCGCGGGCGATGGGCCTCGGCGGCTCGGCCGCACTCGCGGTCGCCATCGTGCGTGCGCTCTCCGACCACTTCCGCTTGGCATTGAGCGACGAGCGGATCAACGCGCTTGCCTTCGAATGCGAAAAGGCCGCGCACGGCACTCCCTCGGGCGTGGACAACACCGTCGCAACCTATGGCAAGGCACTCAAGTTCCGAAGCATCGCAGGTCGACCTCAATTCGAACCCCTGGTCATTGGTGCGACATTGCCGCTCGTGATCGGCATCACCGGGCGCGAGAGCTTCACCGCTAATCACGTCGCACGGGTGCGGTCGGCTTGGCAAAGGCAGCCAAAACGCTACGAGCAACTGTTCGACGAAGTGGACTCATTGGTGGAATCTGCGTCAGAAGCGATCGCACGCGGCGAACTCGCGGAGCTCGGCGAGTTGATGAACCTCAACCATGGGTTGCTCAACGCGCTGCAACTGTCCACCCCGGAGCTCGAGGAACTGGTGCACGTTGCTCGGCGTGCCGGCGCGTTAGGTGCCAAATTGACCGGCGGTGGTGGCGGCGGCTCGATGGTCGCGGTCACCGAGATCGGTCGTCAGGAAGCCGTCATGGAAGCGATGCAGACTGCAGGCTATCAAGCATTGCACGTGACGCTGCCCGCGAATCCCCGGGCGTAACGCGCATGAACACCCAACACCGGGTCGTTTCGTCGGAGGACGAAACGCTCATCTTGGTCGACAGCGATGATCGACCGATCGGCGAGCTGGCCAAGAGCGCATGCCACGATGGCCCCGGGCGACTGCATAGGGCATTTTCGACGTTCGTATTCAACGATACGGGCGAGCTGCTCATACAAAAGCGCCACGCCGACAAACGTCTTTGGCCGGCATTTTGGTCGAACAGCTGCTGCAGCCATCCTCGCGCCGGCGAACCCATGGCGGTCGCCGTCGCCCGCCGGGTGCGCCAGGAGTTGGGGCTCGAGCTGCCGCTCGAGTTCATCTACAAGTTCGAGTACCGCGCCGAATACCGAGGCCTAGGCACCGAACACGAGCTGTGCCACGTGTATGCGGGTCGAACGAGTTCGACACCCGTGATCAATGTCACCGAGATTGCCGACTGGCGTTGGATTGCGCCCGTAGCTTTGGACCGCGCAATGGCTGACGCCCCCCAAAGTTACACGCCGTGGTTTCATAGCGAGTGGCAGGCCTTGCGATCCACACATCAGGCCGCGCTCGCACAGCTACTCGCCGCATGAAACTCTATTTCGCCCCGCGCACGCGCTCGGTGCGCGTACGTTGGCTACTGATCGAACTCGACGTGCCGCACACACTCGAAATCGTCCCGTTCGATCCGAACGGCATGTACGGTCAAGCAACACCGCTCGGCAAGCTACCGGTGCTCGAGGACGAGGGGCTCGTGATCTGCGAATCCGGCGCCATCATGGAATACATCCTCGAACGGCACGGCGGCGGCAAACTCGCGCCGCCCATTGGACATCGGGAGCGGGGCACGTTCTTGCAGTGGATGCACTATGCCGAGAGCACCCTGTATTCACCGCTCGGGATTCTCATTTGGCACACGCTCTACCGGCGCAATGCAGATCGCTTCCCCGAGGTGATGGCCGATGCGCGTGCGCGCACGCGCGCGGGTCTTAAGTTTCTCGAATCGCAGCTCGGCGAGCGATCCTACCTACTCGACTACGGCTTCTCGGCGGCCGACATCATGACTGCATTCACACTGCTTGCCGCCCGCGCGCTCGGCGTGCTCGACTCCGGCTTCCCGCGCTTGAATGATTACCTCACCCGCCTCGAGGCGCGTCCGGCGTTTACCGCCGCGCAGATCTAGCTCGCGCAACGTCGCGCCGTGGGCGCTAAGTGAGCTTCAGATGCGACGTGTCTGGGGCCCGCGGGGGTGGCGGACGCTTCAGCTGACCGAGATCGACCCCGACCGGCGCGACGTCGAAGTCGATGTCGTCGAGATCGACCACGGGGGTCATCGATCGCGCGACGCCCAAAATCACTCCGGGATCGGCGAGTTCCCATTCGGGATCGATGGTCACTTCGAGGGTCGAGGCCGATCTCGTGGTATCGCCCAGATCGCTGCCCGGCGCCGCCAATGTGAACTGCGACGTGTCGGGGGTGGCACCCTGCTCGACCGGTCGCTCGCTGCCGAGCGTCGCACCCGGTGCGGCGAGACTCAGATGCCCGATTTCGACCTGCACGCTGTGCGGTGTCGGACGTTCCGCAGCGTCGATCAGGTCACCGCCTGGAGGGCGCAAGGACAGCGTTGTCGCGTCTTCGCCGGCCGCCGGTGATGGCGTCGACCGAGCCGCGCCTGCAATGGGTACCACGCGCAGTCGCGCGCCGGCCTTCTTGAACACGGCTTGGTAGCGCGCCGCGGTTTTAGTGTCGGCATCGCGTTTGACCACCACCGGCTCACCCGCGAACAGCGCGATCAGGCGGGCATCGTCGAGCCCGAGCGCCGCCCGAAGTCGCTTCTTCACCACAGCGGTGTGCTGACCATCCAGCGTCTCACCGCGGAATACGAGGCGATACCTGTCCTCCATGGCGACCATTGTGAACAAAGGGTGTCCCGCCGGCCACCAGAACACGGGCAGAGTGTGACGAATTGCACCCGTCGCGCCGGCGCGCCAAACTCCGACAGCTCATGCCTTGAAGGGGAACGACGTATGGCCAATCCTGCCCGCGTGGTGGTGCTGCCGCGGGAAACCGCAACCCTCGCCATCGAGGAAATCGACCTGCCCGACCCGGGCCCGACACAAGTCATCGTGCGTCAGTTCGCGTCCGGCATCTGTCATTCACAGCTCCACCAGATGCACCGGCCGCGCAATTCGCCCGTGATACTCGGGCACGAGTCGACCGGTATCGTCGAAAAGGCCGGCAAGGCGGTGAATCACGTCCACGAGGGTGACACGGTACTCGTCACGTGGGTGCCGAGAAACGCAGTGCGCGCCAAGGCATTACCGGTGCGTGCGACATTGGAAACCTCGCATGGGACTGCCCAATCCGAGAACGTATTCACGTGGGCCGATCGGACGCTCGCCGACGAACAATACGTAGTGAAGGTAAATCCCGACATCCCCACCGATGTGACCGCGATCATCGGCTGCGCGGTCATGACCGGCGCCGGTGCCGTCATCAACACGGCTGGTGTGAAGCGCGGCAACAGTGTGGCGGTGTTCGGCGTCGGCGGCGTCGGGCTATCGGCGATCGTCGGTGCACGAATGGCAGGCGCCAACCCCATCATTGCCGTCGATCTGGACGACGCCAAGCTCGATTTCGCCGAGCGATTCGGCGCCACCCACAAGATCAATGCGGCCCAGGTCGATCCGATCGCCGCGATCCACGAGCTTACGCCGCATCCACGCGAATTCACGATCATGAAGACACCGGTCGCGGGCGTCGACTTCGCGTTCGATTGCATCGGCATCAAGAAAACGATGGAGCAGATCGTGCCGGCCTGCCGGCCCGGCTTTTTCGGCGTGCACCATGGCGGGTGCGCGGTCCTGGTCGGCGTCCCCACCACACCCGTCGAGCTGTCCGCCATCGACGTCCTGATCAACGAGAAACGATTCATCGGCTCGATCGGCGGCTCCTGCGTGCCCGATCGGGATTTCCCGAAGTTTCTCGACTGGCACAGAGAAGGCGACCTCGACCTCGATGCGCTGGTGACCAAACGCTATTCCATCGATCAAATCAACGAAGCAACTGCGGCCCTCGAGTCCGGCAAGATCGCCGGCCGCGCCATTCTCGAGTTCGACCATGGCTGATCTCATCGCACTGTCGACCCGAGTCATAGACGGCGGCTCTTCGGAAGGCGTCGGGCCACTCAATCGCATCAACCACGAGCTGTCGGCGCTGGCCGACGACGTGGCAATGGTCGAAGCCTTTTCGCATTCGATCGTGTTCAAGACCAACGATGGGCTAGTGGTGTTCGACACGAGCGGCGCCGCGGGTGGTACGAGAGTCGTCGAGGCCATTCGTGGCTGGTCCAAGGAACGCTTCAACACGCTCGTCTACACGCACGGCCACATCGATCACGTCGGCGGTTGCGGTGCGTTCCTGGCCGACGCTGCGGCGGCCAAGACGCCACGCCCGCACGTGGCGGGTCATGAAAACGTCGCGCGCCGTTTCGATCGCTACGATCTCACCAACGGCTACAACCTCACGATCAATGCGCGCCAGTTCCGCGGCTTTGGTCGCCGTGGCTACGCGATCGGTGGCGAAGAAGGGAAGTTCCTGCCGGCAGCGAGCGCCAAGCCCGACATCGCCTACCGCGACTCACTCACGCTGTCGGTTGGGGGCCTCGACTTCGACCTGCACCACGCCAAAGGTGAAACCGACGATCACACTTGGGCGTGGATCCCGTCGCACAAGGCCATCTGCGCTGGCGATTTCTTCATCTGGAATTTTCCCAACGCGGGCAATCCACAGAAAGTGCAGCGCTATCCGGTCGAGTGGGCGGCAGCGATGCGCACAATGGCTGCGCAAGGCGCCGAGCTGTTCTTGCCCGCACACGGGCTACCGATCGCGGGTGCCGAGCGCATTCGTCGCGTGCTGATAGAGGTCGCGGAGACATTGGAGCACCTGGTCGGCGCAACACTTGCGTACATGAACGAAGGGGCGAAGCTCAACGACATCATCCATTCTGTAAAGGTCGCACCGGAAATTCTCGAACGCCCATACTTGAAGCCTCTCTACGACGAGCCCGAGTTCGTCGTCCGCAATGTCTGGCGCATGTACGGTGGCTGGTACGATGGCAACCCGGCGCATCTGAAACCCGCACAAGACCAGGTACTCGGTGCCGAGCTCGCGAAGCTCGCGGGCGGCGCGCGCGCGCTGACTGGACGCGCGCTGGAAATCATGACGGCGGGGGGCGATCTGCGGCTCGCATGCCACTTGATCGAGTTTGCCGTGAGTGCAGCACCAGACGACGCAGAGGTGCACGCCGCCCGCGCCGAGATCTACCAAAAGCGTCGCGACAGTGAAACATCGCTCATGGCGAAGGGCATCTTCGGCTACGCATCGGGCGAGTCGCTCGCGAAGGCAGGCATCGAGGATCCTCACAAGCGATGATGCGCTCGCGAACCATTGCCAATGGCGACATCGAGACCGCCTATCTCGAGATCGGCAGCGGCGGCGAGTTGCCGCTCGTGCTGGTCCACGGTTTCACCGGTTCGAAGCTCGACTTTCGAGACCAGTTACCTTGGTTTGCGTCCGACCGGCGCGTGATCGCGCCGGATCATCGCGGCCATGGTGAATCGAGCAATCGTGGTCCGTACACGCTCGACAGGCTTAAGGATGACCTGCTCGGTTTCCTCGATGCGATCGACGTCGAGCGGTGTCACCTGCTCGGCCACTCCATGGGCGGCATGGTCGCGATCCGATTCGCGCTTGCCCATGCCGACCGCCTCGCCTCGTTGGTTCTCATGGATACCGCCGCAGAGCCACTGACAATACTACCGCCCGCAGCGCGCAAATTGATGAACGACGCCGTGCTGAAGGATGGCCTCGTTGCTCGCATCGAATGGATGAAGTCGATGCCAGTGAGCGACGGTGCACAACGCGGCATCGACTACATTGGTGCTGAGGAGCATTGGCGTCGCATCGAAGAGAAGCTAGAGCAGATGGACCCGCACGCATTCATCGACCTCGGCAACGCACTTGGCGATTGCCCGCCCTTACTCGATGCACTTGCGGCGCTCGAGCTGCCGACGACAATTCTCGTCGGCGCAACGGACACACTGCTCATCGAGCCGTCATCGCGCATGGCGTCGAGCATTCGCGGAGCGCGGCTCGTGACGATTCCACATGCCGCACACTGTCCACAGTACGAAAGCGCAGACGAATGGCGCGCTGCCGTGACACAACACCTAACCTGCAATCGAGGAAGCCACTGACATGCTGAGCAAACTACCAGGGCGAGTGACGATCGAAGATGGCGTCGTGTTCGGCACGGGCGGCGATCGCGATCTCGAGTGCGACATCTTCCTGCCGCCAGACGAGCGCGCCGACCGCACGGCAATTCTGCTCGTCCACGGTGGCGGTTGGTTCCAGGGGGATCGTTCCCAGCTGCGCGGCTACGGTATTCAGCTCGCGCGCTATGGTTTCGTATGCCTGACGTGTGAGTATCGGCTTTCCGGTGAGGCCAAGTGGCCGGCGCAGATCCACGACGTGAAGGCCGCGCTGCGCTACCTGCGAGCCAACAGTGAACGACTCGGCATCGACCCGGCCAAAATCTGCGTGTCCGGCAACTCGGCGGGCGCACACCTGTCGCTGATGATGGGCGCCACACCGAACGTGCAAGTGTTCGAAGGCAAGGGCGGCAACGAGAGTGTCGGCACGGAGTGCGCAGCCGTGGTCGCAATCTACCCGCCGACCTTACTGCGAATCGGTAATCCGGACGACGTGATAGCTGCCCTGCTGGGGCCGAAGGCAACGCGCGAAGCCGAGGATGCGGCGAGCCCGATCACCTACGTACATCGCGCCTTTCCACCGACGCTGTTGGTGCACGGCAACGCCGACGACATCGTGCCGGTCGCGGCTAGCTTCGAGATGTACCGTGCACTCGCAGAAGCCAGCGCACCGGTTGAGCTGCACGTCTACGATGGTGCACCGCACGCATTCGATGCCGTACCCGACCTCGGCCGCCAGGTTACCGACATCATCGCGCTGTTCGTCGATCGTAAGGTCGCGAATCCACGGCCGGTCGCCGTTCCCGGCTGAGCAATGGATCCATTGTCGCAAGCGGCGCTGGGCGCCGCCGTTGCCCATGGCTGCTTTCATCGCACCCTCGGCCGACGCGCGCTCGTGTGGGGTGCACTGGCCGGTGCCGCACCGGATCTCGACATTCTGCTCGGCATCGGTGCCGATGACTTCGATCGGCTCCTTACGCACCGTGGCATCACACATTCCCTGGTATTCGCGCCGGTAGTAGGGCCGATTTGGGGCTGGCTGATGCAGCGCCGCGAGCAACTTCGCGGCGCGCCACCCGACCGCAGGCGCCTTGGCGCTTGGATCGGCGCAATCACGTTGGCGTTGTGGTCGCACCCGCTACTCGATACGTTCACGCCTTATGGCACACAACTGATCTTGCCGTTCGCGAACACACGCTTCGCCATCAACGCAATGCCCATCATCGACCCTGTCTACACGCTGATGCTGTTCTTTGGCATCGCCCTTGCGTGGCGCTGGGCCGGGCATTGGCGAGCGGCTGCGGCCAGTCTGACGGGACTCTTCGTCTCCACCGCCTATATCGGATGGGGCTGGCAGTTGAACACCGCAGCAGCCGACTACGCACGCGAGGACCTTGCGGCACAGGGCATTCGCGACACCACGGTGCACGCCTATCCTACCGTGCTACAGATCCACTATCGCCGAGTGGTCGCGCAGTCCGCGACTGCCGATTACGCCGGCTTCGTCTCGATGTGGGAACCGTGTCCCATCGAGTGGGGCAGTGCGCCGCGTCAACACGACCCACTCTTCGATTCGCTGGCCGCAACCAGAGAGGGACGCATCTTCGCGTGGTTCGCGATGGGCATGGCTGCGCCGTATCTGGACACCACTGCCGGAGGCACTCGAGTACGGCTGGTCGATCAGCGCTACGGCATCAGCAACGACCCGAGTCAGAGCATCTTCGCGATAGATGCCATATTCGACACGGCCGGCAACCTACTCACGGCCGGCATGACACCATTCCCCATCGATGCCCGCGGCGAAACGCTTGCCGGATTGCTCGATCGCGCGTACGGCGCTTGTCGTGGCTAGCGTTGCCAGTTTGGCAGCATCCACGCTGCCGTACGCAACATGAAGGAGGAACGATGACACCCCACATCCGGCCGCTCGAAGAAAGGGACCGCAAGGTGTGGGAGACATTGTTTCGCGGCTATATCGCGTTCTACAAGGCGACCATTGCGGATGACGTAATCGAAGCCACTTGGCAGCGGCTGATGGCCCGCGAATCCGACTTTCATCACGCACTAGTCGCAGTCGACGACGCCGATCGTGCGATCGGCATCGCACATATCTTGTTTCACCGCTCGACCTGGACGAAGGCCCACTATTGCTATCTCGAGGATCTGTTCGTCGCGCCCGACGTGCGTGCACAGGGCGTCGGTCGAGCGCTCATCGACGCGGTGTATCGTGAAGCGGACGCACATGGATGTGCACGCACCTACTGGATGACACAGGAATTCAACTACCGAGCGCGCGGGCTATACGATCAAGTAGCGACGAAGTCGGTTTTCGTTCAGTACCGTCGCTGACGTTCAACGCTAGCCGCGCAATAGACGGTCAGCACGTAGCCACGTGCATAGCGCAAAACGAATTCAGTGTGTCCAGCGGCATCACGCACGAACAGCAATGCTTCAGTCGGCTTGGATCTTCACTCCTAGCAGCGACTCGCCACAGTGCGGGCAATATTGCATCTTCTCTCGTCGACGCGCGATTGCGCGGTACACCTCATCGGCATCGGCTGCGGAAATTCGCAAGCGCTTGCGCAGCGCCGCGAGTTCCTCTTCTTCGATCTCCGAAATCACGCCGTCTTCCAGCGCACTCTCGATCTCCGCGTTGAATGCCTCGCGCCGCCTGCGAATCTGATCTGAAAAACCGGACGCGAGGATGCCCGCGGGCAGTGCGACCATGCCAACGCCAATGACCGTGATCAGACCGCCGAACACCCGTCCACCGGGTGTGATCGGTGTGACATCGCCGTAGCCAACGGTGGTGAGCGTGACCAGCGCCCACCACATTGCGGCTGGAATGCTGCCGAACGCGTCCGGCTGCACTTCGTGCTCGATCAGGTAAATGCCACTCGCGGCGAGAATGAGCAGCACGAACAGGATGAAGAACGCGCCCACGAACGCGTTGAATTCCTCCTTGAGTACGCTGAGGATCACGCTCATGGCAGCCGAGTATCGCGTCAGCTTGAAGATACGCACGAGTCGTACTACGCGGAGGAACCGCAAATCCACGCTGACGATTAGACTCAGGTAGAAGGGCAAGATCGCAACGAGGTCGACGATCGCGGCCGGTGACACCGCATATCTCAGCCGGCCCCACACCGGGTGCCTGAAACGCGCGTCGTCCAGACTCGGCGCCGCCCACAGGCGCGCCAAGTATTCGATCGAGAATATCGCGACCGACCAAAGTTCGAAGCTATCGAACTGGCCACGATAGGTACTACCGATTTCGGCAACCGACTCCAGGATGATGGCAACGACGTTGAGCGAGATGAGAGCGATCAGAAACACGTCGATGGCGCGGCCGAACCCTTGGCCACCGGACTCGAGTAGGTCCGCCGCTCGATCTCGAGCCGTCATTCGAGAAACACGCACGTCGGACAGTCCGGTGCTGCCGCCACGCGCTGCCGATCCTCGTCAGTCTGATATTGCGGCGTGCTCCACCGCTCGACGCGGTCGTCAGCGTGCGCACCGCCGCTTGCCTTGGGACGCATCACCGAGTCCTTCCACGCGTCGTCATCCGCCCACTCGAATGGCAGCCTAACGATCGCGCCGGGCGTCCGCATGTTCGTGAACGCATCGAGCGCAGCGTCGAGAATGGCCCGATTGGTATCCGGGGCTTCGGGTTTTCCTGCGGTATGACCGAGCGGAAAATCGAGATACACCGCACGCGGCGGATTCACCGCTGCCGTGATCGACCACGCACTCGAGAACGAGAGAGTCGGCACACCCCGTCCTTCGATCTCCCGCGCGATCAGTCCAACGGACTGATGGCACACGGGTCACACAGGCACGAGTATCGCGAGATCCACCTCGTCCTCTTGCACGCGGTCGGCGAGCGCCGGTGCCAGCAAATTGCGTACCTTTCGCGACGAATAGATGCCGCCCATGAACGCGTATGCACGGCGCGACAACTCGCCGAGACGCCCGCGCGCGACCGCGTCGCGCAGCGTATCGAGCGGAAACACGACATTGGGGTCGCGCCGCGCGTCGGTGAGATCGTATGCGAAGTGAGTCGCCCGCAGCTCACGAGTCGGTGTGCTGGTATCGACGATGCGATACGAGACATCGTCCTTGTAGTGGAACGCGATCTGACCAGAGACGTAGATGCCGCCGGAACCGATCAGCCCGACACTACATTCGGAAAGCGGCTTTTCGAGTGGTACGAACGGCGGCGGGGCAGGCTCCTGTACCCATTGATACGGTGGATATCCGAGCGCATCGTACTGCGCTCGCGTGCGCTCGATGTAGTCAACCGGAGGACGCGTGCTCGGCATGTGGCGATGCTACCATCCTTTACGGAGGACGGTTCCAACCACAAAGGGAGATTGATCATGCCCATCAAACCCGAGGCCGTCGGCGCACTCGGTTCACCGGTGCGACGCAGCTGGACTTCGAAAGATGCACTGCTGTACGCCGTCGGCGTCGGCGCCGGCACACAGGAGCTCGCATTCACTACCGAAAATACGAAAGACACACCGCAACGTGTACTGCCCACGTTCGCCGTCATCATCGGCGGCGGCGGTGTGCCGATGGACAAGATAGGTTCATTCAATCCGGCGTTGATGGTCCATGGCACCCAAGGCATCACGATGTTCGACGAGATCCCTCCGGACGGTGAGATCGAAAGCGTCGGCAAAGTCACCGGTATCTGGGACAAGGGTAATGCCGCGGTGGTCGAGTTCGAGTCGGAATCGAAGAACGTCGCGACCGGCAAGCCGCTGCTGAAAACGCGAATGTCGCTGTTTTGCCGTGGCGAAGGCGGCTGGGGCGGCGACCGTGGACCGTCGGAGAAGATCGAGTTTCCCGATCGTCGTGCCGATCACGAGATCACCTATCAGACCCGTGAGGATCAAGCGCTCACGTATCGCCTGTCGGGTGACCGCAACCCCCTGCATTCGGATCCGTCGTTCGCCAAGATGGGTGGTTTCGACCGGCCGATTCTGCACGGGCTGTGCACCTATGGCTTCACCGGCCGCGCGCTGCTGCATACGCTGTGCGGCGGCGACCCGAAGCGATTCAAGTCGATGGATGGCCGCTTCTCACGGCCGGTCCTACCCGGTGATGCATTGACCATTTCGATGTGGGTCGACGGCAACACCTGTCTGTTCCGTACCACCAATCAAGCCGGCGTTGTCGTCCTCGATCAGGGCACCATGACATTTGCGTAGGGAGTGGGAGAATCACGGCCAAGGTCGCTCCCACAGGGCGTACCCCCAACCTTTTGTCGGAGCGAGCTTGCTAGCGATTCAAGGATACGCGATCGAACCGCGCGCCTGCTCGAAGGCATACCCGAGGCGCAAGAGCTGTGCTTCGCCGAGCCGTGGACCGACGAGTTGAAAGGCTTCCGGTAAGCCGCCGGACGTGATGCCGGCTGGCAACGTCAGGCTCGGGTGACCCGAGTAGTTGAACGGTGCCGTGAACGTGATGAAGTCGGCCGTCTCGCTGGTCGACGCAATTCGTTGCGCCATCGATTCGAGCGTTGGCGGTAACAACGGCATGCACGGCGCGATGAGCGCATCCATGTTTGTGAACAGGGTATCGAGGTCTGCCCGAAAACGTTCGCGCTCGCGCTCCAAACCGGCGTATGCCGTGGCCGGTGCGGACCTGCCCGTGTCCAGCAATGCAGCCAGTTCGGGCCCGTAGGCCGACTTCTGCGATGGATAGTGCGGTGCGTGGGCCAGGGCACACTCGGCGCCGCAGGTGATGACCCATCCCTGCACGAGCGCGGCATACGCGGGGAGCTCTACGTCAACGATCGTGGCACCCAACGACCGCAATGCATCGAGCGCGCGTCGCACGACCGCGACCACCTCGGCTTGCACGCCGCGCTCCACGTACGCCCAGTCCACGCCGATCCGCATGCCATCGATACCGCCACCGCACGCCGCAACGTAGTTCGGCACGGGATCGCGCAACGACGTGGGGTCGTTACCATCGTGACCGGCAAGCACACCGAGCATGCGAGCGACGTCTTCGACGCTGCGCGCCATGGGTCCGATGTGATCGAGCGAATCCGCGAGCGGGAATACGCCATGCCGGCTAACTCGACCGTAGGTCGGCTTCAGCCCGACGACGCCGCATGCCGCCGACGGGAACCGAATGCTGCCACCGGTATCGGTACCAATCGCGCCATACGCCAATCGCGCAGCAACCGCGACGCCGGAGCCCGACGACGAAACGCCCGTCCAATAGTCCGCATGCCAGGGATTGCGCGGCGCAGCCACCTCCGGATGATGATTCGAGAATGCACCCTCGGTGAGCTTCACCTTGCCGATCAGCACGGCACCGGCCCTGGTCAGCCGCTCGACCACGGTAGCATCGAGCTCGGGTACCCACTGGGCGAGTACCTTGGTGCCACAAGTCGTCACCACACCGTTCGTGCTCAACAGATCCTTGAGTGCAATCGGTACGCCGTGCAAAGCGCCGAGGGGCTCACCTGCCGCACGCGCGCGATCCAGCCGATCCGCTGCCGCAAGCGCGGTCTCACCCATCACGAGCACGTAGGCCCGCAACGTGTCGTCATGCTCGTCGATGCGCGCGAGCATCAGTTCGGTGATCGAGCGCGCCGAAAGCTCGCCGCTTTTCGTGCGCCGGCACAAGTCCGAGAGCGTCAGGTCGTGCAATGCCGTCATGATGCGGCCAGATCGAATATCTTGCCGGGATTCAAGATTCCATTCGGGTCGAGCGCACGCTTCAAGCTGCGCATGAGCTCGACTTCGGCTCCACTCCGGCACAAGCCGAGATAGGGCTTCTTCTCCAGTCCGACGCCGTGTTCGGCCGACACGGAACCTGCGATCTTGGCGAGCGGCTCATACACGCATGCCTCGACATGCTCGCGCTCGCCGTGGCCATTCGGCCCCACAGACACCACGATGTGCAGATTGCCATCGCCCATGTGCCCGAAGATGAAGTTCTTGAATTCAGCGTAGCGGTTCCGCAATCGGCGATTCACCTCGTCCACGTATCCCTCCATCTTGGAGATGCGCATGCTGACGTCGAAGGTGAAGATCGGCGCGAATCGAAAGGTTTGCACCACGTCGTCGCGCATTGCCCACATCTGCTCGCGCTGCGCATCGGACGTCGCCACCGCGGCATCGGCGATCAAGCCCTGCTCGTAGGCATCGGTAAGTGCGGCCTCCAGTCTGGCGTGATCGCCTTCGGGATCGCCGCCCATCGCCTCGACGAGCACATAGTAGGGGTAGTTCTGCGCGATCGGTGGCTGATGCGTTGCTGGCGGATTGGTCAGCAAGTTGTAGTAGTCGTTCCACATCACCTCGAACGCCGACAGCGTGCCGCCCAACGCAGAATCCATCGTCTTCAAGAACGCCGTGAGCTTCGCGAACGATTCGATGCCAACGATCATGGTTTCCTGGCTGCGCGGTTTCTCGCGCAGCCGCAGCACCGCGCGTGTGACGATACCGAGGCTGCCTTCCGAGCCTATGAACAGTTGCTTCAAATCGTAGCCTGCATTGTTCTTGATCATCTGATTCATGCTCGACACGACCGTGCCATCCGCGAGCACGGCTTCGAGCCCGAGCACCATGTCGCGTGTCATACCATAGCGAATGACTCGGTTACCGCCTGCGTTGGTCGAAATGTTGCCGCCAATCGTGGCCGAGCCGCGGCCGCCGAGATCGAGCGGAAACATGAGGCCATGCTCGCCGGCCTTCTCCTGCACAGTTTGCAGCACGACCCCAGATTGCGCGGTCATGGTTCTGTCCGTCGTATTGATGTCTTCGATGCGGTTCATCCGCTCGAGCGAGACGACGACATCCGCATCAGTGGTGAGCGCACTGCCAACCAGACCGGTAAGGCCACCGTGAGCGATCACCGACTGTTTGAATGAGTTGCAGATTGCCAACGCCTTGCTCACTTCATCGGTCGTGCGCGGTCGTACCAGAGCCTTCGCACGAATCCCTTCGGATCGCCAGATACCAGCCGCCCGGTTCTTTACGTCGTCGCCGGTCAGCACGCTTTCCTCGCCCAACGCGGCAACCAGTTTCGCAACAACGTCACTCATTTTCGGCCTCCCTCGCTTTCCACGGGCAGCATACACCGCCTTGGTGCGAGGCGAACGCCTCGCTATAGTCGGGGCGTGGACCTCCTGCGCGAACACAGCCTCGGCGATGCCGAGACACAGAACGATCCAGATGCGTACCATCATGCGTTGCACGACGAACCCCTCTTCTTCGACGGTCGGCTCGGCTTCTACATCGTCGGCAACTATCGATTGATGCGCGAGATCTTGCGCGACACAGCGACGTTTTCGAGCGTCGGTAGTCAAACGCTCGACGACATAAGACCGCCACCGAAGTAAGCGCTCGAGATCCGTCGCCGGGGATGGCCCATCGTCGACACGCTCGCTACCAACGATCCGCCGGCACACACGCGAATCCGCAAGCTCATGGACGAGCCTTTCCGGCCACGTCGCATCGAGCAGCTCACCGGCGCCATCCGGACCATCGTCGACGAGGTGATCGACGCATTCATCGATCGATGCCAATGCGATGCCGTGCAAGATTTCGCGATACCGATTCCGGTTCGCATCATTGCCGACATGTTGGGAATCCCGCGGGCGATGGCGCCGAAGATCAAGGAATGGTCCGACGCGGCGGTCGAGCCGCTCGGCATGATGGTCAGTGACGAACGCCAGATCGCGTGCGCGGAACTGCTCGTCGAGTTTCAACGATATTTCAAAGCAGAACTCGAAGCGCGCGCGTCGGAGCCTCGCGCCGATCTGCTGACGCACATCGAACAGGCTCGCGACGAGTGCGGCGATGGGTTGTCGCTACCGGAGAAGTTGTCGCTCTGCTCGCAGCTCATGGTTGCCGGCAACGAGACGACCACCAACGGTCTGGCTGCGGGCATTCGGCGCCTCATCGAGCACCCAGACAACGTACAAGCACTGTTGAACGACGATGCCGATCATCGTCAAGCGCGCGCCTTCGCCAACGAAGTGCTGCGCCTCGAATCGCCCGTGCAGGGGTTATTCCGCATCGTCAGTCGCGATACCGAGCTTGCCGGCGTCAAGCTTCCGAAAGGAGCGCGTGTCATGCTGCGCTTCGCCGCGGCCAATCGCGATCCCGCCAAGTTCACGCGTCCCGACGCGCTCGACGCGCAGCGGCGGAACGTCGGTACGCATCTCGCCTTCGGTGCCGGCGTGCACCATTGCATCGGCGCGAATCTAGCGCGCGAGGAGATGACGCAGGCGTTCCACATCTTGGTGCGCCGCGTACGCGATCTCGCATTCGCCGCCGACCGGACCGATCTGCACTACCACCCGAGCCTCGTGCTGCGCGGGCTGACGCGGTTGCCGATCAAATTTGCCAAGGTCACCTAGACGGGCGGCGCGGCTGTAGCGGTCTACCGAGCGGACGAACGGGCCAATTGGGCGACCCGCCCGGTAGCTGGGCATCATCGGACTCGTGTATATAATTCAGCCGGTTACTCACGGTTTCTGATGTTGCGTCAAGGATTCAACGGAGCCTCGTTCGCGCCGGCTGCCCGCCTCGGCCTGCTGATGGCGGCGCTTGCGCCGTGCGCGCCGTATGCCGCGGAGAGCGCGACCACCGGTACCGCGGACACGTCGGCAGTTGCCGAAGCCGTCGAGATGCCAGCCCTCCACTTGCTCGGCACCACCGTGGCCGCGGGCACGACCGCCACGCTGACTTGGTCGCCCGGCGCCAATTACGATGGCCAGGAGAATCCGCGGGCCGTGCTGGTCGCGAACGGCACCAGCCCCGGGCCGGTCATGTGCCTCACCGGTGTCGTGCACGGCGACGAGCACAACGGCCTCGAGGTGGTCCGCCGCGTGTTCCACTCGTTGGACCCGAACCGCTTGAACGGCGCTGTCATCGGTGTGCCGATCGTCAATTTGGACGGCTTCCGGCGTGGAACTCGCTACCTACCCGACCGCCGCGACCTCAATCGCTACTTCCCGGGTCGGCGCAACGGCAGCTCCGCATCGCGCATCGCCTTCTCGTTGTTCAACGACGTCGTGCTGCGCTGCTCGTTCTTGGTCGACATTCACACCGGCTCCTTCCATCGCACCAATCTGCCGCAACTGCGCGGTGACCTCACCAATCTCGACGTGCTCGAACTATCGCGGCGTTTCGGCTCCACGGTGATCCTGCACAACCGAGGTGGATCCGGCACTTTGCGCCGCGCGGCCACTGAAGCCGGCATCCCGGCAGTGACCTTGGAAGCCGGCGAACCACTGCGTATCCAGGACAAGGAGGTGCGGCAGGGCACTCGCGCCATTCACAATGCGCTCGCAGCGCTCGGCATGTACAAGCGCAACACGCTGTGGCGCGAGCCACCGCCGGTCTATTACCAATCGCGATGGGTGCGCGTGAACGGCGGTGGCGTGTTGTTAGCCGATGTTCGCCTCGGCGCGCGCGTCGACGAGGGCGACCGCCTCGGCACGGTAACCGACCCGATCACCAACGATATGCGTGAGGTGCTTTCGCCTTACAAAGGTCGGGTGCTCGGCATGGCGCTCAATCAGGTCGTGCTGCCGGGCTACGCAGCGTTTCACATCGGCATCGAAGCGGCCGCCATCGATCCCTTCGAGGGCGCCGACGACTTCGACGGTGGGGCAGAGCCAGCGCGGGCCTCGGAGCCGGGCCAGGCAACCGATGCCCCCGATCGCGATCTCGAGAACTCCGAGTAGCCGGAAATTGGGGATAATTTCCTCTACTTCCCCGTCAACCTCGCCACGACCGGCGCAAACGGCTGCATCGCATCTTCGGATACGGTCACGTAGGAGATGCCATAGCGCGCGCGGCGACGCTCGAGCTCTTCGCAGATGGCATCGACACTACCGAACAGCGCATGCGGATGAACGCGCATCTCATCGGGCGTGAGGCCGAAGGTTTGCGCGAACATCTCGACCATCGGCGTAGCCGTGTCCGTGACGAACGTGAAGTACGCGCCGATCTCGATCTCGAGCGCGCCGAAGCGATCGCCCGCTCCCTCCTTCACCCAGCCGATCTTACGGTCGGTCTCACTAGCCGATGATGTCTTGACACCATCGGGTCCGATCACACCCCTGCGATTGTTGAAATTCAGGCTGACGATGTCGGCTTCACGGCCCGCG